>CALXWB010000003.1 GCA_944392225.1 uncultured Alphaproteobacteria bacterium | reverse complement strand
GCCATTGCCGAGCAAGTCAACACCGGGGTTTATGTGCCGGAGAAGAGCTATTTTGAAAAGCTGGTCGGAGCCAACGGAGCGGTCGTGACCAATGCCGAAGAGCTGCGCGCAGCGGTAGACAGCGGCAAAGAAGAAATCTGCGTTTATGGCAAAATTGACTTGGGCGACATCTCCACCTCAGGTGGCTTAAGCTTACAAGAAAACCAAAAACTTGTCGGCGTCAACTATTACGGCAACTTCGGCACCGAGGGCGAAGAGTTTTCAAGCATCTCGGCTACTTCCTCCGCCGCCAAGAATTTAATAGACATAACAAAAACCGGCTGTCTGGTCAGTGATTTGAGTTTGAATTATGAAAATACAAACGAAACGGGTAGCTGCCATGTTATAAGTATAACAGGGACAGATGTGGTTGCAGATGTGCAAAATGTGTGTATAAAAGCAGAATTTTCAAATAATAACAATTCTGGTAAAGCCGGAATTTATATGTCATCAAAGACCACACTCAACATATCGGAGCGTTTTAATATTGATATGTCGGGGACTTATGCTTTTGGTTTGGCCCTGGGTGCAACGGCTAATGCAACGATTGCTTCACAAGCATTGGTGAATATTAAAACCTCGGGACAGAACGGAAACGCCATAGATATGAACAATCAATCAAATTTAACCATAGCTTCAGAAGCCAAAGTGAATATTGAAACTTTAGGAGAAGATGGCAATGGCATAAATTTAGATAACAGTTCTAATTTAAGGTTGGAAAGCAAAGTTGCAAATTGCAACAACTGGGAGAAGCGCTATAGGTATTTCAGCTTATCACAACTCTAATGTAGATATTGCCTCAGGGTCAGACTTATTTATCAAAACTAGTGGTGAATCTGGAAGTTATGGTTTTTCAATTTTTATCAATTCCACAGCAAATCTTGCCGGAAATATTAAAATAGATACTGAGAAAGATCATGGAATCTTATTGTCGGATTCTAGCGGTAATAAGATGACCGTAACCTCATCGGCACAAATTTATTTGTCAGGACAAGCTGATTTTTATATCGGTGCCAATACTGGTGGCTATGCGCCAAACTTGTTTACAATTGAGCAAGGCGCAAAAATTGCTTATGAAAAAGATGGTGCAACCAAATGGTATGAAATTCAAGCTGATTATGAGGAGGAGAATGTCACTCAGTCAATTCACTATATCACAGCAGATAATGTAGAAAGTACGCTGAATGTTGGCCAGACGTCTTCTTGGCAGACGCCGAGTGAAATTGTAGATGAAGAAAAAGCCGAGCAAGAGGCTAAAGAAGCCGAAGAACAAGCCAATCGCGAGGTTTATCAAAAGCAATATAACAATGCCTTGTCGCAATATGATTCTTTGATTAAAGACAGTTCTTATAAAGGTGTGAACTTACTTCAAGCCGATGATTTGAAAGTGATTTTTAATGAAAACAGAAGTTCAACATTAGAGGTGAGCGGTGTGGATTTGAGCTCGGATAAAATCGGTATGATGACGGCGGATTGGACCAAAGCCAAAGACGTGCAAAACAGCATCAATCAGGTGATTGAGGCAAAAAATACTTTGCGTTCGGCCTCAACCAAGCTTGGCAACTATTATTCGATTATCACCGAGCGCGAGACTTTTACCGATAATTTGATTAATGTGTTGGAAGAGGGTGCCGATAAGCTCACACTTGCCGATATGAATGAAGAGAGCGCCAATATGCTCTCTCTGCAAACCCGTCAACAATTGGCGATTAATTCTCTGAGCCTAGCTTCTCAGTCAAGCCAAGCTGTTCTCCGCTTATTCTAGGCACAAAGCCTCCGCCCAGAACGAGAAGAGCATCGCGGTCCTCGTGGCACCGTTCGCCAGGCCATCAAACCAATGCGGTCAAGCTGGCTTCAGCTTGTGCCTCCAGTTTGTGGCTTCAGCTTGCAAACAAGGCTTGCATCGCCAACCAATGCGTATAATTGATTTTGATTTTTTTAGATAAAATATCTTCAACCTTAACCCAACAAGCTTTGCCGTTCTCAGGTGTTTTCCATTTTTCTTTATCGCTGTCAAAACCATATGTAGCCGCATCATAAACAATAAAAGTTTGTTCATAAATACAAAAGACACCGTTTGGTTTGGCATCATCGGCAAAATAATTGATTGTTTGAGAAAATTCTTTGATACCGTGATTGAGCATAAAATCCAATCCGGTTTCTTCATAAAGCTTGCGATAAAGACAATCTCTGAAATCTTCTCTGCGGCTAACCGTTCCTCCCGGAAACTCGGGCCAATCCACTTGCGGCGGATAAGTCAACAAAACCTTGTTATCTTTGAGCAACACGGCAAAATAGCCTTTTTGGTGCATGGAAATAATATCTTCACCATATTTTTCTTTGCCGTATCTGTCATAATAAACATCACCCATTTTGCGTAGCTTCCTTTATCAAGGCATTAACAAAATCATTCAAGCCGGTTTGGCGCACGCGCTTCATTCTTTCGCCGGAGATAATTTTTTGCACTTTGAGAATGGTTTCTTCCACATCCACATTAACAATCACATAGTCAAACTCGTTCCAATGGCTCATTTTTTCCAAAACCATACCCATGCGCTTATCAATTTGTTCTTTACTATCTGTGGCACGGTGCTCCAAGCGCTCACGCAAATCTTTAATGGACGGCGGCAAAAGATAAATGGTCACCACATCATCGGGTGCTTTTTGGCGCATTTGTCTGGCCCCGACCCAATCCATATCAAAGAGCACATCTTCACCCACATTCAAAAAGCTATCCACTTCGGAGCGCAAAGTTCCGTATCTGTTACCATATTGAGAGTCAACACATTCATAAAAGGCATCTTCTTTCATCAGCTGATTATATTTTTCATCTGATATGAAATAATAATCCACACCGTCAACCTCGCCTTCTCTTTTTTGCCTTGTGGTCACGGAAACTGAAAATTTGATATTCGGATCGCGTTTCAAAACTTCTTTAACGATGGTGCCTTTGCCCACGCCGGAAGGCCCTTCAACAATAAACATGGCTCCGCGACGCACTTGTCTCAACTTATCAATAATCTCACTCATTTTTGTTCTCTCTATTCAATATTTTGCACTTGTTCTCTAAACTGTTCTATCAGCGTTTTTAAATCCATACCGCAATTTGTCAATTCAATATCGCAAGATTTTGAACAAGTGGTATTTGCCTCGCGATTAAGTTCCTGGCACAAAAAGTCCAAACGTCTGCCGACCGGCTCTGAAAGCGACAACAAATTTTTTGCAGTTTTGATATGTGCTTTCAAGCGATCAACTTCCTCCTGAATATCTGCTTTGGCAACATAAAGAGCCACTTCTTGTGCCAATCTGTCTTCAGAAACCTGGTTAGAGGGCTCCAGCAATGAGGCAATTTGTTCTTGCAAGCGGGTCTTCATCAATTGCGGTAGGGTTTTGGCAAAATCATCAATTTTGAACACGATTTTTTCAATATTTTGCAAAATATCCAGCAAAGCTGTTCTGATTTTTTCTCCTTCAGCCATGCGGTCATCTTTGAGTTTGAGGCAAGTTTGTTCAAAACTTTGCAACAAAACCTGTGCCAGTTGAGAAATCTCTTCTTCATCTAAAGAAGCATCTTCCAGCTCGCAAACCCCTTTCATTGATAAAAGCTCGGAAGCTGATGGTTTTTGGAGTTTATCGGGGTTCTGGGCATAAAGAGCCAGCGCTTGATTTGTCAGAGCCGATAAAAGTTCTTCATTGATTTTAACCTGTTGGGACGCAGCTGTTGAAGTTAAATCCAAGCAAACGGAAAAGCTGCCCCGTGCAAAGTTTTTTGTAATAATATTTTTGCAAGCCAAAGACAAAGAATTATCCAACCAACTTGGGATTCTAAACTTGATATCCGTAGCTTTATTATTAACGCTTTTAATCTCCCAGAACCAAGAAAAATCTGTTTTTTCAAAATGGAAATCGCCGTTTTGTCTGGCAAATCCCGTCATACTGAAAATACTCAAACTTTATCTCCTTAAACTTTTTATTAGTTATTATTAAATATAATCCACAATCGTTAATAACTAATTTAAGGAACAAAAATAAAATGCCAACCCGCAATTTAAATATATTAATCACCGGTGCCACTTCCGGTATTGGCGAAGCTTTGGCTGTATATTATGCCAAAACAAGCGCCAAAAATTTATTTATCTGCGGAAGAAATCCTGAAAGATTAAAAATCGTAGAAAACAAATGCCGCAACTTTGGATCTGTTGTTTATGGAAAAATTGTTGATGTAACGGATAAAGAAACACTGTCCGCGTGGATAAACGAGTGCAACAACATAGCCGAGCTCAATTTAGTCATCGCCAATGCCGGCATCGGCATGCCAAGCGAGAGCAATCAGGCTGTATATGATACTTTTAATACCAATGTTTTTGGTGTTTTGAACACCGTTTTACCAAGTTTGGATGCCTTTCGCCACAATATGAACAAAGCCAAAAAAGAAATATCTTCTTTAGATCGATTTATTGCGGAAAAGAAAAACAAGAAACAAGCTTTTTACGTTCCTTTCTGGGATAAAATCAAACTGGGAAAAAAAGGCAATGAATATTATCATTTACACACGCATCACATAGCCATTGTCAGCTCCATTGCCGGATATCACGGCCTGGCCACCTGCCCGGCATACAGCGCCTCAAAAGCCTGTGTCAAAGCCTGGGGAGAAGCTTTGCGTGTAAGATTAAAACCGGAACATATCAATGTTTCGGTAATCTGTCCGGGTTTTGTACGTTCACGCATAACAGATCAAAACACCTGCCCCATGCCTTTCTTCATGGAAGGAGAACAAGCCGCAAAAATCATTGCCGATGGAATAGCTAAAAATAAAGGTATCATAGCTTTTCCATGGCAACTCAGATTTGCCACTTGGCTGGTTTCAATTTTACCGAATTGGTTGAGTGATAAAATTTATGCCAAACTGCCCGACAAGGCTTAAAAAAGCGGAGATTTTTCTCCGCTTTAATCTTTAATCTTTTCTAATATTATTTTGTTTGAAATATTCATCTCTTTTTTCCAAAAGATAATCCACTGCCTCATCAATTGAGCAAGCCTTGTTGGTTTTTGGATTAACATAGTGTGAATACCAAACATAGCTGTAATAAAACAGCTCTTCCACGGTTCTTCTTTTGGCGCGGCGTTTTTTGAGTTCAGCTGTTTGGAACCAAGGATGTCTGTCGGTAGTAACGCCCCAACCGGCATAAAACGGCGTACCGTAAGTTATCACCTCTTTGCCGCACATCAATGCTTCAAAGCCCATGCCCGAAGACCAAACGTAGACCTTGTCCACGTTTTTCAAAACCGCAACCGGATTTATATTTTCAGCAAACAAAATCACATTTTTATAGTTTGTATTATCATAAGCAAAAAAGCCTTTTTTCTTCTTTTTTCTTTCAACCAAAGTATCTGGATGAACTTTCACAAAAATCAAACTATTAGGATTTTCTTTAACGGCATCGACCAGCATTTTATCAAAATCTTTTTGTTTACCGTTTCCTCCGAAAATGATGGAATAATCCCCAAAAGATTGATCAATAACCAAAACCTTGTGTTGTTTTGTTTTTAAAATATCAGGAACATAAATCGGCTGATGATTATATTTAGTCATATAATTATCAACTATTTTTTGCATTGACTTTTTGGTCTGTTCAAGAGTTTTCTCATCCAATTCTTCATCAGAATTAATTTTCTGTTCCAAACGAGAAACGAATTGTCCGCAATAATGAGCAGCCAAATCATCAAGAGTAAAAGCAACAGATATTCTTGCTTTTTGGGGAGCATTTTTATCAACAGCTGCACTGACCGATCTCAAAAAACTATCTTCTGCAATAAAACAACGTTTATCTTTCTTAATAAAACGGAAAATACGATTCATACCCCATTTAAAGCATACATCAGCATCTTTGATATCTTCAACAATGGGATTATTGGGAAAAGCATTTTTAAAATACTTACAATCCTCATTTTCCAAAAACCAATATATTTTTTCACTGGGATTAATATTAAAAGGTTTATCAACATTTTTCTGAGCTTTTTGTAAAAAAAGTCGCGCACCTTTAATATAAACAAATTTTTTAAATTTATTTCTCAATTGAGTATTAAAAATAAAAACATTAAGCAGATAAAAAATCTTCAACAACCATATTTTCATGACATATCTCATAATTACGTTTTTACAATATAAGGCAGTATATATAAATTTTTTTATAAATAAACCTTAAGTTTTGTTTTTCCTCTGTAAATAAAATAAAATGAGGAGTCCGGGAAGAGCCATCAGCGTGGTGATGACAAAAAACATACTCCAGCCCGTCACTTTGACCAGCGCGCCGGAAGTGGAAGCAAGCAAGTCACGAGCCAAAGACATAAAGGAAGAAAGAAGCGCATATTGTGTGGCCGTATAAGCCGTGTTGCAGAGAGAAGAAATATAAGCCACAAACGCGGTTGTGCTCATACCGCCTGCCAAATTATCAAGAGAAACCGTTCCCATCAGCAAATATAAATCATTGCCCGCATTTGCTTGCCAAACATACATCAGTGTGGTCAAACCTTGGAGAATGCTCCCCAAATACAAACTTTTAACAATGCCGAAACGGTTAACAATCACCCCGCCCAAAATGCCGCCGATAATGGTCGCCGCCATACCGTAAAACTTGGTCACAAAAGCAATTTGCCCTTTGGTAAAGCCCATGGCATCATAAAAAGGCATGGTCATCGGCACCATATAAGCATCGCACAGCTTATAAAACATGATAAAAAGCAAAACAATAAACCAAGACGGACGGGTGATAAAATCGGCAATCGGGCTTTTGACCGCGGTTTGATAAAAATTTTTAAGTCTTTGAACAAAACTTCCTTCAAATTTGAGTTTTTGTTCTTTGCTTTTTTGCGGCTCGCGTGAACATAAAATCGTCACCATACCCAAAACCGCGCCGAGCGCCATGCAAACATAAACCTCATTCCAAGTTAAGATTGTTGCGAGTAATAGAGCCACCGCGCCGGAAAAAACCGACCCGATGCGATATCCCAAGATAAACATTGCCGTGCCGGCTGCTTGGTCGCGGTTATCAAAACTCTCCACACGATAAGCATCAAGCACAATATCTTGCGTGGCGGAAGCAAAAACCGTAAGTAAAGCCAAAAACATCAGCAAATAAACCGATTGCGCCGGCTCCACCGAGGCCATGGCTAAAAGTGACAATAAGAGCAAAATCTGTGAAAAAACAGCCCAACCGCGGCGCCGCCCGAGTTTGGAAAACAGCGGAATATTAAATCTATCCACTAAAGGCGACCACAGCCATTTGAAGCTATAAGGTGTTTTGACCAAAGAAAAAAGGCCAATCATCTCCAAGCCAATGCCGGAATCAGTCAGCCACAAAGCCAATGTGCCGCTAACGAGAAGAAAAGGAAAACCGCTGGAAAAACCCAAGCCGATCATGGTGAGCATGCGCCAATCAAAATAAACCGTCAAAGCATTTTTCCATTTATTTATCATTTTTTCTCCTTACAGAGCAACCATAATCCAAATAAGTTAATAAATCATAATTTTGCACATGGCTTTTGTTGTTTTTTCAAGCTATTATCAAAAAAAAGAAAAAGCATATTTACAAGCCTTATTTATACTATATATAGTAGGCAATGAAGAATAAAAATACATAATATAGTCTAAACAAACGAGGAAAAGATATTATGGAAAATCAAAAAATTACCAAACGCAACGGTCAAATTGCAGATTTTGACATGAGCAAGATCACCCGCACGGTTGAGCGCGCCTTAGATGGTTTTGATCTGGATAAAAATAAGCTACTGGAAACAATTCATAGTTTTTTCACAGAAAATATGCCCACTTCTGAAATCAACAATGCTTTGATTTTAAGTGCTTTGAACCTGACTTCTGTTCTGGAGCCGGATTGGAAAAATTTTGCCGGTCGCTTGAAAATATTTGAGCTTTATAAAGAGGTCAAAAACTATCGTAAAGTCGATGAGGCCGTGCCGTATGATTATGAAAAATTTTTAGATTTTGCCATTAAAAATAATGTTTATTCCTCAGTTATTAAAGAAAAATATTCTAAAGATGAGATTAAGGAAGCCGCCTCTTTCATCAAGCCGGAGTTAGACTTGGTTTATGATTATGCCGGCGCCAACCTGCTCATCAAAAGATATTTGTGTGAGTTTGATGACCATATTGTTGAGCTGCCGCAAGAAATGTTTTTAAGCATTGCTTTGTTGATTGAACAAAACGAAGACAAAGCCGTCCGCATGGCGCAAGTTAAAGATACTTATCTGAAATTGGCCGACCGCAAAATCTCTTTGGGCACGCCTTTGTTGATGAACTTGCGTCGCCCGCACGGCAATTTGAGCTCTTGCTTCATCACCGTGATGGATGATAATCGCGATTCTATTTTTTATGTGATTGACCAAATTTCCGCCATTTCCAAATTTGGTGGCGGCGTCGGGGTCAACATCTCGCGTGTCAGAGCTAAAGGCGCCCGCATCAAAGGCATCAAAAATGCCTCCGGCGGCGTTATTCCTTGGATTCGCATCATCAATGACACGGCCATTGCCGTCAACCAACAAGGCAAACGCAAAGGCGCCGTCACCGTTTCTTTGGATATGTGGCACTTGGATATTGAAAACTTTTTGGAACTCCGCACCGAAAACGGCGACCAACGCATGAAAGCCTATGATATCTTCCCGCAAGTTGTCATTCCCGATTTGTTTATGAAAAAAGTTGAGAATAATGAAAAATGGTTGTTGGTAGACCCGCAAGAAGTCCGCACCAAATATCATCAGGAAATTGCCGATTTATGGGGTGAAGAGTTTGAAAAATTATATAATCAACTATATTTTGACGCCGAGTTCGGCAAGCTGGAAATGTTCAAGTTTGTGCCGGCCAAAGAGCTTTTGAAACGCTTGATGAAGTCGCAAATTGAAACCGGCATGCCCTACATTGCTTTCAAAGACACGTTGAACAGATATAACCCCAACAAGCACGACGGCATCATCGTCGGCACCAACCTCTGCACGGAATCTCACAGTAACGTCCGCCCGTCCAAGTTCGCTGAAAAGAGAATTGAAAACGGTAAGATTATTTCCGAAACTTATGACGGTTTGGTTCACGTTTGCAATTTGGTTTCCATCAATTTGGCCAATATTGACAGTGATGAAGAATTGGAAAGCATTTGTCAAACATCAGTCCGCATTTTGGACAATGCCATCGACTTTACGCAAGTGCCGATTTTGGAAGGCTCTCTGCACAACCAAAGATACCGCACCATCGGCATTGGCGCCATGGGCCTGGCAGATTATCTGGCCAAAAACAACATTCCTTATATCAACTCGGCAGATGTGGTGGATGACTTGTTTGAAAAAATGGCCATTTATAACATCAGAGCCAGCATCAATGTAGCCAAAAAGAAAGGCCCGTTCGGTGCATACCAGGGTTCCGATTGGCAAAAAGGCATCATCTTGGGCAAAACTCAAGTTTGGTTCAATGCCAACTCCAAATATAAAAAAGATTGGAATGAAATTTATGAAAACTTGCAAAAATACGGTATTCGCAATTCACAAATTTCAGCCATTGCGCCCAACACCAGCTCTTCTTTGATTCAGGGCTGCACCGCTTCCGTTTTGCCGATATACAGCAAGTTTTTTGTTGAAACGCACGGTAAAGGCAGCATTCCGAACTGTCCGCCGTTTATTAAAGACAAATTCTGGTTTTATCAAGAAAATCGCAATATCGACCAAAGAAAAATCATTGAGATTATGTCGCGCATTAACAAATGGATTGATACGGGTATCTCAATTGAATTGATGTATAACCTCAACCGCGATATTAGGGCCAAAGATATTTATGAAACCATTATGTCAGCCTGGAAAAAAGACATTAAGACACTTTATTACACCCGCACCATTCAAAAAGACGGCTCATCGGCTGCCAAAGAAGAATGTGTCAGCTGCGCCGGATAACAAAGACAAAGGACAAATAAAATGCAAAGAAAAAAACTTTTCAACATTGAAGGCAATGATGATGTTTTGCAACGCAAAATGATTGCCGGCAACGTCACCAACTTGTTCAATTTAAACAATGTGAAGTACCAATGGGCCAACAAGCTCTATCGTCTGATGATGGAAAACTTCTGGATTCCCGAAAAAGTTTCGCTCTATGATGACAAACGCTGCTATGACGAACTCACCCCGTTTGAGCAAAACGCCTATGACGGCATCTTGTCTTTTTTGGTTTTCTTGGACAGCATTCAAACCAACAACTTGCCCAATATCTCAGACTATATCACCGCGCCGGAAGTTAACCTGATTTTGGCCATTCAAACTTATCAGGAAGCCGTTCACTCCCAGAGCTATGCTTATATCATTGAGAGTATCATTCCGGCCGAAAAAAGAGCCACGATTTATGACCGCTGGCGTGAAGATAAGGTTTTGCTAGAGCGCAACAAATACATTGCCGATATTTATCAAAAGTTCATTGATGACCGCAATGATGTCAACTTTGCTCGTGTATTGGTGGCAAACTTCCTCCTTGAAGGCTTGTATTTTTACAACGGCTTTAATTTCTTTTACAATCTGGCCGCTCGTTCTTTGATGATTGGCACGGCAGATGAAATCAAATACATCAACCGCGATGAGCTGACCCACTGCGTCATTTTTTCCAACATCATCAAAGAGATTCGTAAAGAAAGACCACAGTTTTTCAATGATGACGAGATTTATGATATGTTCCGCAAAGCCACCGAGCAAGAAATTGCTTGGAGCAACCATATTATAGGGGAAAATGTTTTGGGTATCACGCCGCAAACCATTGAGCAATATACCAAGTTTATGGCCAACAAGCGTTTGAAAGAAATCGGCCTCGACCCGATTTATGAAGGCTTTAATGAAACGCCTTACAAAAACTTGGAAAAAATTTCCGATACCAACGGCGAAGGCAACGTCAAAGGCAACTTCTTTGAAGCCAACGTTTCTTCCTACAATCAATCCACCGCGGTTGAAGGTTGGGACGAAATTTAAGCAAAAAAGGAAATAACATCAAAAAAGGGGCTGATTTCATAATCACCCCTTTTTTGAACGCTGTATTTAAAGCTAATTTTTGGTTTGACTTGCTTTTTTTCGCAACTGATAAAGCGCGGCAAAATCAATCGGATTCAGCATAAACGGCGGCAAACCGGCCTCGGTCAAAGAAGTGGTAATTATTTGGCGTGCAAAAGGAAAGAGCAAGCGCGGAATTTCCACCGTCAAAACAGGTTCAATATGTTCTTGCGGCACATTGAGCTCAACCACGGCAGAATAAGTAAGCTCGATGATAAAAAACTTCTTTGAGCCGACATCTCCGTTAATGGAAAAAGCCAAATCCACATTATAAAAATTGTTTTCCAAATTTTTGGTATTAACATCCACATTCACTTTCACGTCGGGATTTTGCTTAATTTCCTTAAAAATCTCCGGCGCATAAGGAATTTCCAAAGAAAAATCTTTAATATATTGGCTGTTAATCACAATAGCCGGCAGCTGATGTTTATTGTCATTTTGCGGCTGATTATCTTGCGGCATAATTTTCTCCTTATTAAAAAAAATAAATTAAAAACAAAATACACTCAAAAAAACCATAGGTCAATTATTTAGATATTTTTTAATAAAGATAATATATATTGCGAAACAAACAAAAACACCTTATATATAAAATATAATCAAAAAAGAGGGAAAAAATAAATGGGACAATATGCGGATATCATCATACTTTTGTTGGTTGTTGTTTTCATTTTCTTGCGTTTAAAATCAGTTTTAGGCACACGCCCAAACGGAGAAAGCACACGATTATCAGAAGAAAGTGCCGCCAAAATTTTTGACATAATCATCAAAGAAGCCGAAAAAAACAAACAAAAAGCCGCAAGCACTTCTCCGCAAGAAAGCAAAGATATCGGCAATTTGGCCGAACCGCAAAAAACCTTAGCCAAGATTCCCAATTTTGAAGAAAACAACTTTTTAACCGGGGCCAAACGCGCCTTTGAAATTATTCTGACCGCGTTCAGTAAGGCTGATTTGGAAACCCTGGAAATGCTTGTTAATAAAACTATTTATAACAAGTTCAAAGAGATAATAGAAAAAAGAAAAGCCGAAGGCATCACCTCTGAGCTGGATTTTATTGGTTTTGATAAAGCCGAGATTGTAGATGCCAAAATAAGCAAAAACAACATAGCCAAAATCTCGGTAGAGTTTGTTTCAGAGCAAGTCAATCTTTTGAAAGACAAAGACGGCAACATCATTGAAGGAGATGAACAATACATTCAAACCATCACCGACAGATGGACTTTTGAAAAATCTGTCACTTCCGCCAACCCGAACTGGATTTTGGTTTCCACCAAAAAATAGCCAATGAAAAATCTTTTAAAAATATGTATCATAAGTCTGATGATTGTTTCCTGCGGCGAAGAAACCAAGCCGGAAAAAGATTTGAACTTGATAAAATCAAATTTTTCTGAGCTGGAAGGCTGGAAGCAAGATAATATAAATCAAGCCATAAAAGCCTTCAAAAAAAGCTGCAACAAGATAAAATCATCAAAAGCCGAATATATAGATTCCGTTTCAGAAATAAAAATCCCGGTTAAAGATTATAAAGACCTGTGCCTGAAATTGGAAAAACAAAAACAAGCTGATTATAAGAAGTTTATTGAACAAAATTTCACGCCATATTTGGTCACTTATAAAGGCGATGCCAAAGGCAAATTCACCTCTTATTATGAGGCAGAGCTTCATGCTTCTTACCACAAGTCTGACAGATATAAATATCCCGTTTACGGCCGCCCGTTTGATATGGTGGAGATAAACCTGCAAGACTTTGATAAAAGCCTGCCCAACAAAAGATTTGTCGGCCGTGTTAAAGATAATAAATTTATCCCTTATTACACGCGCTCCGAAATCCACAACAAACAGCTCAATGCCCCGATAATTTTATGGGGAGACAATCTGGTGGATATATATGTGATGCAGATTCAGGGATCAGCCGTGGCCAAAATGGAAGATGGCTCAATGATTCGCATTGGTTATGCCGATAATAACGGGCGCGAGTTTAAGGGCATTGGCAGCATTTTGCTCAAAGAAAAGCTCATCAAACCGGGTCAAGCCTCCATGGGCAAAATCAAAAAATGGCTCAAAGAAAACCCGGACAAAGCGCTCTCGCCGATGAACAAAAACGAGCGTTATGTTTTTCATCGTTTGGTCAATGCCGACGGTCCGATTGGGGCGCAAGGCGTGCCTTTAACGGCGGGGCGCAGCTTGGCGGTTGACCGCAAGTATATTCCTTTGGGTGCAATGTTGTGGCTGGAAACATCCGGCCCTGATAAAGAAAAAATCAACAAATTGGTTGTGGCACAAGATGTGGGCGGCGCCATCAAAGGTGCTGTTCGCGGAGACTATTTTTGGGGCTCCGGCGGAGATGATATTTTGGAAAAAGCCGGCCGCATGCACGCCGCCGGGCAATATTACATTCTCTTACCCAAGCAAACAGAGGTAAAATAAAAAATGATAAACAAAGCAGATAAAATGGTTTTCAGAGCCTTAAAAACAGCGGTAGAAAAAGACCAACTCCGTTTATACATGGATTATGGCAAAGTCAACCGCCCCGGTTCGCCGATATACAACCCCTGGGAATGTTTGTTGCCGATATTGATTCCCATTTTGTTTGGGTTGGTTCTCATCATTTGTGTCGGTGTTATATTTGGTTTGCTGTTCATTGTGGCCATGATTATGGTTTACAGCACCTATTTCAAGAAAAAACTTTATCACAAGGTTATAGAAAGAACCAAAGCTTATCTGATATCATCATATGAAAACTGCGAAAACTTATGGAAGTTTGGCGGCATTGTTTTGGTCAATGCCGAAAACAAAAAGCTTGGCTGTGTAGCTCCTGAAGGCGATTGGAAAGAATTTGTCATACTAAATTTTTCTGATTATATGTTGGATAAAAAGCCGGAAGAACCGAAAAAAGATGAAGAAAAGCCAGCTGAAAATAAGTGAAGAAGATTTAAGCCTTTGGCATGATACCACCAAAGATGTTCAAACTTTACCCAAAGCAGATGAAATTGAGCACCCCTTGCCGGAATTACCGCCTATAAGAAACAGCATAGACAATACGAGTGTCTACCACGGCAACCCTCTTAAAGATTTAGCCATTGGGCAAATTGCGGATATTGATCGCAACACGGCCACAAAATTCAAGCGAGGAGAGTTCAAGATAGAACGTCGGCTGGATTTACACGGCTATACGGAAGATGAAGCCTGGGAAGCTGTAACAAACTTCATAAAAAACGCTTATATAGATAGCCTGCGCTGTGTGTTAATTGTCACCGGCAAGGGGCGCCCTCACCCCGAAGATGAAGAAATAATGCCCCGCCGCGGCATTTTGAAAGAAAAAGTACCGCAATGGCTCAACTCGAGAGAGCTAAGACCTCTTATTTTGAGTATCAGTTATTCACAAATCAAAGATGGTGGTGACGGTGCTTTATATGTTCTTCTCCGCAGAAAAAGATAAAGAAGAGACAGCCACCAAAAAGTAAGTACCACAAGGCAAATAAAAAAACGTCACACTGAAACCACAATACTGTCACCCTGAACTTGTTTCAGGGTTTTTTATGAGATGCTGAAAACAGTTCAGCTGACGAATAGGGGGGTGACGGCACAAAGAAAGCACCACAGGGCACAAAAAAAGGTATGTTGTTTTCTAGAACAATCGCAAAATGTATTGTGACGATTGAGAAGCTAAGGATAAAGAATTAATCGCCAGTTGTTGTTGGGTTTGCAGTGAGAGCATGTTGGCGGACTCTTCATTCATATCGGCAAGCGTGAGTTTATCCGCACCTTCTTGCAACACATTAATCAAATTATCGGTAAAGGTTTCCCGCTCGGTGATAATTGAATAATAGTTACCGAGTTTGGTTGCAGCAGAGCGCAAAGTGTTTTTGGCAATAGTGAGTTCATCAAAAGATTGTTTAATATCGGCCAAAGATTTCCAATCGGTGGTGATTAAACCGATTTCATCGGAACGAATATCTTGCCCCAAGACATCAACCGTTGAACTGCGGTTTTCGTTGAAAATCACCTTGAGGTCATCGCCTTGTAACAGATTCACACCTTTATAAGCGCTATCTTTGATTAAATCATCATATTGTTTGATGATATCGGTATATTTTTGCCCTTGTGTCAAGCTTGTTTGATAGTTGGAGATTTTGTCTTTATCATTCAACGTGCTTTCATGACTTCTGGTGCCGATTTTTGCAATTTCTGCGGTTAAGTCAGCCATGGCGGTATCATAAGCCGATTGTGGAAAAGTACCTGTCACCGACAATCCGTCCACGCCGACAAAGTCTTCCACTTGTTCAGCAGATGACGTCGTAATATTTGTATCTTTATCTGCCTGATAAAGCTTATCAATCCCGCTACTGTCTTTCTTCACCCCAAACTTTGCCCCGGCTGAAATGTTGATTTGGTTAGTCGATTGATTGCTGATAAAAACTTCTTTCACAGTCTGGTTGAGCAATACTTCTGCTCCATTTTTAATATTCATTGTATGATTATCTGATAATAAGCTTGTACTATAATTAGAATTTCCACTTGAAATTTTTAATGTCATTTTGTCGTAGATATTACTGATTCCATCCTTAAATAGCCAATTATTATAACCGATAACATCAAAATTTGCATTTCCATAAAAAGATGTATTGCAACTATCAAAGACTACTGTCGATGTTGTACTTTGCCTAAGATAAAAACTTTTATAAAACGAAAAATTTCCATCTTTGAAAATGGATGTTGTTCCTGATGTATAATTTACATTAACATCACTTAAAAATACGTTTGTTCCAGAATAAATAACTTGATTGTATATATAATTGGTTTTTATATCCAAATGTGAATCATCTTCCAACACCAATTGACATGATTGGTCTTGGTGGCGAATTAAAGTCAAGCCATATAATTTGCTAGCAGAAGAATTTAGCGTCACATTTCCGCTCATGTGGATTTCACCGCTATTCACATTTTCTATACCACTTATATGTGATGCACTAAAATTATCTGTTCCTGTTGCCGTATGATTCACTGTCAAATCGACATTATGCAGGTTGAGTTTATGGCCGTCATTATAAATAGCATTAAAGGATTTGTTCGCAGCATCAATATTATCTGAGTTATAAGTAATTTTTATATCTGATAGCAGGTTATCTTCTGCCATGATCATACCGCGGCCGTCTTCACTGTCAGCAGCAAAAGTCCAGCTCAGTTCTGCTCTTTTTTGCGAGCCGTCAATATAGTTCAAACCCACCAGTTTTTGATTGTCTTTGAGCTCTAACTTAGTTGAACCCATGTTGATATCTTCGGCCAAAACAATCAACCCGTTGCCGCTTTCCCATTTATTGACAGCTTTTAACAGTTCAGTTTTGTTGCTGACAATGGCAAAAATATTTTCACTGCTAAGCTTTTCAGAAATATCGGTTGCCGTGGCTTTGGCTAGCTCTAATAAATCTTCCGCTTTCTCAATCCCCTCGGTGGCGGCTTTGATGGTTTGCACCGATTGGCCCATTGAATCAAGCAAAGCTGACAAATCCTCCGCTCGGTTATTCTGCGAGCTGGCGGTGTAATAGGAACTGGGATTATCTATGGCGGAATTAACTTTTAAGCCGGTGGATAAGCGTAATTGCGTGCTATCTTGCAACTTTGCTATTTGTTGCAAGCTTAACAAATTGCTGCGCATGGACGCTGTTAAACTTATTTCTGACATATCCACCAACTACTTTTTGATATATTACAATACTTTGGATGCGGTTTTCTTACTCAAACCTTTTCATCCGTCTTTTAAACTACCATATGCCGGGTTAATGTTTGGTTAATGCACCAACTTAAATTCTATTTTTTTCTGATAATTCAGGCTCAGCCAACCATATGGCATTTTTTATTTTGTTTTGCAAAAATTCATTATGTAATTTTATCTCTTCTTCACTCAAAGGAAAATGGCGTTCTTGTCTTGTTTTTCCCTCTCCCCCGAACTGAATATCCGTTGTCTGCTGTGCTGATTTTTTCTTCTCATCAAACATCATAGACGGTTCTTGACCGCCGATGAGCTGCAGATAAACTTCTGCCAAAAGCTCGGCATCAAGCAAAGCACCGTGTTTGGTGCGGTTTGAGTTATCAATATTAAAGCGTTTGCAAAGAGCATCCAAATTGACGCGTGCTCCCGGAAACATATTGCGTGCAATTTCCAGCGTATCAATCACTCTGTCCCAAGAAAACTCGGGCTTATTCAAGGCTTTTTGTTCAAAGTTACAAAAGGTGATATCAAACTTGGCATTATGAGCCACCAAAATACCGTCATCACCGACAAAATTGAGCCAATCATCAACAATTTGGTCAAAGGTAGGAAAATCTTTCAAAAACTCATAAGACAAACCATGAACTTTGAAAGCTTCTTCCGGCACTTCTCTTTGCGGATTGATATATTGATGAAAAGTTTTTCCCGTTGGAATATGGTTAATGAGCTCAATGGCGCCGATTTCCACCAATCGATCACCTTTATCGGCATAAAAACCCGTTGTTTCCGTATCAAAAACAATTTCTCTGACCATTTTTTACCTATTCTTTCAATCCGTTTACAATTTCCAAAGCAAAAACCTTGAGCAAATTAAGCGGCACATTTGTTTCCACCACCCAGTCGGCTCTTTTCACCTTTTCTTTTTGGCTCATTTGCTTTTCAATAATTTTTTCAACATGAGCTTCCGAAACATTATCTCTTTGCATAACGCGTTGTTTTTGTGTTTTTTTATCCACATTTACGGTAATCACAAAATCGCAATATTTATCCCATCCAAGCTCAAACAACAAAGCCGCATCAAGAAAAAACAAACCTACTTTTTTAGCATTTTTTCTAATAACGGTTTTGAGTTGTTCTTTTAAAAAAGGGTGAATCAAACATTCCAGCTTTTGCAACTTTTGAGCATCATCAAACACAAGCAAGCGCAATTTTCTTTTATCAAAAGCACCGTTAGTTTGAGCCCCCGGAAAATTTTGCAAAACAACCTTGATAAAAGCAGGTTTTTCATAAAGCCTTCTGACCCAAGCATCAGCATCAAAAACAGGATATCCGAGTTTTTTGAAAACTTGAGCCAGAGTGGTTTTTCCGCAACCAATTGAGCCGGTAATCGCCGCCAAAATCATGTTCATAGCCTTAAGCTGTTGATATATAAAAACAAAACAGAGTTATTAACAGAACGTTAACCTTTTGTGCATAACTCTGCCCTTTTTCAACAGTTATACAATTTAATCCGCATTTTGCAAAACCCAAACTCAGAGTTATATACAGGCACAAAAAAGCATTCACACCTGTGGATATATCAAAATTCAAAAATTAAAGTTTTGAATCGGATTATGGTGTTTAGTTGTTTGAAAATGAATCTAAAAAGACAAATTTTATTAATCTTTTGTTAACGATTCGTTTTAACAAAGCTTTTTGTGGACAAATCTGTGAAAGAAAACTTATCCACACAACTCACAGGGATAAACAAATAACAACAAAACTTTTTTAAATATTATATTTGCCCTGCGGGGCTGTTAATAAAATCTTAACGCAAAACATAAATATAATTCCAAGCATGTTATCAAAATTTTTAACATTCTGGCCTTTTGCCAAAAACAATTGACAAAAAAGAAATATAAGAATATATAAAAAAGCAACCTACCAAAATAAATATTGAAATATTTAAAATAATCTTAACTGCAGAAATTTATTCCCAAAAAATTTAAGGTAAGCATGAATTTAAAAGACTTAAAACAAAAATCCCCGAAAGAACTCTTAACGGAGGCTGAGGACCTAGGCATTGAAGATGCTTCTTCCATGCGCAAACAAGACCTGATGTTTGCAATTTTGAAAAAAGTAGCCAGTGAAGACAATATCATCTATGGAGAAGGAACCATTGAGGTTTTGCAAGACGGCTTTGGTTTTTTAAGATCAAGCCAGTCAAACTACCTTGCCGGGCCGGATGATATATATGTTTCACCTTCTCAGGTCAAAAAGTTTGGTTTGCGCACCGGCGATACGGTTGAAGGAGAAATCAGAGCGCCCAAAGACAATGAACGCTATTTTGCTTTAACCAAAGTCAACCGAATAAATTTTGCAGACCCCGAACTTTCCAAATTAAGAATAAATTTTGACAATCTCACGCCATTATATCCAACACAAAAACTCAATTTTGACATCATCTGCGGTGATAAAGACTATACCACCCGTGTGATTGACCTAATTGCCCCGCAAGGCAAAGGCCAACGTGGTTTGATTGTGGCGCCGCCGCGCACAGGTAAAACCGTTATGTTGCAAAATATTGCTCATGCCATAGCCACCAATCACCCGGAAGTTTATCTGATGGTGTTGTTGATTGATGAGCGCCCGGAAGAGGTAACGGATATGATGCGCTCGGTCAAAGGCGAGGTAATATCTTCCACCTTTGATGAGCCGGCCTCGCGCCATGTTCAAGTGGCCGAAATGGTCATTGAAAAAGCCAAAAGATTGGTTGAAACCAAAAAAGACGTGGTCATTTTGCTTGACTCAATCACCCGTTTGGGTCGTGCTTATAACACGGTTATTCCATCATCAGGCAAAGTTTTAACAGGTGGTGTTGATGCCAATGCTTTGCAACGCCCGAAACGCCTGCTCGGTGCTGCCCGCAATGTGGAGGAAGGAGGTTCCTTAACCATCATTGCCACCGCGTTGATTGATACCGGCTCACGCATGGATGAGGTTATTTTTGAAGAGTTCAAAGGAACAGGCAACTCCGAAATCATTTTGGATAGAAAGTTAACCGATAAACGCCTCTTCCCAACCATTGATATCACCCGTTCCGGCACCCGTAAGGAAGAGCTTTTGGTTGACAAAGCCACCTTGTCCAAAATGTGGGTTTTGCGCCGCGTGTTGATGCAAATGGGCATGACCGATGGTATGGAGTTTTTACTTGATAAGCTCAGACAAAGCAAAAACAACCAAGATTTCTTTGATCATATGAATTCTTAGAAAAAAAGAGCTCCTGAAAACGGAGCTTTTTTTTATTCAAATATGAAATGATAAATATCATTCATATTATTGAAAATATATTTTATGCCCAAATCTCTGACTTGAGCAATATATTCATCATTGTTGTTCATTTTGCTGCCGACAAAGGCCAATGTTGTCATATTTGCGGCCAATCCGGCTTTAAGCCCGGCCGGTGAGTCTTCAATCACAAGGCAATTCTCTGGTTTTTCACCCATTTTTTGAGCCGCGAGCAAAAACAAATCCGGCGCCGGTTTGCCATGAGCAACCATTTCTGCCAAGAAAACCTTATCTGGTGTAAAAATCCGATCAATACCCACGGCCTTGAGTTTTTTTTCTGTTTTTTCCTTGGTGCCGCCGGTAGCAATACATTGTTTGATATCTGTTCTTGCAAAAATTTTTTCAATATGAGGGGTAAGAGAAATTCCTTTATTCAAAACTTGCCAATCGAGTTTTGTGGCTTCATCTTCAAAATTTTTATCAATATTGAGACCCATTTTTTGCAAAGTTTGCAAACGTGTGGTCCAATGCATACCTCCGAGAATATGATTAGTTGTTTTTAAATCCCAATTAATGTTAAAATATTTTTTAAGAAGTTTTCGCCGATTTTCCATCCACAAACATTCTGTATCGGCAATCACGCCGTCAAAATCCCAAATTATCAATTTATTAGAAGTTTTAATCATTTTACAATTAGTGATAGAAAAAATTGAGTCCGCCAAAAGCCCGTAGAAGCATTTTTGGCATATTTTATGATAGATTGATTAAAAAAATATAAACCCTCACTCTATGGTCAAAAAATGGGCTTTTTTTTAGAGTCGTTTTTTAAAACTTGCTTTCAAGATTCAATCTCGCTATAAAAACAGCATAAGGAGATAAAAAATGACAAACCAAACCATATATGCCTTGTCCACCGTTTACGGAAAGTCCGGCGTGGCCGTGATTCGAGTTTCGGGAAATGAGGCTTTAAAAGCCGTTGAGTTGATGACCGATATTGATGTCAAGAGCATCAAACCGCGTTATGCATATTTTGCCAAGTTGCACAATTTGGATAAGACTGAGAGCTTGGATCAAAGTTTGGTTTTATATTTCAAGGCGCCGCATTCTTTCACGGGGGAGGATATTGTTGAGTTTCAAACCCATGGTTCCAAAGCTGTGATTGCTTCGGTGATGAATAATTTAAGCCAAATTGAGGGTTTTCGCATGGCCGAACCTGGAGAATATTCCAAACGCGCTTTTTATAACGGCAAAATGGATTTGACCGAAGCTGAGGGTTTGGCTGATTTGATTGATTCCGAAACCTCTGAGCAGCAAAAATATGCCATGCGCCAAATGGAAGGCGGGTTGAAGAATTTATACGAGAGCTGGCGTGCCGAGTTGGTTAAGATCTTGGCGCATTTAGAAGCTTTTATCGATTTTCCCGATGAGGAGATTCCGCCATCGGTTATTGATAATATGCAGAACACTGTATTTAAACTTGAAAACGAGATAAAAGACCACTTGAACGGTGATTCAATCGGTGAGCGTTTGCGTGAAGGTTTTAGGGTAGCTATTGTTGGTGCGCCCAATGCCGGCAAGTCAAGTTTGCTTAATGCCATTGTCAAAAGAGATGCCGTGATTGTCTCAGACATTGCCGGAACCACGCGTGATGCCATAGATGTTCATTTGGATTTGAATGGTTATCCTGTTATGTTTACCGATACCGCCGGTCTGCGTGAAACCGAAGAAGAAATTGAGAAAAAAGGCATTGATATTGCTTATGGCAAAATTCATGATGCCGATTTGGTCATTTGCTTGTTTGATTCTTCGGTAGACAGTGTTCATGTCTTTGATAAAATAAAAGATTCTTTAAAAAACAAAGCCTTGTTTGTAGCAAATAAATGTGATAAATTAACTTCTGAACAATGTTCACAGCTAGAAAAATCAGGCTGTTTGGTTATATCGGCCAAACAAAAACAAGGCGTGGATAAACTCTTGCAAGCCATTTCAAAAAATATACAAGAGCGCTTTACGTCAAACTCCAACCTTTTGATTACAAGAAGCCGCTATCGTGAAGCTTTGCAAGATGTTTTAGAAAATCTGCAAAATTTTGGTTTTAATAAAGAAATTGAGCTGACTGCGGAAGATATCCGCCTCGCCGCCCGCGCTTTAGGTAAAATCACCGGCCGAATTGAGGTTGATGAGATTTTAGATAAAATCTTTGGCGACTTTTGCATCGGCAAATAGATGTAGAAGCAAAAATTAAAGAAAGAGCGTTTCAAGCGCTCTTTTTTTTATGCCTTTTATTGATTTCTAAATTTTTTTGATTATAATGCCGGCAAGATTGAATAAAAATTTTTTAAGGCCTTATAAATAATGAATAAAATTTACGATGTAATTGTGGTTGGCGGAGGACACGCCGGCTGTGAAGCTTGTGCCGCAGCAGCGAGAACCGGCGCCAAAACCGCTTTGGTGACCCACCATATTGATACTATTGGTGCCATGTCTTGCAATCCGGCCATTGGTGGTTTGGGCAAAGGACATTTGGTCAGGGAGGTGGACGCGCTTGACGGCTTGATGGGTCGTGTGATTGACAAAGCCGGCATTCAGTTTCGTATGCTCAATGCTTCCAAAGGTCCGGCCGTAAGAGGTCCGCGCGCTCAGGCGGATAGAGAGCTGTATAAAAAATATATGCTTGAGGCTCTACGTGAGCAAGAGAATTTGGATATTATTGAAGCCGCGGTTGAAGGTTTGATTATTAAAGATAATCAGGTTGAAGGTGTTATTTTGGCAAATGGAGAAGAAATCAGAGCCAAGGCCACGGTTTTAACTTCCGGCACATTTTTGAACGGGGTTATGTTTGTAGGGCACCAAGCCACGGTTGGAGGCCGTATTGGTGAAGAAAGCTGCACTGGTATAACACCGTATTTAAAGCAACTTGGTTTAAAAGTCGGCCGTTTGAAAACCGGCACCCCTGCCCGTCTGAACGGCAAAACCATCCACTGGGAAAAACTGGCCACCCAAGACGGCGACAATCCGCCCGTTCCTTTTTCATATTTGACGGATAAAATCACCAACCCGCAGATTCAGTGCTATATCACTCATACCAATGAAAGAACGCATAAGATTATTCGTGATAATTTTGATAAATGTGCGTTGTTTTCGGGTTTGATTACCGGTGTTGGGCCAAGATATTGCCCGAGCATTGAAGATAAGTTGGTCAAGTTTGCCGATAGAACCAGTCATCAAATTTTCTTGGAACCGGAAGGTTTGAATACTGATGTGGTTTATCCGAACGGCATTTCCACATCTTTGCCGGCAGATGTGCAAGATGCTTTCATTCACACGATGGAAGGTTTGGAAGATGTAGAAATTTTGCGCTTTGCCTATGCCATTGAATATGACTATGTTGATCCGCAAGAGTTGGATAACCGTTTAGCGGTGAAAAAAGTCCCGGGCTTATTCTTGGCTGGACAAATCAACGGCACCACCGGCTATGAAGAAGCCGCCGCGCAAGGTTTGGTTGCCGGTATTAATGCGGCTCTGTATGCTGAAGGTAAAGGTCGAGAATTTGTGGTAGATAGAAGTGAAGCTTATATCGGTGTGATGATTGATGATTTAATCACCAAAGGTGTGGATGAACCTTACCGTATGTTCACCTCTCGCTCGGAATATCGTTTATTCCTGCGTGCGGATAATGCCGATCGTCGTCTGACTGAAAAAGGTCATGACATTGGTTGTGTCGGAGAACATAGATACAGTGTATTTAAATCTAAAAAAGAGCAGATTAAGCATTATACCGAGCTTTGTAACACCCTGCAAACCAGCTATAAAGAGATAGATGCTTTGGGCTTGAACGTCAAGCATGATGGCACTAAGAGAACACCTTTTAATCTGATGAGTTATGAAGACGTTTCACGTGAAACAATCAATCAACTCTTCCCCGAGTTGGTTGATATGCCGAATGTTGTTTATGAAGCCATTGAGATTGAAGCACGCTATTCGGGTTATATCAAACGCCAGATGGCTGATATTGAGGTCTTCAAAAAAGATGAAAACCTCAAATTGCGTGAAGATATTGATTATGGCAAAATCGGCGGCTTATCGCGAGAGATGGTTACTAAATTGAGCAAGGTCAAACCTTCAACCATCGGCGAGGCTTCACGCATTCCGGGAGTAACCCCTGCCGCCATCACGGCTATTTTGGGTTATGTTAAAAAATAACACTGTATTTGAAGAGGCGAAAACAAAATTCCGCCTCTTTTCTTTTTCTGATTTACCAAAAATTAAATAGCCCTCGTCTATAATAGATTATTCTTCTAACAAGGAGGGCAAAATGACTGAAAATTTCTTTATTCCCGATAGTTTGACAATCAATGGCGGTAATTCCGTTTCCGGAGACATTAAGATAAGCGGTGCAAAAAATGCCATTTTAGGTTTAATGGCAGCTGCCGTTTTAACAGATGACGTTGTCACGCTACGTAATGTACCATATATCACCGATGTTTTGGAAATGGGACATATTATGAAAGATATTGGCGTTGATGTTAAATATGATCCGCAAAAAAGAATATTGAAGCTACACGCCGCAAAAATTGTTAAAAACGAGATTTCTCACCAAGCGGCACATTTTAGAGCCAGCTATTATCTTTGGGGCTCCTTGTTAGCCCGATTTTCACGCACCAAAGAGTTTGATAGTCTGAAAGTTTGCCTGCCCGGAGGATGTTCTTTTGGAGGAAAACGCCCGACAGATTTTCATGAAGAACTGATAAAAACCGTTTTTGGTGCCACAATTAGTATTGAAACAAAAGAAAACGAAAAATATTCTTATTTATGTTTTACACTGCCAAAGAAAGAAAAGTCAGACTTCTGCCCTGTGTATACCACATTTAAAGCCTCGCACGGCGCTACATTTCACTGGCTGTTGTCCGTGGTTGGCTCAAATGAATGTAAGATGATGTATAATGCTTCCCTAGAGCCGGAAGTTTCAAACTTGATTGCCATGTTGCAAAAAATGGGTTTGGGAATAATCGGAAACGAGAGAACCGGCCTTATTTATGACGGCAAAAACAGAAGTTTGCTTAAAGGTGTTGATTTTGAAGTGATTCCCGATAGGCTGGAAGCGGCAACCTATGCCCTGCTCACCTTGTCAACCAGAGGAGCTGTTGAATTAGATGGAATAAATTTTGAGCATTGTTCCCCTTGGCTGAAACAGCTGGAAAGAATGTTTTGCAGAGGTATATACTATTCGGCAGATAAGAAAAAACTATATTTAGATTTTAGAAAGATCAAACCATATGACGGATTCATCATGCAGGTAACACCCTTCCCCGGTTTTGAAACAGACTTGCACCAGATATGGACTCCTATTTTAGCTCAAGCCAAAAGCCCGTCCGTTATATCAGATTTAATATGGGCCGGAAGGAGTGCTCATTTGCCGGAGATGGCAAAATTTGGTCTGCAAAGCCAATATGAACAGATTGATGTGAACAGCGGCCAGCAAGGAACCATAAAAAATCTGTATATAACAATCAAGCCATCAACATTTCATGCGGCAGAGGCCAAAGGCACGGATTTGCGCGGCACCATGGGCACAATAATTTTAGCCGCAACGGCAGAAGGAAAAAGCTTGATACAAGAACCAGGCTTTGCTTTGCGCGGCTATCCAAACTTAATCAAAAATTTACAAGATTTGGGCATAGATATCTCATATTCAAAAGAAGGAAGAGAAATAGAATCAATAGCGGAGTTATAATGCAAAAGTTCACATTACATTGCCATACCAACGCCTTGGGTATATTTGACGGTCAAAACACGGCGGAAGAAATGATTTCTCAAGCAGAAAAGCTAGGCTTTGAGGCCATAGGTATATCCAATCATTTGTGCTGGCACCCAAACATGCAGCATAGTCATCCGATGTTTATGAACGATGAACAAAAAACCGTAACAATGTTCAAGTATATATTGGAAGAGATAAGAACAGCGGCGGCAAAGCACAAAATAAAAGTTTATGTTGGTGCGGAAGTCGATTTTTTTCCTTCGGCTGCCTGGAGAAATGGCTTTGAAAGAATGTTAAAACAGCTGGATTTTGACTATATTATTGGTTCAAATCATTTCATTTTCAAGCCTGATGAAAGTTATCTGTGCAATATATATCACTTAGATTTGCTCCCGCCGAGTTTAGGCAAAGAAGATTTTAACAAGCTTGTCCGGCAACACTGGGACAATGTTGTCAACACCATAAAGAGCGGATATTTCAACTTTTTGGCACATGCTGATTATTGTGTTATCAAAATTCCCGAATTTCCGAATCTGGAAGCGAGCCGCTGGAAAATTATTGAAGCTCTTGATGAAACAAGAATGCCGTTTGAGGTTAACACGAGCGGTTTTAATAGGATTAATATGCAGCATCCGTGCGATTGGATGTTAAAAGAGCTTTGTCGCAGAGGTGTTCCCACACTTTTGAGTGACGATGCACATTCTGTTTCCATGTTGGGGCAATATTTTGAAAAAACAGAAAATTTGTTGCAATCATTCAACTGTAAAAACAGAGTTGGTTTGGAAATTCTTAAAAAATAGATTCAAAAAATATGGTTTAACTCTTTGTTTTTAGATTCTTTTTATTTTCTTATAAAATATGTGTTTATAAGTCGAGTTTTTGTATTTTAAAAAGTATAAAAATTTTTTATAAATAATTTATGAAAAATTTTATGGAAAAATACAATGTTTCACGTGAAACATTTGAGCAATTAAAAACCTACGAATCTTTGTTGAGAGAGTGGCAAAACAAGTTTAATCTGGTGAGCAACTCTTCTTTGGAAGATTGTTGGAACAGACATTTTGTTGACTCAGCACAGTTGTTTAAATACATTCCGAAAGAGGCCAAAACCCTGGTGGACTTTGGTTCTGGAGCAGGCTTTCCGGGTATGGTGTTGGCCATAATGGCAAAAGAAAAAACACCGTATTTAAAAGTGAGCTTGATTGAAAGTATAACCAAAAAAACACTGTATTTAAACGAAGTGAAAAAAATTTGCCAAGTTGATGTTGAAATCATCAATCAAAGAATCGAAAATATAAAAAAAGAAAAGGTCGATGTGATAACGTCACGCGCCATGACCTCTTTAGATAATCTGTTTAATTATACCAAAAACTTTGCTTCAACAAAAACAACCTGCATTTTTCCTAAAGGCAAAAAATATGCTGAAGAAATTGAAGAAGCAAAAAAACATTGGTCTTTTGATTGTCAAATTTTTGACAGTGAAACCAGTGAAGAAGGAAAAATTTTAGTCATCAGTCATCTGTTGAAAAAAGGAGAAAAATAAATGCCAAGAATCATAGCAATTGCAAATCGCAAGGGTGGTGTTGGAAAAACAACAACAACGGTCAATGTGGCAACAGCCATGGCTGCGGCCGGCAAAAAGGTGCTGCTGATTGACCTTGATCCGCAAGGCAATGCCTCAACCTCAATGGGTGTGAATAAAAGAGGCAGAATGATATCTTCTTATGAGGTGCTGATTGGTGAAGCAAAATTGTCTGAAGCTGTGGTTTGGACAGAGATTCCGAACTTTTCCATTGTTCCGTCGTCAGAAGACTTGGCGGGTGCCGAAATAGAATTGGTAGATGTGGAGAAAAGAGAATTTGCCTTGAAAAATGCGCTGAAGGAAGAGGCTGTTAATTATGATTATATATTGATAGATTGTCCGCCGTCTTTGAGCTTGATAACAATCAATGCTTTGGTTGCGGCCAATGCCGTTATTGTTCCTCTGCAATGCGAATTTTTGGCTTTGGAGGGAATAACAGACTTGATTCGCAACATTAACCAAATCAAAAGAGTATTTAATCCGGATTTAGAGCTGCAAGGCGTTGTTTTGACCATGTATGACAGAAGAAACAATTTAACCCAACAGGTTGAAGAAGATGTGCGCAACTTCTTTGGCAAAAAGGTTTATCAAACCGTGATTCCGAGAAATGTAAAAATCTCGGAAGCTCCGTCACATGGCAAGCCGGTTTTAATATATGATTTTAAATGTCCGGGCTCACAAGCATATATCAGTTTAACGGGTGAAGTTTTGAAAAGAGAAAAGGAATTATTGGCATGCTAGAAGAAAACAAGAAAAAAAATTTGGGTCGTGGCTTAGGAGCTCTTTTGGGCGGAGAAGATTTGGGCTTAGATGTTTTGTCAGATAAGCCGGGTAGAAATGAAGCCGGCAAAGAAGCAAAAACCGGTGACAGGGTGGATATTGATAAACTTGTTCCCGGAAAATATCAGCCAAGAACCGAGTTTGATAAAGCCGCCTTAGATTCTTTGGTAGAATCAATAAAAGAAAAAGGTGTTTTGCAGCCGCTGTTGGTGAGAAAGCAAGGCGATAAATATGAGATTATTGCCGGAGAACGACGCTGGAGAGCTTCAAAAGAAGCCGGTTTGAAAGAAGTGCCTGTAATAGTGAAAGATTTTTCTGACAAAGAGGCTTTGGAAGTTGCCTTGATTGAGAACCTGCTCAGAGAAAATCTTTCAGCCATAGAAGAGGCAGAAGGATATAAAAGACTGATGGATGAATTTTCGCACACGCAGGAAGCACTAGCCCAGGTTGTCGGAAAATCAAGAAGCCAAATTGCCAACACGTTGAGATTGTTGAGTCTGCCGGCAGAAGTTCAAGAGATGGTAAAAGAAAA
Organism: uncultured Alphaproteobacteria bacterium; assembly: GCA_944392225.1. Taxonomy (GTDB): domain Bacteria; phylum Pseudomonadota; class Alphaproteobacteria; order RF32; family CAG-239; genus CAJLXD01. The sequence continues at coordinate 57,704 of CALXWB010000003.1, read as the reverse complement.
CAAAATCTCAGCCGGACATGCGCGAGCCTTGGTAGGGTTGGACAATGCTGTGGCTTTGGCCAAGCAAATCATTGCCAAAGATTTGAACGTGCGCCAGGTAGAAGATTTGGTCTCAAAACAAAAAGAGCCTAAAAAAGCAAAGAATCCAAGGCCGATTGATGAAGATATTGAAGAAATTGAAAATGATTTGAGAAAAGAGCTTGGCTTGAGAATCAAAATCACGCCGAGCAAGCAAGGCGGCGGTAAGGTTACTTTGCAATATGCTTCTGCAGCAGAATTGGATATGATATTGAGTATTTTGGAAAACAAAAATAAACAAAATACAAACAATAGCGTAAACACTGTATTTAAAAATACAAATTCAGAAGCAAGCAATCAAAAATTTTCAATAAAAGTTGTAGATTAAGATGCAATATATAAAAAAATTTTTGATAACGATTTTTATTGTTGCCGTGCTGTTGGTGGCATCGGTTGGCTTTGATGATGAGGAGTTGGTCAAAAAGCTGGCTTATGCTGCCGCAATAACGGGCGGAATAATGATTTTGTATTTAATTGCCAAAATTGCCTGGAGAATATTGATTTTTGTTTTGACGATAGCTTTTTTGGTGTTTTTGTTAAGCTACTTTGATATCATAGAGTTTAGCAAGCCGGGAATAGAAACCGCCACGGAAAAGGTTTATGATAAAGCAACTTCTGAAATAAAATTAATAAAATAAAGGTCTTGGTCAAACAAGACCTTTATTTTGTTGAAAGTAACGATATATTTACTAAAATAGAAGATATTATAATAAATTTGAAACAACATAAATGGTGAAGACATGGGCTTTCTCAAAAGAATTTTAACGGCAATGGGTGCTTTCCTCTTAATATTTTGGGGAGGAGCCGGCACGCAAAGCAAGAGCATGATTGTTCAAGGCGGCGGCTTTATATTGTTTTTAATCGGGTTAGTCGTTTTATATTTATTTTTAAAAATGGCTTGGCGAGCCATGGGTTGCTTGCCCTCGTTTTTGGTTTTTGCCGGTATAACAACGTTTATAATTTATGCCATCGGCGGGTTTAACAACGGTGTTGGAAATGTTATTCCGACACTGCAGTCATTTTTGGGTCAAGGTCAAACCCAAAATGACCCGGCAATGATGATTTTGGAAAAAGAGGATATAGAAGAAAGTCAAACGGTAGATGACATGCCGCAAATTAGGGGTTCGGCATATAACAATAAAGAAGGGAGTTCGTTTAAAAGAGCCTTGAATAAAGTATCTGGCCAAAAACAAGGCGGAGCCATGACTCCGCAAGATTATCCCTCCATTGTGGGAAAAGTCAGAGTTGTAAATGCCGATACCTTAATGATGGACGGTTATTATATCAGGTTGTTTGGTATAGATGCGCCGGAAATTGATCAAACTTGTGCCAACAAAATGGGTCGTGCATATCACTGCGGAAAAGTTGCTGCCACCTGGCTCAGAGATTGGTTGATGGATAACCCTGTGGAATGTCATATCATGCAGCAAGACAAAAACGGCAATATGTCGGGTGTTTGTTCTTTGGGGCAATATGATATTGGTGCCGCTTTGGTAAATGCAGGCTGGGCTTTGGCTTATACCAAATATTCAGATATCTATGTTCCCTACCAAGAACAAGCCATGAGTAGACGGGACGGTTTGTGGCAAGGAAAATTTTACAGCCCGGAAGATTGGCGCAAAATGAAAGCGCAAAAACCAAACATAAAGGTAACGCAACCGAAAAAAGAACGCAAAAGCATGTTAGGTTTTTAAAATGACGGATGCTGTATATCAATATCTTTCCAAAACGGAAGAAGAAACAAAAGATTTTGGTCGGCGCGTGGCAAAAATAGCACAAAAGGGAGATATTTTTGCACTATTCGGCACGCTTGGCATGGGCAAAAGTGTTTTCAGCCGTGCATTTATTCAAAGTTTTTTGAAAGACACGGATGTTCCGAGCCCAACCTTCACGCTTCTGCAAACTTATGAAACGCCGAATTTTGATATATATCATTTTGACCTATATCGGTTAAAAGAGGCGGAAGAGATATTTGAGCTTGGGATGGAAGATGCCATGTATCAAGGTGTTTGTTTGATTGAGTGGCCGGAAAACATGGGGGGATATTTGCCCAGAAGAGCCATCAGCATAAAGATAACGCCGCAGGCGGAAGGGCGCTTGTTTGAGGTTTTCTGCACACAAGAAGAAGACAAAAAACGTTTCAATCAACTAAACGGTAAAAGATAATGGCCAATATATATGCATCATGTGTTTCCTATTATGGAAAAGGGATTTTGATTCGGGGTAAATCGGGTTCCGGCAAATCGGATTTGTGTTTGCGTTTGATCATGAACAAAGGCTGTCTTTTGGTTGGAGATGACAGACTTGATGTTTTTGAAAAGAAAGGCAAACTCAAAGCCTATGGCATCAAGACCATTGCCAACATGCTTGAGGTAAGGGGGATTGGTTTGGCGCATTTTCCGGCCAAAAGGTCAGAAATTATAGACTTGGTTGTTGATTTGGAAGATGATTTTAATAAGATAGAGCGTTATCCCGAAGCAGAATTTGAAGAGATAGAAGGAGTAAAAATCCCCAAGATTCGGGTTCATCCGTTTGAAGCATCAGCGGCCGAAAAGATAATTTTGGCATTATCTTTGAGATAAAATTCATAAGTTAGTTGATTTCTGAAATTTGGCGTCATAATATACGATTAAACATGTTAATTAACTTGAAAGAGTAAGGTTATGATCCAAAAATTTTTGCGCAGACTTGGCCAGCCTTTGGTTAAGTTTTTTTCAAGCTTGGGAGAGTTATCCATATTTGTCATGCGATCGGTGGCCAATTGCTTTGTTCCGCCGTTTTATGGTCGCAATTTGATGCGTCAAGTCATGGATATAGGTTTTTATTCATTGCCGGTTGTGGGTTTGACCACCATTTTTGCCGGTATGGTGATTGCCATTCAGAGTTATTCTGGATTTTCTCGTTTTGGAGCCGAGAGTGCGGTGGCCTCGGTTGTTTTGATTTCGGTAACAAGAGAATTGGCGCCGGTTTTGTCTGCCTTAATGGTGGCAGGGCGTATAGGTGCAGCCATGGCAGCCGAGATTGGCACCATGCGTGTGACCGAGCAAATAGATGCTCTGACCACATTGTCAACCAATCCGTATAAATATTTAATCACGCCGCGAGTTGTTGCGGCAGTTGTTGTTTTGCCGATATTAGTTTTGATTGGTGATGTGATAGGAATTTTTGGCGGCTATGTTGTAGGTGTTTATCAATTAGGTTTCAACCCGGCCAATTATATAAAATCAACAATAGAGAATTTAGAAACACTGGATATCACAACAGGTGTGGTGAAAGCGGCAGTCTTTGGATTTATCATAGCCATAATGGGTTGTTATAACGGTTTCAAATCCAAAGGCGGCGCGCAAGGTGTTGGTGAAGCCACCACCAATGCGGTTGTATCATCGTCAATTTTGATTTTGATTTTCAACTACATCATAACAGGTATGTTCTTTTCAAAATAAGCTTTAGGTGGAGAAAAACATGAGTGATATAAAGATAAAAATAACCAATCTTCACAAGGCCTTTGGTAGAAAAGTTGTTTTGGATGGTTTGGATTTGGAAATCAAGAAGGGTGAGTCTTTAGTAGTGATAGGCGGTTCCGGCACGGGAAAATCTGTGTTGATTAAGTGCATTCAAGGCATTTTGACGCCGGAGCAAGGTTCCATTTTGATAGATGATGAAGAAGTTGTCGGTGTTTCTGAGAAAGAAAAAGAAAGACTTCATGCCAAAATGGGGATGTTATTTCAAGGCGGCGCTTTGTTTGATAGTTTGAGCGTGTGGGAAAACGTGGCCTTTGGTTTGATAGAAAACCAAAAGATGGATAAAAAGAACGCCAAGATGGAAGCCATAAGAGTTTTGCGTCAAGTCGGACTGGCGCCGGATGTGGCAGATTTATATCCGTCAGAATTGTCAGGCGGTATGCAAAAGCGTGTAGGTTTGGCCAGAGCCATTGCCACCAGGCCGGAAATTATCTTTTTTGATGAGCCGACCACAGGTTTGGACCCCATAATGTCAGATGTAATTAATGGTTTGATTAATGAGTCTGTAAAAGGTTTGGGAGCCACGGCTCTAACCATTACGCATGATATGGCTTCAGCCAGAAAGATTGCCGATAAAATTGCCATGTTGTATAAGGGAAAAATCATCTGGCAAGGCACGGTCAAAGAGCTGGATAAAACGGATAATGAATATGTTCGCCAGTTTATCAACGGCAGTTCGGAAGGTCCGATAAAAGTGGAGGTATAGTTTGTCCAAAAAAGGGATAGATTTTGTTTGCCAAAATTGCGGAGCCGTATATCCCAAATGGCAAGGCAAGTGTGATTCTTGCGGGGAGTGGAACACCATTGTGGAAGAGCAAGTTCACGGTGAGGGTTTTTCAAATTTAAAACCCAAGCAAAAAGGCAAGATGATAGACTTTGTGCCATTGGAAGGTGCGGCAGAAAACCTGGAGCGCATGACCACGGGGATTAAAGAGCTGGACAGAGTTTGCGGCGGCGGTTTGGTTGCCGGTTCGGTGATTTTGGTTGGCGGCGATCCGGGAATTGGAAAATCTACCTTATTATTGCAAGCCTGTGCCAAAGTGGCAGAATTGCCGAGCCGGCCGGAAGTTTTTTACATTTCCGGAGAAGAGGCAATAGACCAGGTGCGCATAAGAGCCAAAAGGCTTGGTTTGGAAAAAGCGCCGGTTCATTTAGCTTCTGCCACGGATATCAGAGATATTGTTGCCACGTTGGAAAGGTCCAATGCCAATGTGGTGATTATTGATTCCATCCAAACCATGTATTTAGAAGATGTAGAGTCCACGCCCGGCAGTGTCACACAGGTGAGGGCTTGCTCTTATGAGTTGATAAAGCTTGCCAAGAGAAAAGGGTTTACGTTGTTTGTGGTTGGGCACGTAACCAAGCAAGGTTCGATTGCTGGTCCGCGCGTTTTGGAGCATATGGTAGATACGGTGCTGTATTTTGAGGGCGAGAGGGGGCATCATTTTCGCATTTTGCGGGCGGTTAAGAACCGTTTTGGCGCCACGGACGAGATTGGCGTTTTTGAGATGCAAGACAGAGGTTTGGTAGAAGTTGAAAATCCATCAGCCTTATTTTTGGCCGAAAGGCAAGGCAATATATCAGGTTCTTGTGTTTTTGCCGGAATAGAGGGTTCCAGACCGGTTTTGGTCGAGATTCAAGCACTTGTGAGTCCCACGGGTTATGCCAGTCCCAAGCGAGCCGTTGTCGGGTGGGATTCAAACCGGCTGGCCATGGTTTTGGCTGTTTTGGAAGCCCGTTGCGGCATGAACTTAAGTGCACAAGATGTATATTTGAACATTGCCGGCGGGCTGAAGATAAGCGAACCTGCAGCAGATTTAGCAGTTGCCATGGCGGTGATATCATCCATGACCAACAAGCCGTTGCCGCCGGATATGGTCATTTTTGGCGAGATTGGTTTGTCTGGAGAGATAAGGGCGGTTAGCCAGCCTTCATTGCGTTTGAAAGAGGCGCAAAAGCTTGGTTTTGCAAGTTGCATAGTTCCCCCCACGCATAACAAGGACAAAAAAGCCGGTTTGCACACAGATATGAATGTTTATGAAATTGGCAATGTCCAAAGATTGATAAATTGGTTTAACTAAGAGGAAAAAACCGTGAACAGTTTAGATGTTGCAATATTGATAGTTGTTGCCATATCGGCCTTAATAGCCTTAAGCCGCGGGCTGATAAAAGAAGTTTTATCAATAATCGGCTGGGTTTTAGCCATTGCTGCAGTGATTTATTTAATGCCGGTTTTCACGCCGATTGTTGCCAATTATGTAGAAAACGGCTCGGTTGCGGCTGTTGCCACGGCATCGGGAATTGTCATCATATTTTTTATATTTTGGATTATTCTGACAGCAAAAATCATCGGCTCAATCAGAAAGAGCAAATTGAGCGGTTTGGACAGGGTTTTGGGGTTGTTTTTTGGTATATTCAGAGCATTTTTGCTGGTTATTTTGTGCTATATTTTGATAAACTGGATGGTTCCGAAAGAAAACCAAGCCAAAGTAATGCAAGAGTCAAAATATTTCAATATTGCCGGTTCTTTTGCCAAACCGATAGAAGATTTGATTCCCGAATCAACTTTGGTCAAGATAAGAGAAAAAACGCGTTCTGTCAGCAAAGAAGATGAAGAAGAGCAGATTGAAGAAGATAAAAATAAGACGGATATAGATGTTTTGTTTGAGATGTTGGCACAGCCGAAAGTTGGCAAAAAAGCCGAGAAAAAGCCGATAAAGGTGATAGACAACAGCAAGGCCAACCAAAAGCTTGAGGCAGAGAAGAAGAAAAAAGAAGAAGCCGCTAAAGCCAAGAGCTATAATGCGAGCGAACGTAGCAATTTGGATCGGCTGATAGAAAATACGGTAGAGTAAGAAAAAAGCTCCTGCAAAGGAGCTTTTTTCTTGTGCATTAACCAAACATTAACCCAAGGCATGATACTGTAAAAAGCGGATGAAAAGGTTTTGAGTATTAAATAAACCTCATCCAAAAGAAAAAACAATATACAAAAGTAGTTGGTGGATATGTCAGAAATAAGTTTAACAGCGTCCATGCGCAGCAATTTGTTAAGCTTGCAACAAATCTCAAAGTTGCAGGACAGCACGCAATTACGCTTATCCACCGGCTTAAAAGTTAATTCCGCCATAGATAACCCCAGTTCCTATTACACCGCCAGCTCGCTTAATAACCGAGCCGAGGATTTGTCCGCATTGCTTGATTCGATGGGCCAATCGGTGCAAACAATCAAAGCCGCCACTGAAGGGATAGAAAAAGCGGAAGAGCTTTTAGCCATTGCGCAAGCCACGGCCAATTCGGCTTTGGAAGACTTAAAAATCCCAGAAAAAAGCTATTTTGAAAGCCTGGTCGGAGAAAACGGTGCGGTTGTCAGCAGCAAAGAAGAATTAATTAATGCCGTCAAGGCCGGCAAAGAAGAGATTTGCATTTATGGCGAGATTGACATGGGCGACCAAAACATCACCTTAAAAGACAATCAAAAACTGGTGGGTATTGGTTATTATGGCAAATTTGACTCCGACACCGACAAATTCTCCTCGCTTAAGTTTGAATATGATGGGACAGGATCTTTTTCTGCAATAAGCTCAAGTGCTGATAATAATATCATTTCAGATCTGTCAATTGATGTTAAGTCAAACGGAGAAGGGCAATGTATTTATTTGAACAGTGCGAATAATACGCTTGCGCAAAATATTGACATCAAAACCAATATAAGAGGTTTATATGCCTTAGGTTCAAACAATACAAAAATAGACGGCAAAAACTTTTTTGATCTTTCCGAAAATGATTATATCTATGCCATTGATTCATCTGCATCTTCGGTCGTTGACATATATGGCGAAACAACCATTAGAAATGAGGGCTCATTATATAATTATGCAATTAGTAACAATGCCAATATCTATGGAAAATTGAATATTTATACGAAAGGAACTTTTGCTTTTGATGTAACAACCCAAAAAGGCAATATAACTTTTAAATCCGGCTCAGAAGTAAATATGATGGGGTATAATATAATGTCCATATTGCAAAGCGATTCAACCCCCGGAGCAATGATTTTTGAAACCGGCGCAAGGTTGAATTATCAAGATCAAGGAAGTTTTGTTGCCTCAAAAGATATCACATTAACAGGAAATGTTAAACCAGATCCCCATATATTTATTACGGCAGATTACATTCGCAAAAATCTTGCAGATTTTACCGAAACGGAATATAGCTGGGAAGATTTTGATTTCAAGGGAGATAATAGCCTAAGAGGCAAGGTGGAAGATAAATATACTTCAAGTTTCAACAAAACTTTGTCGCAATATGATTCTTTGATTAAAGACAGTTCATACAAGGGCGTTAATCTTCTTCAAGCAGATGATTTGAAAGTGATTTTTAATGAAAATCGCAGCGCCACTTTGGATGTGATGGGTGTGGATTTGAGCTCCGATAAAATCGGTTTAATAACGGCCGATTGGCTAACGGCAGATGATGTGCAAAAAACCATAGAACAATTATCTAACGCAAAAAACACCTTGCGCTCGGCCTCAACCAAACTCGGTAACTATTATTCGATTATCACCGAGCGCGAAACTTTTACCGATAATTTGATTAATGTTCTGGAAGAAGGTGCGGATAAATTAACATTGGCTGATATGAATGAAGAGTCCGCCAACATGCTCTCCCTGCAAACGCAACAACAATTGGCAATTAACTCCCTCTCACTCGCTTCACAAGCAAGCCAAGCCGTTCTCCGCCTGTTCTAGGAACTTTCGCTCCGCAAAGAACATAAAGAGCATCGCGGTCCTCGTGGCACCGTTCGCCAAGCCATCAAACCAATGCGGTCAAGCTGGCTTCAGCTTGTCAAACGCGCTGCGTTTGTTCTAGGCACTTTCACCACGCCAAGAACATAGACAGCATCGCGATTTCTAGCCCCAGTTAGCTTGGCAGTCAATTGATGCGATCAAACGCGCTGCGTTTATTAGAGGAGTTTGCGAGAGTTAAGGGCGAGTTGCAAAGTGCCTTCATCCATATAGTCAAGCTCAGCGCCCATCGGGATTCCCTGCGCTAGGGTGGTTATTTTGGCGCCAGAGTCCTTAAGACGAGAAACCAGGTAGTGAGAAGTGATTTGTCCGTCAACCGTTGCCGGCAAGGCTAAAATCACCTCTGTAATACCTTCTTTGTGGATTCGCTCGACCAAAGAGTCAATATTCAGATCTTCGGGAGCCACACCGTCAAGCGCGGATAAAACCCCGCCCAAAACGTGATATTTTCCTTTGAAAAGAGAGACGCGCTCCATGGCCCAAAGGTCGGCCACATCTTGCACCACGCAGAGAAGATGCGATTCTCGGAGAGCCGAGGAGCAAATTGAGCAAGGTGAAGAGGTGTCATAATTGCCGCAAATTTCGCAAGTTTTGATGTTCTCTGCCACTTGGGAGAGAGCATCAATCAAAGGCAAAAGCAAAGTTTCGCGCTTTTTTATGAGCTGCAAAACAATGCGTCTTGCCGAGCGTGTGCCCAAAGAGGGCAGCTTGGCAACCACTTTTATGAGTTTTTCAATATCCTGACCGGCCATTTTTCTCTCTTAGAACGGAAGTTTCAAACCGGGGATATTCAAACCGCCGGTGACAGAAGAAATGGTTTTGTTCAAATTTTCATCAACTTTGTTTTTGGCATCATTATAGGCAGCCATAATCAGGTCTTCCAAAATATCAACCTCATCAGCATTGATGAGAGATTTATCAAGAGAAATTTTTTTCATCTCAAATTTGCCGTTGAGGGTGATATTGACCATACCGCCGCCGCTTGAGCCGCTCACTTCTTCTTGGGCAGCTTTTTCTTGAGCTTCTTCCATTTTTTTCTGCATCATTTGAGCTTGTTTCATAATGCCTTGAATATTCATCATTTTTAGATATCCTCATCAAAATAAGTTTCAGATTCGTCAGAAAGCTGAACGCCTTCTTCTTCATCAAGTTGTTTAATACGGGTTAATAAATCTATTTTTGAGCCTTTAAATTCGGCCAAAATGGCTTTAACTAACGGATATTCGGAAACGCTGCGTTTGTTGGCTTCTTCGGCAGCATGTTCTTTAGCGGCCAAAGTTTGCCCCATTTGTCCTTTAACGGTTTCAATTTTCCAGTTTTTGCCGGTGGCTGCGGTCAATTCTTTATTAAGGTTCAAAAGAAAATCATTAGAAACTTTGTCAGAAATGCCGAGTTTTAAGGATTCGCTTCCAAATTCCAATACGGCCACATCATTCTTGAGGGCATAGGCCAAAAGCATTTTGCGATTATCTTCAAAATATTTGACCATATCTTCGGGAGAAGAAAAAGTCTGATAATTTTGGAGAGGGGCTTGAGCGTTTTCTTGCTCAGCCAATTGCGCCGCGTGAGATTTGATTAGCGGGGCAGGGGCTGGTTCATTTTTTTTTTCGGGCGTAAAAGCTAGATTAGAGTTTTTTTTTACGTCGTTCAAAATCTCAAAAGGTGTTGGCAGTGAGGCAGAATAAGCAATGCGGATAAGGATCATCTCCAAAGCATCAATCTGCACGGGAGCAAGGGCTAATTCGCTGATTCCCTTGATTAACATTTGCCAAATTTTAGAAAGCACGGCAATGGAAACCCCGGCAGAAATTTTTTGGCAAAGAGTTTTTTCAGCTTCGGTCAGGCTGTCATCATTCAAGGAAGCCGGCACAATTTTAGCTTTGGCCACCATATGCGTGATATTAACCAAATCTTGCAAGAGGGTGGTTGGGTTAGCGCCGTTTTTATATTGTTCTTTAATATTTTGCAAAACCGTATCGACTTTGCCGCCGACCAAATTTTCAAAAAGCTCAAAAGTTTGGTTGCGGTCAGCCAAACCAATCATATTTTTCACGGTTTCGGTTTTGATTATTCCATCGCTCAAAGAAATGGCTTGGTCGAGAAGAGAGAGTCCATCGCGGCAAGAACCGTCGGCGGCTTTGGCAATAATTTGCAAAGCCTCATCTTCGGCCTGCAAGCCTTCTTTGCCGATGATATTTTTGAAATGATTAAAAAGCGTGTCCACGGTCAGACGCTGCAAATCAAAACGCTGGCAGCGAGAAAGCACGGTAACCGGCACTTTTCTGATTTCGGTTGTGGCAAAAATAAACTTCACATGAGAAGGGGGCTCTTCCAAAGTTTTAAGCAAAGCATTGAACGCACTTTTTGAGAGCATGTGCACTTCGTCGATAATATAGACTTTATAACGTGCATTTGTTGGCTTATAGCGCACGCCGTCCAAAATTTCGCGAATATCATCCACGCCGGTGCGAGAAGCGGCATCGAGCTCCAAAACATCAATATGTCTGCCTTCAGCAATGGCACGGCAATTTTCACAAACGCCGCAAGGGTGGATAGTCGGACCGTCATGAGCATCAGGACCGATACAGTTTAAGGCTTTGGCAATGATACGTGCCGTGGTGGTTTTGCCCACACCGCGGATTCCGGTGAGGATATAGGCATGGTGAAGACGGTTGTTTTTAATGGCGTTTGTGAGTGTTTGCACCAAAGCATCTTGTCCGAGCAAATCTTCAAAAGTCTGCGGACGATATTTTCTGGCAAGCACCACATATTGATTATTATTTTTTTCTTCTTCAGCCATGGATAAAAACTTTACAAACAAACTGGTGGAGGACATATAGCCTTGATTAAGATCGTTACGGCTGCTTCCTTCCGGACCTGACCGGGTTGGCGACAAATCAACCCAACGTCCTCCGTTGCCTAATATTGCCGAAATTCAAAGAAATTTCAAGTAATATTTCCGATTTATGAAAATATTTATCACTCGCCGACCATAATGTTCATTTTTTGCAAACTGCGGCGAATATTGTCTCTTTCTTCTTGTTGCAAATCAAAGCCGTCGGAAGGAGAAATGCGGTGTCCGTAGATGAGGGTTTGGGCCAAAGCATTATCTTTGCCGAAGATGAGCGGCGCACGATAAACATTATCAAGCGAAACCTCTTCAAACACAAAAGCATTATCATTTTCTGTAAAACGATCAGGTGCCTGATCAACCACTTTTTCACCCTCTTTAGTCACCTCAACAATATCCAAACTATGTTGGTTGCGTCCGTTTTCAAACAGGCGGAACATACCGTTTATGCCGACATAGCCGTCAGGATTGGTGATAATGGCGCCATAATTTGAAGTATCTTGCTTGGAAATGGCGTTGGCCAGCGCCACGGCATCATAGCCTAAAGAGTAGAGAGCCTGCGGTCTTTCATTAAAAACATAGCTATATTTGTTTACAAAATAGTTGCTGTGGCTGCGAGAAATAACGGGATACCAACTGCCGATGATGGTCGATTCGCCGTTCAAAGTAGAATTTTCCCAAATGGATGTTCCCAAAAACTTCACATCCGGGGCATAAACGTCATAATAACCAAACATAGCAACGGCAGATTTGAGCTTTGCTCCTTTTTCCGGGATGAGAACCATATCAAAATCCACTTCACCTAAGGTATCATGAGTGGAAACGCGTTTGAGTGCTCTTTGAGCTTCGGCATCGCCGTTAGCAGCTTTTGCTTTGAGAGAAGCTTTGAGCTTTTCCATGCGGTTATAACGCGTATTATAATCTGTCATTTCTTTCAAAATGGCAGAAAAGTCGGTTGTGTTTGGCGGATAAAAAGCAATACGTGTAATCACGATATGGTTTTTTTGTGCCGCTTTGGCCGCAGCTTTAGCCACGGCAATTCCCGTAGCGTTATCAGGCACCAAGAGGGCAAGCTTCGAGCGTCCTTGTTTAACGGCATAAGAGACAATGCGGTCCACTTGTTCATCAACCAAAAGACCTAAAGTATAAACACTGGGCTGCAAAACATCTTCGGTGGTGGAAAAAGCAATAACCGGGATATTTTTTCGGGTTGTTTGCGGAGAAATGGCTTTAACCGAAGAGCTTTTCAAAGGGCCGATAATCATTTGCACATTTTGGTTGATGGCGTTTTCCACGGCGATTCTGGCGCCTTCATCAGAACCTTTTGTGTCATAATATTGCAAGATGAGGTTGGGGTTTTTGACATCATCAAGAGCAAGCATGGTGGCATTTTTGAGGCCGTTGCCATAGCGAGAAGCCTCGCCCGAAAGTGGCAGCAAGACACCCACTCTGAAATTGGAGCTGGTATCACCGAGGTTTATCTCGGAATAATCGGTGGAAGAAGCATCGGCCCCGCCGAGCTGGTTAACTTTGGTAGAAGAACAACCGATAAGAAAAACGCTTAAAAATAAGAAATAAAATTTTTTAAACACTTGATTTTTGCCCTAAAATATAATTGTTTTAATGTATATTATGCAAGTTATCTTAAAAAAAAACTAATGTAAAGAGAGAGAAATGAAAAGCGGTTTATATATTGTGGCCACCCCCATCGGCAATTTGGGAGATATATCGCCCCGTGCGGTAGAAACCTTACGGCAGGCAGATGTCATTGCTTGTGAAGACAGCCGCGTGACGAAAAAGCTTTTTTCATTGCTGGGAATAAGCTTGCAAAAAAAATTTATCACCTTGCATGACCATAATGAAGAAGAGCAGGCACAAAAAATTATTGATGAGGTGTTGGCAGGGCATGCCGTGGCACAAGTGAGCGATGCCGGTTCTCCGCTGATTTCTGACCCGGGTTATAAGTTGATAAAACAGTGCCGAGAGGCCGGGGTTTTCATCACCACCTTGCCGGGGTGTTGTGCCTTGATATCCGCCTTGCAATTATCGGGCTTGCCGACCAACCGTTTTATGTTTGTGGGCTTTATTCCCAATAAAGACAAAGCAAGAGCAGATTTGTTCAAAAAATATCAATCTCTTGATGCCACGCTCATTTTTTATGAAACGGCACCGCGTTTGCTCAAAACACTGGCGGCGGCGCAAGAAATTTTTGGCAATAGAGAAATGTCTGTAGCGCGTGAAATCAGCAAGGTTTATGAAGAATGTTTAACCGCCAAAGCAAAAGATTTAATCGAGCATTTTAAGGAAAATCCGCCCAAAGGAGAAATGGTCTTTATGGTATCTCCTCCGTCAGCAGAGGAGGAAAAAACAGATTTAGATTTGGATTCGCTATTGCAAGAAAAATTAAAAACCCAAAGCCTCAAAACAGTTGTCAAAGAGCTGGTAGATGCGTATAATTTAAACAAAAATGAGGTTTATGAAAAAGCATTGAGGATAAAAAATGGCAACAAACTATCATAACGGCAAAATGGCCGAATATATTGCTCTGGTGTATTTACTTTTTAAGGGATATTGGCCGGTTGCAAAAAATTATGTCACCGGCAGAGGCACCCATGCCGGAGAAGTTGACTTGATAATGCGCAAAGGAAAAATGCTGGTTTTTGTGGAGGTCAAAGAACGCCGCAGTATAGAAAAAGCCGCTTATGCCATTTCGGAAAAACAAAAAGAACGCATTATCAGAGGCGCCGAAGCCTTTTTGCAAAAGCACAAAGAATATGATGCTTTTGATATCAGAATAGATGCCATCTTGGTAGAATATCCGTTCCGCATCCGCCATTTGCGCAATGCGTGGATAGCCCCTAAGCTGTTTTGAGCTGTTGCAAACGGGCAAGTAAGTCTTCTTTAGAAAGAGCAAAATTACTTTCAAGCCAAAGTTCTTCCAAGCTATCAAGAATATCGCCGATATGCGGACTGCCCTTAAAGCCGGCGTTGATAATATCTTGCCCGCGTAGCGGAAAAGCAGGGGGATTGAACGTCAAAATGCAATTGAGAATAGCATCAAAATCAGGCAAAATTTTCTGTTGCAAAGCTTGCTCAATCATGAACTTATTGCGCACAAAATCACGTCCGTAAAGATAGATAAGTTTTTTGAGTTTCTGTTCATCGGCAAAGTCAGATAAATCAACCTTGATCCGAGCCAAATCAACAAAATCTTGTTTTTCTTTTTTGCTAAACTTCATGCGCGTGGCAATATTATTGGCAAAAGCCTCGTCGGGTGCAAATAAAATAAACAAACGCGCCAGAGCATTTTTTTGCATTTTGTGTTGGTTGAGTTTTTTATCCAAAAAATCCAAACAAGCAATATTTTCAGCTTTCGGCACCGGCAGCACATAGCTCAAAATTTCATTATCGGCCATAATTTTAAGAGTTTCAGCGGCATGAGGCGTGAGCAAAATTTTGAACATTTCATCGCGGATTCTTTCCATGGAAAGATTTTGCAATCCTTCGGAGTTTTCTTTGCAAGCTTCCAAAGCCTTTTGGTTGATGGGTGTTTTGGCAAAAATGGAATGAAATCGGAAAAAGCGCAAAATTCTGAGATAATCTTCCTTAATGCGCTGGGTCGGGTTGCCGATAAAGCGCACCACACCTTTTTCCAGATCGTCAATACCGTTATAATAGTCAAAGACATTGCCTTTTTCATCGGCATAGACGGCATTAATGGTCAAGTCGCGGCGTCCGGCATCGGTTTCCCAATCGGTGGTAAATTCCACCTCGGCATGGCGCCCGTCGGTTTTGATATCTTTGCGCAAAGAGGTGACTTCCAAGACCTTATCATCAATCAAAACGCCGACAGTGCCAAATTTAATACCCAAAGGGATGGTCTTCAAACCTTCTTCTTCGCAGGCTTCAACCAGCTCATCCGGGCTCAAATCCGTGGCCAAGTCCAGGTCAAAACCTTCCAGCCCGGCCAGCGTGTCACGCACGGCACCACCGACAAAACGCAAAGCTCCGCCATGATTTTCCACCACGTTAAAAAGGTTTAAAACATTTTTGCTTTTAATCAGTTTGTTGATATCAATATAATTGTCGCGCATCATGATGATTTTGTTCCGTAAAATTTTTCTAGAAATTAACAGTTTTTATATATATTTCAAATACTATTGTCAAATAAAGAGCAAATTTTTTTTTAATCTGAAAGAATGTAAACATGAAAAAATATCTATTAATATTGGTTGCAAGCCTTTTTTTGAGCAGCAATGTGCAGGCCGCCTCAAGCATAACCCCCAAACAGATTGGAGAATATGATGATTGGGTTGCATATTACTATCAAGATTCTTCCGGCTTGACTTGTTATATGGCTTCCACACCGAAAAGAGATGAGGGCAAATATACCAAACGCGGCAATATTTATACCGTGGTGACGCATCGTCCGTCAGACAAAAGCTATGATGTGGTCAACATCACGGCAGGCTATACCTATAAGCCGGAATCAAAAGTTGAAATCAAAATCGGCAACCAGACTTTTGATAAGCTTTTTGTGAGCGGAGATAAAGCCTGGGCAACCAGTGATAAAACCGACAGAGAGATAGTTGCCGCCATGAAAAGAGGCACCCGCATGATTGTTAAAGGTGTTTCTTCCAAAGGCACGGTAACCAAAGATACCTATTCTTTGGCCGGTTTTTCTCAAGCTTATAAAGCCATCAGTGCCAAATGCAAAAAGAGATAATCATGAGCGAAAAAATAGAGTTAATCGGCTTAAGTAAAGAAGAATTGGCAGAGGCCATTGCCGAGATTGGCGAAAAATCGTTTCGCGCCAAACAAGTTTGGCAGTGGTTGTATCATCATGGTGTGACCGATTTTGACAAGATGAGCAATTTGAGCAAAGATCTGCGCGCCAAGTTGGCAGAGAAATTTACCATTACCCGCCCAAAAATCGTGGCCGAACAAATCTCTTCCGATAAAACGCACAAATGGTTGTTGGAGTTTGCCGATGGTCAACGGATTGAAACCGTATATATCCCGGAAGAGGATAGGGGCACGGTTTGCATTTCCACCCAAGTTGGCTGCGCCGTTGGTTGTACTTTTTGTCATACCGGCTCACAAAAAATCACGCGTAATTTAACGGCCGGAGAAATTGTATCGCAGTTTTTGGTGGCAAGAGATGCCTATCATGAATGGCCGACCCCGACCGATGAAACAAGATATTTATCCAATATCGTGGTCATGGGTATGGGTGAGCCGCTGCATAATAAAGAAAATACGTTTAAGGCCTTGAAAATATTATCAGACGGTGACGGCGTAGCCATTTCGCGCCGCAAAATCACCTTATCAACATCTGGTATTGCTCCGCATATTGCCGATGTGGCAAGTGAGCTTGGTTGCCGTTTGGCCGTGAGCCTGCATGCTTCCAATAATGAGTTGCGCTCCAGAATTATGCCGATTAATAAGAAATATCCGATAGAAGAGGTGTTAACAGCTTGCCAAGAGTTTCAAAAAAGAGCCGGCAGTTGCAAATATATCACTTTTGAATATTTGTTGTTAAACGGATTAAATGATTCGCTTGAAAATGCGCATGAACTGGTTGAGCTAATGAAAAAATATAAGATTGATGCCAAGTTCAATCTGATACCGTTCAACCCATGGCCGGGGTGCGATTATCAACCCTCGTCCAAAAACCGAGCCATGGCTTTTTCCAAAGAGCTGGGCAAGTTCGGCTATGCTGCCCCGATAAGGGTTGCGCGCGGGCAAGATATTTTAGCCGCCTGCGGACAGTTAAAATCTAAAAAAGAACAAGAAAAATAAAAGAAAAAATCCCTTTAATAAGAAAGGGATTTTTTTAATGTCTTTCTCTAGAACCGCGTTCCAACTCCAAAAAACGCATATGCTGCAATTGTCTTTGCCGTTCATATTCTTTAATGCGCTTTTCTCTTTGTTTGGCCTCATCGGGTGTTTCCCGATGATTGGAATTGAGTTCTCTGAGCTCGGTAATCCGCTTAATCACCTCTTGCGCACTCAAACCATCGGCAAGGGTTCTGATTTGAGCAATAATATTTTTAGGTGTCAGACTTTGTTGAATAAGTTGCATATTCAAAAATTGTTCATTGGCAATCACGCGGTTGATTTCCACATCCAAATTTTCATCATAAAAATCTTCATCTTCATAAGGATTGTGGTTGGGCATATTTTTCACCGCACCATGGATAATTTTGACAATATATTTTTTGAACTGTTTAGCCACGAGTTTGATAAAGTTTGGTTTGGTCACGGTTTGATTTTTAGAAGCGCGCATCAAAGAAAACAGCAAAAGATTTTTCAAATATCTTTTCTGCGTTTTGGGCATAGGAATATTGGTTTCAATGCCGTTTTTAACGGCTTTTAAAATCTCTTGCCTTTCTTGTTCAAATTTATGAATCTCATCCATAGCATTATCTTTTCATCCGTTGCAACAAAAAGATAATATCACAAAAAAGCCATTGATAAAAGAAAAAAATTTAGTTCATTTGTTTTTGGATAATCGGCGCAAAATAAGCACACACTTTTTCATAAACCTTGCGCTTAAATTCAACCACGCGAGCAGGAGCGTCCAAGATATCAATCCATTGATAATTTTGAAATTCAATTTCTTGTGGGTTGGTTTTGAAATTGATTTCATCATCAGAACCCAAGTGCAAGAACAAAAACCAATATTGTTCTTGGCCAATATTTTTTCTACCGAGTTTTTGAAATTTTGCAATAATTTCGGGGATAAAACGATATTTCAGTGGTTCGGGATATTGTGCAATCAGCTTAACCTGAGAAACGCCGGTTTCTTCTTTCAGCTCACGATAAGCTGCCGCCAAAGGGGTTTCTCCGATCTCAATACCGCCTTGCGGAAACTGCCATGATTTAAGCTTGTCAGCGCTATCGACCCTTTGGCAAGAAAGAACCTTTCCTTGAGCATTGCAAAGGACAATACCGGCATTTTTGCGATATAATTCAGACATTATTCCACCACCAGGTTAGAAACGGGAACCAAAGCAAAAGGATGTTCGATTGTTGTGATATTTTGCTCTTTCATTTGTTCATAAGAAAGCTGCGGAGAAAAAGTTTCAAACCAATTTTTAAGAGCGGTAACCACGATGGGTTTTGGGGTGGCCACAATCAAAACCTGGCCTTTTTCCTGAGCAATTTTTTCAGCTTTTGCGGTGATGTTTTTCATATTTTCCCAAGAAAAATCATCATCAACAACAATATCAGCCTTTCTTCGAGGCAGTTGCGGTGTCTTGATCTCATCAACACCTTTTTCTGTTGTGGCATCAATCATCAAAAGTCCGCGGTTTTTAAGCT
This sequence comes from uncultured Alphaproteobacteria bacterium, assembly GCA_944392225.1. Classification (GTDB taxonomy): domain Bacteria; phylum Pseudomonadota; class Alphaproteobacteria; order RF32; family CAG-239; genus CAJLXD01. Next base: position 39,123 of record CALXWB010000003.1, on the reverse strand, counting down.
CTTTAAGATATTGTGTCAACAAGTCTGAGGTTGTTTTGTCAACCATGCCATCGGCAATAACCATACCGCCGATAGGGGCATTTACCGACAAGGTTTTAAGCAGTCTTTGTTTGTTTTCTTCGGTTGAGGTGGTGAGACCGACGGACAACGGTCCGTTATCGGCTTTCAAAATATCCCTGGAAGCCAAGAGCAAATCAACATAGGTTTCATGACCTTTTTTTCTGGCATCAACAATCAATTTTCCGGCATCAATCGTATAAGGAGAGAAAGAAAAAGAAACCTCTGACGGCATGGCTGCATTAATATTTGGAAAAGCGGCCTGATCGATTCCGATATTTTTTAAAACCACGGCAATTTTGTAAAAATTAGGAGCCACATCAACATTTTTGCCATATTCAATCCATGGTTTTTTGTTTTTATCAGAAATTTTGGGCAAGATGAGGTTCCCTTGTTTTTCTGTCAGGTCGGGATTATTTTCAAGCACAGACAGGGCATATTGTCCATTCGCAGCTTTAAGTTTCATGATAAGTGGTGCCGCTTTAACAAAGTCAGACATGGTTTCAAGCTTTTGCGGAGGCTCTTCTTTTATGGGTTCTTGGGCAATTTGTTCGGTTTTTTGCGGTTGAGGAGAACCTTTTTCTGGCAGAGTGAGAATATATTTGGGAGCTTTGTTCTTTTTTTCAAACATGATTCGCTCAATTTTGGAACGATATTCAGGCGTGCTTTTTTGAGCGGCAAAGAAATATCCCGAAAGAACAACCACAAACAGGGCAAGAACAATCAGAATAAAGAACTTAAATTTTTTTTGTTTGTCGCTCATAAAAAGCTCCTCAAAATATTATTTAGTGCCGGCCGCATAAATACTCAAAGCCTTAACCATATCCACGGCACGTGAGAGTTGATAATCTTTCTTGAGTTCATCATCTTGCTTTTTAGCTTTGCCGGTATTTGCTTTTTGATTTTCATTTTTCAAAGCATTACCAAACTCAGCTTCGCTAAAGTTAACACCTTTATCAATTTCTTCCACCTTCGCCGGTTTAACCTCCACATCCGGCACAATACCTGTGGCTTGGATGGAGCGGCCGGAAGGCGTATAATAGCGAGCGGTTGTCAAACGCATGGCGCCGTGTTTTCCCAAAGGAATAACGGTCTGAACCGAGCCTTTGCCAAAGGTTTTTTCACCCATGAGAATGGCGCGTTTATGGTCTTGCAGAGCGCCGGCCACAATTTCTGAGGCTGAAGCGGAACCGTCATTGACCAGCACCACAATCGGCAAGCCTTGAGCAATATCACCTTCGGTTGCGGTATATTTTACCGTATCTTCCTCATTTTTTGAGCGGGTGGAAACAATTTCGCCTTTATCAAGGAACAAGTCAGAAACATTAACGGCCTGGTCAAGCAACCCGCCTGGGTTGTTGCGCACGTCCAAAACAATACCTGCCGGTTTTCCTTTGATTTGTTTTTTGAGCTTGTTGAAGTCTTTTTCAATATTTTTATCAACATCTTCGGAGAAAGAAGTGATTCGGATATAAATCACATCATCTTCTTTGATCTGAGATTTAACCGATTGGATTTTAATTTCCTCACGTTTGAGGGTTACTTCAATGGGTTTGGGGTTGTTGGCGCGACGCACGGTCAATTTGACTTTTGTGCCGACCTTGCCGCGCATTTTATCCACGGCATCATTGAGGCTCATACCCACCACCTGCTCGCCGTCAATATGCGTGATATAATCCCCGGGTTTCAAACCGGCTTTTGAGGCCGGCGTATCATCAATCGGGGACACAACCTTAACCACGCCGTTTTCCATGGTCACTTCGATTCCCAAGCCGCCGAACTTGCCTTTAGTTTGTTCGTTCATATACTTAAAGCTTTGTTCGTCCAAATAGCTGGAGTGTGGGTCAAGAGAAACGAGCATACCGTTAATGGCCGATTCGATGAGTTTTTTATCTGTCACATCTTCCACATAAGAAGTTTTTGTTCTTTCCAAAACCTCACCGAAAAGGTTGAGCATTTCATATGTATCGGCAGGATCTTCTTTTTCTGTTTTTTTATCAGCGGCCCAAACGGGTGTGGACAAAACAGCAATTGTGAGGAGAGAAGCAGTAAATACGGACCATTTGTTCTTCATGTTTTTTTTCCCATAATTTATATCAATTCATATACCAAGGCATCGGGTCAATCGGTTGGTTATTATGTCTGAGCTCAACATAGAGTTTGGCGTTTTTGCTGTCAGGCATTTGACCGACGGGTTCACCGGCCAGAAGCATCTGTCCGAGCTCGCAGTCAATATCTTCAAGCCCGGCAAGCAAGGTTAGATAACCGGCGCCATGCTCAATAATGATCATATTACCATAACCTCTGAACGGGCCGGCAAACAAGACTGAGCCGTCAAAAGGAGAGGTAACTTGAGCCATATTGCGTGTTTTAATAATGATTCCCTTATTAACCACGCCTTTGGTTTTCTCCTCGCCAAAGGTTGCCAGAATGGTTCCTCTGGCAGGCATTGGCAATTTTCCCTTAGCCTTAACAAAAGCTTTTCCTAAATCTTTTATAATATCGGAAGAATATTTAATCAAGTCAGCACTTTGAGTTTGCTCAAGTTTTTTCTGTTCGGCCAATTTTTTTTCTTCTTCGGCACGCAGTTTTGCCAAACGTTGAGCTTCTTTTTTAGCTTTGAGCTGGCGTTCTTTTTCAAGTTTGTTCAAAAGGTCGCGCAGGTCATTAGCCTGAGAGGCAAGTTTTTCAACCTTGCGTTTGGCATTGGCTGTTTCAATCACGATTTTGTTGCGGATTTTAGATTTTTTCTGCACCAGCGCCTTCATTTTTTCGTGTTCTTGTTCCAAAATATTTTTCTGCGCCGTAATTTTGGCCACTTGTTTTTCAATCTGAATTTTTTTCTTGGTAATATTTTTAAGGTTGATGCGGATTTGAGCTGCATTTTGCTCAAGATAAGGCACGGATTCGCGAAGCAAAATTGCGCTGCGAATGGTTTCCACCGGGGTCAAGGGTTGCACAAAAAGTGCCTCGGTTGGTTTGAGGGCCAAGTTTTGCAAAGCAGAAAGAGTTTTAATGAGATTTTGGTCTTGAGAGAGGAAGCCGGTTTCAGCTTCTTTGAGCTGTTCTTGCAGTGTTTTCAGCTGATTTTCCATAGAAGAAATTTTATCTTCGTTATTTTGAATTTTTTTGGCGGTTTGCACCATTTCTTGGCTGACTTCGTTGAGCTCTTGATTGATTTTTGAAGCCTGTTCTTTGAGTTTTTGGTGTTCTTTGTTTTGGAGCTCCACTTGTTTTTCCATGCGCTCCAGCTCTTGCTTGGAAACTTTGGCGGCCATAGCATCATGCGTTGTGTTTGCAAAAGCAAACAACAAAGAAAAAGCAAGAGTTATGACCGCCTTTGTTTTCAAAATTTTTCCTTTACTTATTTTTCAATCAAAGAACGCCCCGTCATTTCAGCAGGTTTTTCAATATGAAGGAGCTCAAGTAAAGTCGGGGCAATATCGGCAAGTTTGCCGTCATGCAAACCTTTAATCGGCATTTGGCAGTTGACCAACACGCCTTGAACTTTGCCGACGGTATGTGCGGTGTAAGGTGCACCGGTTTTTTCATCAACCATTTTTTCCACATTGCCGTGGTCTGCGGTCACAAAGAGCACGCCGCCCACTTTCTTGATGGCATTAACCACTTTGCCCAAGCATTCATCAACGGCGGCAACGGCCTTGAGGGCAGCTTCCATAATGCCGGTATGCCCGACCATATCGCCGTTGGCAAAATTGCAGATAATGGCATCAAAACGTTGGTTTTCAATGGCATCAACCAATTTTTCTGTCACTTCATAAACACTCATCTCGGGTTTGAGGTCATAAGTGGCCACTTTTGGTGATGGAACGAGGATTCGTTCTTCACCTTTGAACTTGCGTTCTTCACCGCCGTTAAAGAAGAAGGTAACATGGGCATATTTTTCGGTTTCGGCGATGCGGAGTTGGGTCAAACCATGGTCGGCCACCACTTCACCGAAAATATTTTTCAAAGATTCGGGACCAAACATGGTTTTCATAAAGCGCTGGTGATCAACCGAATATTCTGTCAAACCAACGTTAATGGAGGTTTGAATGGTTTTTTTGCGAGCAAAACCGTTGAAATCTTTGTCAGCTAAAGCATAGAGAATTTCACGGGCACGGTCGGCTCTAAAGTTCATCATCAAAACGGCATCACCGTCTTGCATACCTTGATAGTCGCCAATCACGCAAGGAACCACAAATTCATCATTCACGCCTGCGGCATATGAGGCTTTGATGGCTTCATCGGCAGAAGCATATTTTTTACCTTCGGCAAAAGCAATATTATTGTAGGCAAGTTCGATTCTGTCCCAGCGTTTATCTCTGTCCATGGCATAAAAACGACCTTCAATGGTAACGATTTTAACATGAGGCATATTTGCAATACTTTTTTCAAAATCAGCCAAAAAATCAACGGCAGATTGCGGCGGTGTGTCGCGGCCGTCCAAAAAAGCGTGAACATAGGTCGTAATTCCACTGTTGTTCAAAACTTGGCAAGCAGCCACAATATGGTCTTGAGAGGCATGCACGCCGCCGGAGCTCATCAAGCCCATCAAATGACAAACCTTGCCGTTGGCTTTAAGGGTGTTGATAAGTTCATTCAAAACCGGGTTTTTGGCAAAAGAGCCGTCTTTAATGGCTTGGTCAATGCGCGGCAATTCTTGCATCACGACGCGGCCGGCGCCCAGGTTCATATGGCCGACTTCCGAGTTTCCCATTTGACCTTCGGGCAAGCCGACAGAAAGCCCGGAAGTTTCCACAAAGCAATGCGGATAAGTTTTCAACAAATTGTGCCAGTTCGGAGTATGACCTTCTTCAATGGCGTTATCTTTGGTAATTTTTTCACGATATCCCCATCCGTCGAGGACAAGCAACATAACAGGTTTTTGAGTCATTATTTTTCCTTATAAATAAACTAAAAATCAACAAAACATTTCTGCTCATTATATATAATAATTTTGAACAGAAAAGCACTATTTTTTTTGCATTTAATCAAACTTTTTTAGTTGTTAAAAATTTGTGGTGTTTCTTCGGCAGAAATAATGACATTATCGCTTTTTTCATCCAAGATAAAAGCAACGGAAAAAACAATGGCAAAGAAAACAAAAATAACCACAAAGCCCCAAAGAATTTTTCTCATGATAATTTTCCTTTAACAAGTTAAATTTTTTGTGCCGCAGACATGATTTTCTGCCAAATTTCAGCCGGCAGGTTTGAGCCGGAAACATTTTTCATCGGCGAGCTATCATCATTTCCGAGCCAAACAGCAGCCACAAGGTTATCGGTATAGCCCACAAACCAAGCATCGCGGTTATCTTGGCTGGTGCCGGTTTTCCCGGCGGCAAATCCGTTGATTCGTGCGCGTTTGCCCGTGCCGGACATTATAACTTCTTGCAACATTTGGGTCAGTTGTTCCACATCACGCTCATCCAAAATTTGGTTTTCATCATCGATATTACGTTGATAGAGCTGATATCCGTCTTTGCTGTAAATCTCCTTAATGGCATAAGGGATAACCGCATAGCCGCCGTTGGCAAGCGAAGTATAAGCCGTGGCCATATCAATCACTTTCACCTCCGAGGTGCCGAGTGCCAAAGCCGGAGAATTTTCAATCTCGGTGGTAATACCCATGCGCTGAGCGTTTTTAATGATGTTGCTGCGGTTAAGCATTTCCGAAAGATGAATTGTGGCCAAGTTGTAAGAATGAGCCAACGCTTGGGTGAGTGTTACTTCGCCGTGATATTTGCGGTCAGCATTTTCCGGCTTCCACTTGCCGATGGAAAGAGGAGAGTCCATAATTTTGTCATCGGGAGAAAATCCTTCTTGCAAAGCGGTGAGATAAACAAAAGTCTTGAAAGATGAGCCCGGTTGGCGCAAAGCTTGTGTGGCGCGGTTGAACTGGCTTTTGGCATAATCCACGCCGCCGACCATGGCTTTAACCCCGCCGCTTTTGTCCATCACCACAATTGCACCTTGATGCACATTGCGCGAGGCGGCATATTTTTTGATGGTGCTTTCCAAAATATCCGATGCGGCTTGCTGCAAATCTTGGTCAAGCGTGGTCAAAACATAAATATCATTCGTGCGTTCGCCGATATAAGAGTTAACGTCATTATAAACCCAATCGGCAAAATGCATGGCATCTTTCACGTTATATTTCTTTTCCGGTCCAAGGCGCATTTTGAGTGCGTTGTCCGCTTGCATTTGCGTGATTTTGTCATTATCCACCATATTTTGGAGCACCACCTTGGCGCGCTCAACCGCGCGTTTTTCCGAGGCAATGGGGTTATAGCGGGAAGGAGCTTTGAGCATACCTGCAATCACGGCGGCTTCTTTGAGGTTAAGGTCGCGAGAAGATTTTTGAAAATATTTTTGGCTGGCCGCTTCAATACCGTAAGTTCCGGCGCCCAAATAAACACGGTTGAGATAAAGTGCCAAAATTTGGTCTTTTGTGAATTTATATTCGAGCCAGAAAGCCAGGAGCAATTCTTGAGTTTTGCGTTTGATATTTTTGTTTGGTGTCAAAAAGAGGTTTTTGGCCACTTGCTGTGTGATGGTGCTGCCGCCTTGCGCATAGCGCCCGAGAAACATATTGGTCAGCATGGCGCGGGTAAAGGAAATGACATCAAAGCCGAAATGATAATAAAAGCGCCTGTCTTCGGTGGAGAGAATGGCGTCAACCACATAAGGCGGCAGCTCGTCCACGGTAATCACCTCGGAATAAACACTGCCGAAAGTGGTGACTTCATTGCCGTTTTCGGCGGCGATGGTGGTGGAGGGCTGGCGTGTGCGATTAATAGCTTCGTTAATATCAGGAAGGGTGATGATACAATAACCGATATAAGCAAAAAAAGTTATCACCAAGACGGCAAAAATTTTTAAGAGAATATGCCGATTCTTAAGTTTTTGTTTTGACTCTCTTTTTTTTCTTTTTGTTGTTTTTTTCTTAGCTTTTGCCACGATTCGCCCCTTTTTTATTCTTGCGCCGATTCGCAAAATATTTTAAAACATTGTTCATAGATAACACAAAGTTATAACATCAAAAGATTAAGGAACATTTTATGACTGACATTTCTCTTAAAATTGATGAAGATTTAATGCAAAAACTGGCAAAAATTGCTGAGAAAAGCGGTCAAAGCATAAATGATGTTGCCTTATCGGCGCTTTCAGCATATGTTGAAGATTATGAAGATGTATATAAAACCGATTTATGCTCGGTAGACAATTTGGAACGCTCATTCTTTTTATCCATTGGTGAATAAGTTTTAAATCCTACTGGCACAAGCAGGAGGAAAAATGACAAAAACGGTCTGTTTGGTTGATGGCTCGGGCTATATTTTCAGAGCTTTTTACGGGATTCCTAATTTAACCGCGCCGGATGGCACGCCGGTCAATGCCGTTTATGGCTTTACCAATATGTTTTTGCGGCTGACGCAGAATATCCCTTGTGATTATTCTTTGGTGCTTTTTGATGCGAAAAGAAAAAATTTCCGCAACGATTTTTTTCCTGACTATAAAGGCACCCGAAAAGAGATTCCCGAAGAGCTGATTCCCCAATTTCCGATAATAAGAGAAGCTGTTAAGGCTTTGAACTTGAACCAACTGGAGATGGAAGGCTATGAGGCCGATGACCTGATTGCCACCTATGCCGACCAAGCCTTGAATAAAGGCTATGAGGTGGTTGTGGTTTCGGCGGATAAAGATTTAATGCAGCTGATTCGCCCCGGCGTCCGCTTTTATGACCCGATGAAAGATAAGTTTTTCTCTCCCGAAGATGTGAAAGAAAAATTCGGCGTTTATCCCGATAAAGTGGTCGATGTTCAGGCTCTGGCGGGAGATAGCATTGATAATGTCCCCGGCGTCCCCGGTATTGGTTTAAAAACCGCGGCGCAGTTGGTGAACGAGTTTGGCTCCCTGCAAGAGGTGTTGGACCGCGCCGGTGAGATTAAGCAAAACAAAAGACGAGAGACCTTGCTGGAAAATAAAGAAAATGCGCTCATTTCTTTGCAGCTTGTCACCTTGAAAAAAGATGTCCCGGTTGAAAAACAAATTGAGGCTTACGCTTGCCACAAACCGGTGTTTGAAGATATTGAAAAGTTTGTCGATTTATATGGTTTTGTGAGCTTAAAACCAAGACTCCAGCGCTGGGCAGAGGTCAGATGCAACAGCCTGCCAGATGAGGAAAATCAAGACCTGAACACCGTATTTAAAGAGGTGGAAAAGCACTATGAGCTGGTGCAAGATGAGCAAGGCTTAAAGCGCTGGGCAGATACGATAAGAAATAAAGGCGTCTTTGCTTTTGATACCGAAACCACGGGCATCAATCCCACTTTTGATAAAATCGTCGGTTTTTCCATGGCGGTGGAAGAGGGCGTGGCTTGTTATGTGCCTTTGAAGCATAAATCCCAAAATCGTGATTTGTTTGCTTCGGAAAGTTATGAGATAAAACAGCTTGATTTTGCTACTGTTGCCAAATATTTGAGCCCGATTATGACCGATAAGAGCATTTTGAAAATCGGCCATAATATCAAATTTGATATGCACTTCTTTGCCCAAGTGATTGGCGAAGAAAACGAGATTTTCCCAATAGAAGACACGGCTGTTTTATCTTATGACTTGGATAGCTCCGAGCATGGGCACGGCATGGATGAGCTGGCAGAAAAGTTTTTGTCATATAAAACCATTCATTATGAAGATGTTTGCGGCACCGGCAAAGATAAAATCACCTTTGACTATGTGCCTTTGGACAAGGCGTTGGACTATGCTGCCGAAGATGCCGATATCACCTTGCGCTTGTATCATGTTTTGAAGCCAAGATTGGTTAAAGAGAAAAAAATTGCCGTTTATGAGAACTATGACCGCCCGTTGATTGCCATTTTGCAAAAAATGGAAAAACAAGGTGTGATGGTTGATAAACAAAAACTCATGAATCTGAGCCAAGAGTTTGATAAAAAATTGAAAGAATACGAGCAAGAAATTTATAAACTTGCCGGAGAAGAGTTTAACATTGGCTCACCCAAACAAATCGGCGAAATTTTGTTTGGCAAACTCGGTGCCAAGGGTAAGAAAACCGCAACCGGGGCTTGGCAAACCGGGGCTGATGTGCTGGAAAATCTGGCCGCCGAGGGCAATTTGCTGGCTGCCAAAATTTTAGATTGGCGCGGCTTTAGCAAGCTCAAATCCACTTATACCGATGCTTTGATTAACTTGCTGGATAAAGATAGTCGCTTGCATACCACTTTTAACCAAACCGTGGTCAACACCGGTCGTTTGGCTTCGTCCAACCCCAATTTGCAAAATATCCCGATTAGAAGTGAAGAAGGCAAAAAAATTCGTGAGTGCTTTATCGCCAAAGAGGGCTGCAAGATAATTGCTTCCGACTATTCGCAGGTTGAGCTCCGCTTGCTGGCATCTGTGGCTGATGTTAAGGGCTTGAAACACGCTTTTGAGCAAGGCATAGACATTCACGCCGCCACCGCTTCAAAAGTTTTCGGCGTGCCTTATGACGAGGTGGATGCCAATATGCGCCGCCATGCCAAGGCCATCAATTTTGGCATTGTTTACGGAATTTCGCAATATGGCTTGGCCAAACAAATTGATGTCAGCAATGAAGAAGCAAAGAGATATATTGATGCATATTTTGCCCAAATGCCCGAGATTAAAAAATATATGGAACAAACCACCATGTTTGCCCATCAATACGGCTATGTGCTGACGCCATTTGGGCGCAAATGCTCGATTATGGGCATTAATGATAAAAACAAACGCATTGTTGCCAATGCTGAAAGAGCCGCCATCAATGCGCCGATTCAAGGCGGTGCGGCAGATATCATCAAACGCGCGATGATTGCTGTGCAAAGAGAACTGGAAGAGGGCGGATATAAAACCAAGATGCTCTTGCAAGTGCATGATGAGTTGGTTTTTGAAGCACCGTTAGATGAGGTGGAAAAAGCCGCCGCGATGATAAAAAAGACTATGGAAAGCGTGGTGGATTTAGCCGTGCCTTTCGTTGCCGAAGTCGGTATCGGTGATGACTGGACCCAAGCCCACTAGAGATTATATCTATCGGCTATTTCTTCCAATGTCTTTACGCGGCATAGAAATAGAAGACCTTGTTTGGTTGGATTTTGTTTGTGGCTTGTCTTTTTGAGACTCATTCTTATTTTTCATAATCTGCAACAAGCCTTTGATTTTTTCATCTTGAATAGATTGGATAAACGCATCATTAAGCTCAGGCGCGCCAACCATTTGCATGGCAGGTTTGGCTTCCATACAAGCGAGCAACAGGCGGGCCTTAAATTCGGCAGATTTAATGTCACCAAATTCAATGACTGAGCCTTGCTTTTGGGCATAAGCCACAATATCGCGAAAACGTTGCATATTAGGCATTTTTGCGTTGCCGTCTTTATCTTTGGCAGAAAGAGAAACATTATTGGCGCCGGTTGCTACGATTTTATCAACACTGCCGTTGGTATGTTTAATCTCGGCTCTATATTCGGACGCTTTAATGTCTTCCTTATATTCAGCCTTTTGTTTTTCGGCTGAGGGTTGAAAAATCTCGCGCCAAGCTTTTTTGAAGCTTGGGTCATTGACAACAGGGTCAGAATTTTGATTATCATTTCCTTGGTTAACATGCAAAACCTGATTTTCTTGCACGTTTTTTCGGTCAAGATCAAAAACATTTTGCATATAATCACGCATTGAGGCCATGCAATCGCTGCAAAAAGGATTTTTTTTGCGTTGGGCTTTTCTGGCATTAAATCTTTCCGTCAGATAAGCGTGCAAATACATCAAGCAATCCTGGTCAGCACAATGAGTTCCAAGGTTTTTATCATCTAAAATATTATCACGTTCCAAATGCGTGGCATTAAAAGTATGTCCGAGCTCATGGATGATGATTTCTTTGAAATAAGCCTCTTCATCTTCGGAGCCTCTCATTAAACTTTCGCAAGCTCCGGCGGAAATACATGGCCCGACAACGTTGCTGATACCATAACCCATTGTTGTCAGACGAGGCGTAACGGAAATGACAATAGGCTCTCTTTTTTCAACAACTCTGTTTCCATGAGATTTTTCGTTTAGCCATTTTCGCAAATCAACAAGGCCGTTTGCATCTATGGATTTTAAGATATGAGCATGAACGGAATCATCATGCAGATAAGTTCCGTCCGGCTGAAGAATAAAATGTTTTTTTATCTCTTGAGGATCGATATTGGGGTTGTTGCTAAGACTTTTTTCAATGATTTTTTCAATTTCTTCTTTGGTATAAAAGGACTTATTTTTAGATATCTGAATGCTCAGACTATCTTTAAATTCGGGAAAAAGCTCAACAAACTGAACGGCGGCTTCTTTTGCCCATTTTTTATATTTTGGACTCAAACCCAAATCGAACTCTAAAAGTATTTTCTTTTTCATAAGCAATTTCTCCAAATTTTCTTGTTAGAAAAATAATATCATAAAAAAGATTCTCTGTCTAGGATGATTTTTGTCCAAAATAGGCAAAAAAACTAAAAAAATAAGCTTTTTTGCGTTGATATCTTTGCTTTTTTGTTTGTTGGATTGAAACTTTGGGTATATATTCAAATACAGTTGATTTTTATATGAAAAATAAAGGAAGTAGAACGAATATGAGTAGTGAAATGACCGCTGAAGAAATAAAAAAAGAAGAAAGCGAATATAATGCTGATTCCATTAAGGTTTTGAAAGGTTTGGACGCTGTCCGCAAACGTCCGGGAATGTATATTGGTGATACCGATGACGGTTCGGGCTTGCACCATATGATTTATGAGGTTTTGGACAACGCCATTGACGAGGCTTTGGCCGGCTATTGTGACAAAACCGAAGTCATTTTGAACCCCGACGGTTCAGCCACCATTCGCGATAACGGACGCGGTATTCCTGTCGGCATGCACAAAGAAGAAGGCATTTCCGCCGCTGAGGTGATTATGACCGAGCTGCACTCCGGCGGTAAGTTTGATAACAACTCATATAAAGTTTCCGGCGGTTTGCACGGTGTGGGCGTTTCTGTAGTGAATGCTTTGTCTGTTTGGCTCAAACTGCGCATTTGGCGTGAAGGCCACGAGCATATTGCCGAGTTTTCTCACGGTAATGTCACGCGCCACTTGGAAGTTGTGGGCGATGCCAATGGTCGTCACGGCACCGAGGTCACTTTCTTGCCCTCGCCGGAAACCTTTACCATGACCGAGTTCAATTTTGACACTTTGGAAAGAGCCATTCGAGAAAAAGCCTTTTTGAACTCCGGTGTTTATCTGAAGTTGATTGACAATCGCGGCCCCGAGCCGAGAGAGGTGGATTTCCACTATGAAGGTGGTTTGAAAGCCTTTGTGGCTCATATCAACAAAGCAAAATCTCCGCTGCATGAAGAAATCATCTCCATCAGTGGTGAAAAAGATGACATTCAGGTAGATTGTGCCATCCAATGGACCAATGCTTATAACGAGAGCATGCTCTGCTTCACCAACAACATTCCGCAAAAAGACGGCGGCACGCACTTGGCCGGTTTCAGAGGGGCTTTGACCAGAACCTTGAACAACTATGTGATGGAAAACGGCCTTCTTAAAAAAGACAAAGTTCAGCTGACCGGCGATGATATGCGTGAAGGTCTGACCTGCGTATTGTCGGTTAAAGTGCCGGATCCGAAGTTTTCTTCTCAAACCAAAGATAAATTGGTTTCATCTGAAGTTCGCCCGGTGGTTGAAAGTGTGGTCGGCGATAAGTTGAAAGAATGGTTGGACGAGCACCCCAACGAGGCCCGCATTATTGTCGGCAAAATCGTAGAAGCCGCCACCGCCCGTGAGGCTGCCCGCAAAGCCAGAGAGTTAACCCGCCGCAAGGGTGCTTTTGATGTGGCCTCTCTTCCCGGCAAATTGGCCGATTGCCAAGAAAAAGACCCGGCCTTGTCCGAAGTTTTCATCGTTGAGGGAGATTCCGCCGGTGGTTCGGCCAAACAAGGACGTCACCGCAAAAACCAAGCCATTATGCCCTTGCGCGGTAAAATTTTGAACGTGGAACGTGCCCGTTTTGATAAAATGCTCAACTCTGCCGAGATTGGCACGATTATCACCGCTTTGGGCACGGGTATCGGCCGCGATGACTTCAATGCCGATAAATGCCGTTATCACAAAATCATCATCATGGCCGATGCCGATGTTGATGGAAGCCACATCAGAACCTTGTTACTGACTTTCTTCTATCGTCAAATGCCGGAGCTGATTGAACGCGGTTATGTTTATATTGCGCAACCGCCGTTGTATAAGGTCAAAAAAGGCAACTCGATTTTGTATATTAAAAACGAGCGTGAAATGGAAGACTATTTGATCAGAGGTGGTTGTGATGATGCAGTTTTGGTGCGCTTGAGCGGCGAACAAATCACAGGTTCAGATTTGATTGACTTGGCGGAGCGCAACCGCAAAGCCAGCAGTTTGCTGACAACTTTAAGCAAAAACTTGCCGGAAAAGATTGTGGAACAAATGTCCATTTTCGGTTTGTTTGATGAAAAAGTATATACCGATATTCCGCTGTTGAAGTCTGAGCTGGAAAAACTTGCCAAACGTTTGGATAGTTTGGAGGCAGAATATGACCGTGGTTGGCATGCCGAGGTTTTGAGCAATGGATCAATCTCTTTCCATCGCACTTTGAGAGGTGTTAAGGAAGAGCATATCATAGACAACACCTTGCTTGAGAGTGTGGAAGCCAAGGCCTTGAATGAGATGAAAGACCTATTAAGAGAAAACTTTGCTGAAACCGGCAAGTTCATCTCCAAAAACGGCATTGAAAGAAACATCACCGGGCCGGTAACCTTTGTTGATGCCATTGTGACAGCCGCCAAGAAAGGCATCACCATCCAGCGCTATAAAGGGTTGGGTGAGATGAACCCGGAACAACTTTGGGAAACCACGCTGGACCCGGAGGCTCGTTCTTTATTGCAGGTCAAGATTGACCATATGGACGAGGCGGACGAAGTTTTTGCCACGCTGATGGGTGATGTGGTTGAACCGAGAAAAGAGTTCATCCAAGAAAATGCCTTGAATGTGGTTAACTTGGATATTTAATAAAAATCAAGCCCTCGCAAGAGGGCTTTTTTTGAAAGAAAAAAAAGATGAAGTTTGCCATTATTTATTATAGCTTGAGCGGTCATACCAAAGAGATGGGTGAAGTCATAGCCGAAGGGATAAAAAAGCAAGGCGGTGAGGTGCGTCTTTTTTCCATAACGGAAGAAATGGACGCCGAATACATCAACGCTTGTGATGGTGTTATCTTTGGTACGCCGACTTATTTGGCCAGCACCTGTTGGCAAATCAAAAAATGGTTGGAAGAAGATAGCCGTTCGCTAAATTTAGCCGGCAAACTGGGCGGTGTTTATGCCACCGCGCATTATGCTCAAGGTGGTGCGGATATTGCCATTATGAGCATCATCGGCCAACTTTTGGTCAAGGGCATGTTGGTATATTCCGGCGGCGGTGCCTGGGGGCAGCCATACATTCACTTAGGGCCGGTGGCTTTGGACAAGGTTGACGGACATTATGAAAAAAGCAAAGAGATGTTTGCAATTTTTGGTGAGAGAATGGCACAAAAGGCCAAAGAATTATTTGCTTAAAGCCCGATTTTGGTTGACTTGTAAAAAAGCTTCGTTCTAAACTGAGACAAACAAAATAAAAAGGTAAAAACAATGTCTTTAAAGTTTAAGTTTGTGTTTATTTCCGCTTTGTTGTGCAGTTCAACCGCTCTGGCTGGCACATGGGAAACCGGCGGGCAAGGAAGCACCACCGGGCTCTATGGTTATACCGAGCCCTCAAGTCGTTATGATGAGCAAAACAGCCACAATCACGGTGTTGGCGATGCCAAATTGAGTGCTTATGCCAAATATTTGTTTGGCTCAGATTGGGAGGCAGGAATTTATGCTGACTTAATGCTGGGTGTAAATCATGAGTTGGAAGACTATAACCAGGGCAAATGGGGTGAAGAAGTTTACGGCATTGTTGATAGTTCTTATGGTCGCTTGATGGTTGGTCAAACCTGGAACGTGGCCGCCCAGTTCCACACCGGCGCGCCCGATGCCGGTCCGCTGGGGATTGAAAACAGCGATATAGTAGATTTTATATTCAATCCCAATTGGCAAAGAAAAGGCAGCAACGCCCGCTTTGCTACCTTAAACACCACTTATATTAATACCGATGGCGTGGCCCCAAAAATAAGCTATATCACGCCGGAATATTATGGCACAATGCTCGGTTTTACCTATGTGCCGGAAACCTACAACCGCCGCGGTTTGGTGAGTAAGTCGGCTGATTATGAAGACAAAGGCGGCTATATTGTCAGTTTGTATAATTATATTGATTTTGACATTTTCAATTTAACCACCACCTTGGGCTATGCCGATTTTGTGGATAATGACCAAGAATATTCGGCCGGCATGAGCTTATCGCGCGGCAACTGGACCTTAGGCGGCGGTTGGCGCATGACCGAAGCTGATGATAAAAACCCCATTTCCGCAAAAGCTGATATGCCGGAGTTCTTTGACGGTTATCGCGAAGGCTATGCTTGGAACGTGGGTTTGGGCTATGAGATTGGGCCTTATAAAACATCTTTGTCATATTTTGAATCTCATGCCAAAGAAAGCGACAATGAAGACAAAATCTTGATGTTCTCCAACCGCTATCAGGTCAACAAAAATTTGGATGTCTATCTGAGTGCTGCCAAGGTAGATTTCCGCGGCCAAAATCGTGAAGTTAGCCAAAACAATAAGGGCTATGCGGTCGTGAGCGGTTTGAGCCTGAATTTTTAGGAGGGAGAAATGCCAAATATTTTGCTGTTGTCGGATAATGAAGATTTTGCTGCAGATTTAAGCGAACAAATCACGCTTTATGCGCATGGTTTTAATGTCCTGCCGCAAGATGATGAAAACAGCTTGATAGATATGATAATTTTGGATGAAAGAGCCAAAGATTTAGAAACTTTGCGCGCGCATCACCCCAACACGCCGATAATTTTGCTGCAACAAAGCGGGGATGATTCGGTTGAGAGTTCTGTTTTAAATCATGTTATTTTCAAGCCTTTGTCTTTGGAAAGTTTGTTAAATCAAATTCAGGCCGGCATCAATTTGGTGGATAATTCCGAGGCCGGATATTTGAGCTTTAATCGCTATGAATTACGTCCCCTGCAAAAAGAAATTTATAATGAGCGCAACGGTGAAACCATTAAGCTGACGGAAAAAGAAGTGGCAATCATTAAGTTTCTATATAAAAACAAAGATAAAATTGTTTCTAAAAATGATTTATTGCAAGAAGTTTGGGGTTATAGTCCCGATGTCAGCACCCACACGATTGAAACCCACATTTACCGCCTGCGCCAAAAGGTTGAACACGAAGATACTTCCGCGCAATTGATTGTCACCGAAGACGGCGGATACAAGCTGGTTTTGTAAAGGAAAATAAATGATAATGAAAAATGATATTAAATTATTTGAACAAAGCAAAATCCGATCAGTTTATGATGAAGAAAAAGATATCTGGTATTTTTCTATTGTTGATGTTCTTGCTATTTTGATTGAAAAAGATTATCAAAACGCACGAAAATATTGGAACAAATTGTCGGAACGCCTCAGAAATGAAGGTGCTTCTGAGTCGGTGACAAATTGTCACCGACTGAAATTGGAAGCAGCTGATGGCAAAAAATATTTAACAGATGTTGCCACGGCAGAAGAAATGCTGCGTATTGTTCAATCCGTTCCCAGTACAAAAGCAGAGCCGATAAAACAGTGGTTAGCGCGCGTTGGTTATGAGCGCATGAAAGAAACGGCAGACCCTTCATTAAGCCTTGACCGAGCTCGAGAAAATTGGCAAAAACTCGGCCATTCGGATAAATGGATTCAACAACGCATGATGGGGCAAGAAACCCGCAATAAATTAACGGATTATTGGAAAGAGCATGAAATAACCAAAGAGGAAGAGTATGCCGTTTTAACCAATATAATCCATCAAGAATGGTCAGGTTTGTCAGTTAAAGAACATAAGCAGTTAAAAGGTTTAAAATCACAAAATTTAAGAGACCACATGAGTGAGGCCGAACTCATTTTTACGGCTTTGGCAGAATTATCAACCAGACAAGTTGCCGAACATACCAATGCAACGGGAATGAGAGAAAATAAGCAGGCTGCTAAAATTGGAGGCAGTATTTCCAAACGCGCTAAAGAAGATTTTGAAGAACGTACTGGTCAAAAGGTCGTAACCGATGAAAACTATTTGCCCCCATCTCAAAAACAAAAGCAAATACAGAATAAATAATATAAAAAAAGACGGAGTTTCCTCCGCCTTAAATTTTAACCTTTCTTAATTTCCACCACCACCGGCACATGGTCGGACGGACGCTCGCCGGCGCGCCAATCTTTCAAAATTTTATAGCTGACCACGCGGTCTTTGAGGTTGGGTGAAACCCAAACATGGTCCAATCGACGTCCTTTATCATTGGTTTTCCAGTTGGGGTTGCGATAGCTCCACCAGGTGAAAATCTTCTCCGGCTCGGGGTGAAATTCGCGCGCAATGTCCACAAAGTCAAGCGAGGCTTTAAGGCGGTTCAAACGCTCCACCTCAATCGGCGTGTGGGAGACGATTTTCAAAAGCTGTTTGTGATTCCACACGTCATTTTCATAAGGCGCCACGTTAAAATCGCCGCAAAGCAGCATTTTTTTGTTCTTTAGCTCACTTTTGTGCTGCTCGTAATATTCGGATATATCATCCATAAAAGTCAGCTTGTGCGCAAAGGAAAGATTCTCTATCGGGTCGGGGATATCGCCGCCCGCCGGAATATAAATATCGTTGATTTCAATGTCGTCAAATACGCATGCTTTGATATGGCGCGCGTCATGCTTGCCGACCCAGTCGCAACGAGCCACATTTTGCAACGGCTCTTTGCTCAAAATCGCCACGCCGTTATAACCGGCCATGCCATACAGCGCAATGTTAGGGTAGCCCAAGGCATGAATGGCCTCAAAGGGAAAATCTTCTTCTTTGGCTTTCACCTCTTGCAGGCAGATAATGTCCGGGTTTTCGGTTTCAACCAGTTTTTTCAGCGCCTCCATGCGGATTCGGATGGAGTTGGCGTTCCATGTGGCGAGTTTAAATGTCGTCATTTTTTATCTTTTCTTATAGTTAAGTGGATTCTTTTTGTCTTTGCGGAATTGGAAGAGCTTGTTGTTCAAATCCACGTCTGTTTGCGCCCCATAGAGCGAAACCGTCACTTCCACCGATTGCGGGTCTGTTACTTTCCATTGTTTGAGCTCAAACGGGTCTTTGTTAAAAATGAGCGTGATAGGGTTAATATCTTTCTTTTGCGGATATTCAACCGTCAGCATAATTGTGCCGCGGTCTTCATAAAAGTCGATGATTTTAAGATTGTTTCCGTCAATTTTGATATCATTTGCCAAAATCAGTGTGGCCGGAATATCGTCATAGTCGATATGGGTCACTTGGTCGAGCTCTTTGTCATTATAAACAATAAACTCGCCGTTGCCGATGATATCCACATCAACCGGTGCGCCATATTCCATGCGGATTTTGTTGGGTTTGGCAATATAAATTTTGCCCTCGGCGGTTGAGCCGTTGCTGGCGGTTTGCACAAAATCGGCTTCCAGAGTTTTCAGATTATTGAGATAATCCTCAATTTTTGCAATTTGTTCGGCGCTGGGTTGCGTTGCCGCTTGTGCGCTGAAAGCAGATAAACTCAAAAACAAAAGCAAAGTCAAAAATTTTTTCATATTGTCAAAACCTTTTTAATTATAAGCATTGCGCGCTTTGAAAATGCCATCTTCAAAACCTTGAATTTCTTTGTTGGTTTCAGCCATTTCCAAGCGTTTTTCGGTGAGAGCGGCATATTCTTTTTCTCTCTCGATTCCAATATAGTTTCGATTAAGTTTTTTTGCAACCACCGAAGTTGTTCCCGAGCCGACAAAAGGGTCCAAAATCACATCACCTTCGTTGCTGGATGCCAAGATAAGTTTGGCAATCAGCTTTTCCGGCTTTTGGGTGGGGTGGTTGGTGTTTTCCGGCATCGACCAGAAGGGAATGGAAATATCGGTCCAAATGTTGGAAGGGTGGGTCAGGCGGGTTTTGTGCGTACCGTCATCAACCCAGTCTTTGGGCTGGCCGTTTTTGTCGCGATAAGGCGCAATCACGGGACGTTGAATTTTTACCGCATCCAAATTGAAAGTATAATCTTTGCTTTTGGTAAAAAACCAAATATCCTCAAGGCAGTTTTTCCAGTTGTTGAGAGCGCCGCGGCCTTTTTCACGCTCCCAAGAAATGCGGTTTTGTAAAAGAAAATATTTTCCCGCCACTTCGGGAATGGCAATCGAGGTTTTCCAGTCTGCACAAATATAAATTGAGCCGTTTTCTTTGAGCAAACGCGCGGTTTTTTTGAGCCATTTATCGAGCCAGTTTTTATATTCTTCCAAGCCCATTTCTTTGAAAGTTGAGCCGGAAAAATTTTTGGTCAGATTGTATGGTGGGTCAACAATAATCAAATCAATTGAATCTGCCGGCAAAAAATCAAGCGCTTTGAAAGTATCTTGATGTAAAGTTTTGTTCAAGACAAAATCCAAAGCAATCGGAGCCGAAATTTTGAGAGTTTTTTTGGCGTATTGGTTAATCTCGGCTTTTGTCAGTTCAATGGTTTTGTTGCGCGGCGCTTTGTCTTTTTTCATAGCAAAAACGGACTATTCTTCGCCAAATTTGTTGTTGATTAAATCTGTGATGGCTTGCAAAGCTTCTTTGGCCTGTGCGCCGGAGCAATTAACCTTGATGGTGGTGCCTTTGGAGGCCGCGAGCATCATCAAACCCATGATAGAGCAGCCGTTCACGGTCTGGCCGATTCTTTCAACCTCCACTTCGCAATCAAACGGTGCGATTGTTTTAACAAAAGCGGCGGCAGCACGCGCGTGCAAGCCTTTTTTATTTTGAATTTCAAGTTCGGCGGTCAGAACATTATTATCAGACATGGCTACATTCCCAACAATTGTGAAGCGATATTAATATATTTTTTGCCGGCTTCTTGCGCACCTTCAACCGTTTCTTTCATATTTTTATCTTTGCGCAAAGAGGCAATTTTAATCAGCATCGGCAGGTTCATGCCGGCCAAAATCTCCACATGGGCTCTATCCATGATAGAAATGGCCAAGTTAGAAGGCGTGCCGCCGAACATATCGGTCAAAACCACAACGCCGCTGCCGGTGTCTACCTTGCTGACTTTTTCCAAAATTTCGGCACGGCGCATTTCCATATCATCTTCCGGGCCGATGCACACGGCTTCCACATTTTCTTGTTTACCAACCACATGTTGCATGGCAGAAATAAATTCCAGTGCCAAGTTGCCATGAGTTACCAAAACCAAACCAATCATTCTTTTTTATCCTTCAATTTTTTTATTTTTTAGGACCGTTTGTCCAGCATTTAACAGCGCCGAACTTAGCCAAAACTTCTTCTTTGGTTTTGGCTTTGACATATTCATCGGCGCGGGTTTGTTTGCCTTCCAAAACAATCTCTTCCACATTTTCCACCGGCACGGCATAGGTGCGTTCCACCATTTTGCCTTGCAATTCCACAATCAGCAAAAACTCGGCTTCGGCCAAAGGACCTCTGGTTTCCTCGTCAATATCATCAAGTTTCACGGCCAAGTGTTCATCTCTTTTCAAAAGAGCGGTTTTTTTGCCGTCAAATTGCAACACGGGATTAACCGGGGCACCTTCGCGTGCGTCAATAAAAATAGCGAGTTCGCCATATTTATTTTCAATAATCTCGTAGAAATCTTGTTTCTCAATCAGGGTGTAATATTGTGTTTCCATGGTTTTTTAACCTTAATAAATCATTTCATTGTCAAAGATGATATTACAATAAGACAAGAGTGTCAATTTTGAGTTAACACATCACGCGATATTAATAATCTTTTGGCGTGATTTTGTTGTTGGCCACCTCAAAAAAGAGGGCATCATTTTTCAAGCTCATAAAAAGCTCTGGATTCGTTGACGTAATCCAAGCCTGAACTTTGAGGTCTTTAATTTTTTCGAGCAAAGCCTCGCGCTTCACATCGTCCAAATGTGCCACCACCTCATCAAGGAGCATCACGGGGGCAAAACCCTGGTGCAAAGTTTGCGATTTTGTTTGGGCCAAAATAATGCTGATGAGGAGTGATTTTTGCTCGCCGGTGGAACAAAGCTCGGCCGGCATATGCTTTTTGCGATAATAAACCTTAAAATCGGTACGGTTCACCCCATCAAACGTATCATTATACAAAACATTTTGTCGCTGAGATTTAAGCTTGTTTTTGTAAAAATCTTCCACATCGATTGCCGGCATTTTATCGAGCATTTTTTCAATCAGGCCGTCAAGCTCCAAACGCACGCTCGGAAAAATATCATCAGGCTCATGCTCAATAAAGGTGTTGAGCTTGGCGGTTTGCTCGCGTCGGGCAGCTGCAATCGCCACGCCGAGCGAGGCCATATTTTCTTCCAAGGTTGACAGCCAATGATTATCATGAGAACCGCTTTTCAAAAGCTGATACCATTCTTTGTATAAGTGCTCAAAATTTGCCGTGCGTTTGGCGTGTTCCATATCAAAAGCATAAACCAAGCGGTCAAGAAAACTGCGTCTGGGTTGCGAACCGCCGCGAAAAAGTCTGTCCATTTGCGGGGTTAACCACACGGCGGAAATATATTTTCCAAGCTCAGCTTGAGAAGAAATTTTGTTGCCGTCGATTTTAACGATTCTACGTTCAAAAGAACGCAACTCATCATCGCTTTCTTTGCTATTTTTTTCAACAGCGGTGCCGATTTCATAGGATTCGCCGCCTTTGATAACCGTGGAAGAAACCGCCCAAGATGTGGGGCTGATTTCGGTTGGAGCATATTCATCGGTCACAAGCGCCGGACGGATTCTCCTGATGTCAGCCAGCCTTGCCCCGCGCAAACCGCGTCCGGGGGTAAGGAAAGACACGGCCTCCAAAATATTGGTCTTGCCGGTGCCGTTTTCCCCGGTGATGACAATCGGGCACAGCTCGGTATTAAGGCGCAAAAAAGGATAGTTTCTATAGTCAGTTAAAGTCAGACGCATAACGCCTGACTTTACTGAATTATCAACCTGAATATTTAAGGCCAAATTATCCATTTTGCCCCTATGGGTTAGACGCGCATCGGCATCAAAACATAGATGGCGCTGGAGTCTGTGGTATCATGAATAACCGAAGGAGAAGAAGCATCGGCAAAAGAAATGCGCACGGCCTCACCTTTAACCTCAGCCAAAATATCCAACAGATAGCGGAAGTTATAGCCAATCTCAACAGATTCGCCTTCATATTTTGCTTCCAATTCTTCTTGAGCCGAACCCAAATCCGGGCTGGATGTGGTGATGGTCACTTTGGAAGGCGCGGTAATCATCTTAATGGCGCGAGTTCTTTCCGCCACAACGGAAACGCGGTCAACGGCAGAAGACAAATCTTTAACGGAGAGTTCCAAGTTTTTGTCATTGTCGGTCGGAATAACGCGTTCATAGTCAGGGTATGTGCCGTCAATGAGTTTAGATGTCAAAGTGATATCTTCAAAAGCAAAGCGAACTTTGTTCTCAGACATGGAAACCATAATATGGTCGGCATTGTTGTCATCCAGGAGCTTTCTGATTTCGGTAATGGTTTTTCTCGGCACAATCACACCGGCCAAGTTTTCGGCCCCTTGCGGCAACGGAGTCTCAACACAAGCCAAGCGGTGACCATCAGTTGCCACCACACGCAAAACCTTGGCATTGCCTTCATTTTTGGCGTGCATATAAACACCGTTGAGGTAGTAACGTGTTTCTTCGGTAGAAACGGCAAACTTGGTGCGGTCAATCACATCTTTGAGCTCTTCTTTGTCCATGGTAAAGTTGATGGGCAGTTTGTCGCCGGAAATAACCGGAAAATCTTCCACGCCGATGGTGGAAAGAGAAAATTTGGAGCGAGCCGATGCAATGGTCAGTTGGCCTTTTTCATCCGGGAAAGTGATTTCCACTTCTGAGCCGTCGGCAAGTTTTCTGACAATGTCATAGAGCATATGAGCCGGAGCGGTTGTGGCGCCGGTTTCAGTTGTTTTGGCATCAACAATTTCCGTAATTTCGGTGTCCATATCGGTAGCTTTGAAGCTGATTCCGTCTTCCAAAGCCTCGATTCTCACATTAGACAACACCGGGATAGTGTTTCTTTTTTCAACAATACTCTGAACATGGCTCAGAGTTTTCAACAAATTAGCGCGTTCAATTGTAAACTTCATTTCAATTCACCTGTTTTTTTAGATCTAAAAATTTTATAAAAATATTATCATAAAAGCGACAAACAAGAAGAAAAAACAACGATTCGTCAACAACTTTTTCTGTTTTGAAAAGCAAAAAAAACACCTCTTATTTTCTCAAGAGGTGTTTTCTTTAATTATGCAGATTATATCAGGCTTCAAGCACTCTTCTTAAAGCTTCAACATCTTCGGCCAAGCTGGCATCTTCCATAATGAGTTCCTCCACTTTTCTAACGGCGTGCATAACGGTGGTGTGGTCACGGTCAAACTTGCGGCCAATCTCCGGCAGCGAGCGAGAGGTGAGTTGTTTTGCCAAATACATAGCAATCTGGCGCGGACGAGCAACGGTGCGTGCTCTTCTGGAAGATTGCATTTCCTTGACGGAAATATTGAAGTGTTCAGCCACTTTCTTCTGAATTTCATCAATGGTGGTGCGTCTGTCATAAGAGCGCAGCATATCTTTCAACACATCTTGGGTCATATCCAAGGTGATTTCTTTGTTGCTCAAAAGCTGAGAGTGAGCAATCACGCGGCGCAAAGCACCTTCCAATTCTCTGATATTTGATGTAATTTTTTGTGCCAAAAACTCAGCCACTTTTGTGGGGAGTTCAACCCCGAGCTGTTTGGCTTTGTTTTCCAAAATTCCCATGCGCAAGTCAAAATCCGTGGGGTGAATATCGGCAACCAAACCGCAGCCCAGACGAGATTTCAGTCTGTTTTCGATTCCCTCCAAATCAGATGGAGATTTATCGGCAGAGATAATGATTTGTCTTCCTTCTTCAATCAGAGAGTTAAAAGTGTAGAAAAATTCTTCTTGTGTGGTATCTTTTCCGCCCATAAATTGCACATCATCAACCATCAACACATCAACCGAGCGGAACTGTTCTTTGAAAGCGGTGGTGTCTTTGTAGCGCAGAGCGCGAACAAACTTATACATGAATTTTTCGGCAGAAAGATAAACAATATTTCTGGTGGGGTCTTGTTGTTTAATATGCCAAGCAATGGCGTGCATGAGGTGAGTTTTGCCAAGACCGACGCCGGAATATAAGAACAAGGGGTTAAAAGAAACGTTTCTGGATTCGGCAACTTTTCTGGCGGCGGCATAAGCAAACTCATTGGTTTTGCCCACCACAAAGTTATCAAAAGTATATTGCGGGTTCAAAGGCACAGACAACGGATCGGTGTTGGAGAAAGTTTCATTGGCGTTAGCCGATAAAGCAGCCGAGCCGGATTGATAAAACTTTGTCGGTGTCGGTGTGGATGTAATTTTTTTGAGCAAAGAACGACAAGTCGGACTGTAAAGACCTTTAGATTCGTCATTCATGGCTTGCACCACAAAGTTAACGGATTTAATAGCCGGGTTTTTCTTTTCCCAAATTTTGTGGATTCGGTCGCTATAATGGGTGATAACCCAGTTTCTCATAAAGCGTGTCGGAACGCAAATATTCATCACCCCGTCATTAAAAGAACCCAAAGTCAGAGGTTTCAGCCAACTGTCAAACGCAGTTTCCCCAACTTCAGACTTTAACTGAGTGCAAATCTGTCCCCATTGATCTTGAACAGATGTGTTGTTATCAATCGCTCCTTCAGCCATTTTATCTCCCCATTTTTTCATATATATAGTTAGCAACCCAAAATTATAAAGCCAAACTTGATAAAAGATGTCATTCGTTTAATTTGTTTCCCTAACAAACCAGACAAGCCGATATATATTCCCTTATATAATAAATGTCTTATCTGTTAGAATTTATCTTTTTTATCAAAGTTTATCTTAATAATTGTTTTTTTATCAGAGACACTCTTAAAACCCAAGGTGCTCTTGCTTTTCATTAACGTTTGTTCCTGAAAGCAATTCGGATATTAAAGACAAAAAAACATAAATACAACAGAACATTTTAAGAACATTGCAATTATATTTCTTGACAGGCATTTTTCACAGAGTCGCGCAGATTC
The DNA here is from genome assembly GCA_944392225.1 of uncultured Alphaproteobacteria bacterium. Classification (GTDB taxonomy): domain Bacteria; phylum Pseudomonadota; class Alphaproteobacteria; order RF32; family CAG-239; genus CAJLXD01. The sequence goes on along the minus strand of CALXWB010000003.1, from coordinate 13,788 downwards.
TGTCAGTTTTATAACAAAAAAGCACAAACCGAAAACCTCTAAAAAGAGGTATCGATTTGTGCTTTAAGATCAATAAAAAATAAAACTTAGAGAGCTTTAATTTTTTTAGAAAGACGAGAAACGGTGCGAGCCACTTTATTGATGTGGAAAACACCTTTGCGAACAGAAATCATCAATTCAGATTCTGCCACTTTCAAAGCTTCCAAAGCTTTGTCTTTTTCTTTAGCATTAATTAAAGCATCAACTTTTTTAACAAAAGTGCGAACTCTGCTGCGGCGAGCGCCGTTAATGATAGCTCTTTTGTTGTTACGATTAATTCTGGTTTTTGCCGATTTATGATTGGCCATATTCTTCAATCCTGTATAAAAAAGGTTATTACAATATATTTTTGATAAGCTTTATAAACTCTAAACCCGCGATAAGTCAATAACTATTTTGCAGATTCGGCCTAAAATATTGTTATTTTTTGTTCTTTTCCATAAATTTGAGCAAAGATTCCTTAAAGCTGTCAGAGTCCAAACAAATTTTGCAATTTTTATTTTCATAAGCGATTCCCGATTCAAGAGAAGCGTTGAAAGCAAATTTGACGGCATCTTTAGCGGCGGCAACCGATTCTTGCGGAAAAGAAGCAATTTTTTGTGCGGTTTTCAAAGCTTCATCAAACAAATCAGGCAGCGGCACAATACGGCTGACAAGCCCGGAGACAAGGGCTTCATCTGCGGTGAGTGCGCGCCCTGTTAAAAGCATGTCCATGGTTTGAGCTTTGCCGATGGTTTTAGCCAAACGCTGAGAGGCGCCAAAACCGGGGATTAAACCCAGGCTGATGCCCGGTTGCGCAAAACGCGCATTATCTGCTGCAAAAATAATATCGCAAGCCAGAGCCAAATCACAGCCGATTCCCAAAGCATAGCCGGCCACGGCAGCCAAGATGGGTTTTTTGCAAGATTCGATGAGCTTAAAACATTCATAAGCCTTGTCCAAGGCATTGATTCCATAAGAGCTGACATTGAGCTGCAGTTCGTTCATATCGATTCCCGCGGCAAAAGCCTTATCACTGCCCTTAAGGACAATCACGGCAATTTTATCATCTTGAGAAAAATCAAGAAGCTTTGCCGAAAGTTCTTCCAACATTTTTTCACAAACGGCATTTAAGGCTCTGGGACGGTTAAGTGTGATAATGCCGACATTGCCGTCAATCTCAGATATAATATTTTGCAATTCCATTTTCATACTTCCTTAGAGCTTACTTTTAACGGTGATTCGAACCAACAAAGGTTTGGCCGATTCTTTAACGATTTCCAGAGTTTCACCCTCACGATCAAACAAAAGAGCATTATCTCTTTTGCCCTGATAAATCCACCCGAGTTGCGGCAGCGTTTCAATATAAAATTTTTCAACCTTGGCAAACCCGATTTTAGAGCTGGTAAAATAAGCCTCAACCAAGCGGCTTTCCTCATTTCCGAAAGAAATATTATCTTTTTGTGTTTGCTCCAAACCTTTGAGCAAGGGCACATCTTCCAAACCTTCAATGAAAGCAGCTTCGGTCTGAAAAGAAAAAAGAGCGGCCACAGCCAAAATTGTGAAAAATTTTTTCATTTTTTCCTCGTCTTATTTTTGCAAGGAAGAACAAAAGAAAGTGGAGCGTCCGCCCAAAACAATCTTTTGGATTCCTCCTGTCTTTTTAATATTGCAAGTGCAGTCGGGACAAGGTTGCCCCGTTTTATTGTAAACACAATGCATATTTTGAAAATATCCCAAACTTCCGTCGGGCTTTTGATAGTCCTTCAGGGTTGAACCTCCGGCCGCAATGGCTTTTTTCAGCACGATTCGAACGGCCTCAAGCAAAGCAGCACATTCTTTTTTTGAAAGGCTGTCGGCAGTTCTTTGCGGTAGGATTCGTGCAAGGAACAGAGCCTCGGAAGCATAAATATTTCCTACTCCTACCATAACAGATTGATCCAACAAAGCAACCTTGATGGGTGTTTTTTTCCGCTTAAATTTTTGCAAAAGATATTTTTCATCGAGTTTTTCATCAAAAGGCTCTGGCCCCAGATGTGCAAAGAAAGGACTTTGCGGCAGATTCTCTTCTTTTTCATAGGTAATTAAGCCAAAGCGCCTGGCATCGTGATAAACCAAGATTCCTGCAGAAGTTTCAATAATCACATGGTCGTGTTTTTCTTTTTCCGGCATATTATCACAAATTTTAACGCGGCCGCTCATGCCCAAATGCCAGATGATGCAAATCCCGTTGTTCAGATGAATAAGAATATATTTAGCGCGTCTTTGATAAGAACAGATTTTTGCGCCGACGATTCTTTTTGTAAAATCATCGGGGATTTTTGTGCGCAAAGAGTTGTTATAAATCAAAACATTGGTTATAGTTGCCTTGCCGATAGATTTTTCAAGGGCGGTTTTAATAGTTTCAACTTCGGGTAATTCAGGCATGATTTTTTTGCTCAAAAAAGTTTGAAATTCGGAATGATTATATATGATAAAACAAATTTTACAATTTATAAAAAAAACACAATTTGCCGTAAAATTGGCACGTGCCGGCTTGTTTCCTTTGATAAAGAGTTTGAAGACTTTTCGATTCTCAAAAATTTTTGCTATCTTTTTTTGCCGCACCTCAAAGGAGAGCTTGCAGAAAAGTCTGGATTCGTTTTGCCAAAAGCACAAACAAGATAAAGTTTTTTGTGCTTTTGCCGGCACCATATTTTCTGCCGCACCGCTGTTTGGGCTTCCGTTATATTTTATCAAAGATTTAAAAAAACAAAATTTTGATAAAGAAATAACCCTAAAAAACACAACCGATTTTGCTTCTTACGGATTCTATTTAAACTTATTAAAAGAGCTGATTAAAAAAGATTTTCCGCAAGCCAAAGGGGCAGAAATCTGCTTCAAAAAACACATAGACATAATTTATGATTTTCGGCTTTGGGGGGCAGATTTGGAAGAACTGAAAAAGGCCCTGCCGCAAAGCTATGACATCAATTGGCCGCAAACCACGCAAGAGTCCTTAAGGTTAACGTTTTTGCAAAAATATCGCACATTGGCCAAACTTTCTGGGGAAGCACAAAAAAACACGGTTGCCTATTTTGCGCGGTTGTTCTTTGAACAACATCTTTTTATAAGTGATTGGAAAAGCATATTGTGTTCTGAGAAAAATGACATTGCCTTGTTGGAGATAAGCCCAATACAGATTCTCTTATCGGAAGATTTGCTTTTTATCAAAAATTATTTGCAAAAAAAGCAAAAACCGGCAACGTTTAAGCAAAGCCAGATGATATATAGCCTTGAAAAACTGCGGCAATCCTGCCCGGATGTTGACTTAAACAAAGCTTGGGACGAAACCCTGAAACAAAATTTTGTAAAAAGCAAAGCCGTCGATTCTTCTTTTCTTTCAAGCTTGAAAAAACATGGCGTGATATACACTAAAGAAAACCATATTTCATTTCCCAAGGCCGATTCTTTGCGCTATCTGCTCGATTCTTCTCGCCATAAGAAAGACCCGCGCTTCAAAAAATCATCTTTACTATATGCCTTGTTGCTTTTGTTGGCTTGTTGGCTGTGTCTTAATTTTTAGGCTTGCCAGTTTTGCGCGGATAAGATAAACTTAATAAGTTTTAATCAGAGCAAAAAAGATGAACAAAAAACCAAGAACAAGAAAATATTTTGCCCCGCAAAACGAGGGAAAAGAACATATTTGTGATTATCCCGGGTGCAAAGAAAAAGGAGAATATCGCGCTCCCAAAGACAGCCGTCTTAAGGAGTATTATTGGTTTTGCCTAAAACATGTTCAAGAATATAACAAAAAATGGAACTATTATGACGGTGCCGCTGCGGAGGAAGAAGAAAAGAACCGCCGTGCGCGTATGCGTTTCCGCTGGTTCGGGGCCAAGGTCAAATATAGCTTTGGTGATGAGTTTGCCGATGAATATAATGCTTTCAGAGAATATGCCAGCGATTTTTCTGCCATGAACGAGGTTTATTTCAGCGAAGAAGACAGAAGGAACTTAAAGATAATGGAGCTGGCGGATACGGATGAAGAAATCACGGTTGAACTGGTAAAAAAACAATATAAGAAACTGGTCAAAAAATATCACCCGGATGTCAACCGAGAAGATTCGCAGGCCGAAGAAAAGTTCAAACTTTTGGGCGCGGCATATAAAGCCTTGCTCAGCAAAATAAACAGATCTTAAGAGCGTTCTCTGTCACGAATGAGCGTATTGTTTTTGATATAAATTTTTTTCTCGTTCTTTTTATCTTTTTTGGGATTTTTTTTGATTGTGTTACGGCCGGTTTTTTCACAAATGGTTTGAGCAATTTTTTTTGCATCGGCTTTTTCTTTGCCGAGGGTCACAATTTCTTTGACATCAAATTCGCGGAGGGTGTTTTCCACCCCGTCAATGCCGGTCACTTTTTCAATTTTATTAATACCGTTCATTAAATCGAGCAGCTCTTTATCACTGAGATTATGCCATTTTTTGTCGGTTTTACTGAGTTCGGTTTTAAAATTTTCTTTGAGTGTTTCTTGGGTTTTTTGTGAGGAAATGGCATTTTCATTAATGCTTTTGGCCACGGTTTCTTTTTTCAAACCCTTAAAGCCGGCTTTTTTAGTTTTGTCATTGGCAATGGCAATGGCGGTGATTTTTTCCGTCTGCAATTGTTGTTGAATGGTATTAAAATCTTCACGTTGTTTAAGTGTGTTTTTTTCATCTTCGCTTAAAGCATTATAAAGAGAGCTGTTGTTTTGTTCCATAAGCAAAGAGTCGGCAACGACTTGATAATCGTCCTCATCTTCATCTTCATCATTGATTGTGCGAATTTTTTTTCTGATTTTTTTCAAGCCGAGAGGCAGGGCTTCGGCTTTGTTTTGCGGAGATTTAAAAACATTATCTTTTTTGGCTTCATAAGCCACGGCTTCTTTGATATTGATTTTGAGAGAAAGTTTTTCTTGTTCTCCGATAGGATTGTTTTTCCATTCAATATTAGGATTTTCCTTATTTTCTGCCATTTTGTTTCTCAATCCTCAAACATAACATACCATATACTTTGGATTCTATCAAAACCAGATGTTTTGTCAATCTGATAAAAAGTTAAAGTTTTTTATATGTAATCATTAAAGATTCGTCGGAAAGATTTTTTGCCATAACCTCAACCTTGTCCACGTCATCGCGGTTAAGAATAAAAGACTTGGTGGTAAAATTGGTAATATGATTGATAATATCGTTTTTCAGAGCTTTCCAGTTATCAATTTTGGTAAAGAACTTTTTCTGCATTTCAATCAACTCGGAAAGGGAGGGTTCTTTTTCCAGCTCAAAAGCATCCACCTCCCAAAGGTTGACATAAGCCTGGTTAAAAAGGCTCAAGCGGCCGTCTGCGGCAAAAATAACAACGGCATCAAACAAGTTTTCCAAAGTTTCTTTTTGCACGGAAAGCAAGGAGTTATAAGCTCTTCTTGTGGCAAGTTTGTCCGACACGTCTTCATAAGCAAAGACAATACCGCCCATCGGGTGAGGAATGCGCACGCGCCGAATGGTTTGTTCGTTGGGCAGGTGGAGCATATCTTCTTTGGATTCGATAATGGTATTAAAATCTTTTTGCTCTCCGTTTTTAAAGGCAATATAGTCAGGCACTTCGGGGAGCAGTCTTTTTTCTCTCAACATATCCAAAAAGGCAGAATAATTGGGTTGTTGTTCCAGAAAAGATTCGTCAAGCTTCCAGAGCATAACAAATGCCTTGTTATAAAAAGCCAAGCGTTGGTTTTGGTCAAACACGGCAAAAGCGGTTCCGAGCTTGCCCATAATTTCCAAATGTGCGTTTTGATGGATTTTTAAGTTTCTCTTGAAGTCATCCAGTTCGGTGATGTCAATCAAGGCCCCAGCGGTAAAGATTTTATCAAGGGAGTCCTCAACATGGAAAGGTGTTTCAATCACTTCATAAACTTTTCTTTCTCCGTTTTTGATGATATTAACGGTTTGTCTTTTGGGCTTGTTGACGGAATGAGCCACCAGAGCAAGGTTTTTAGAAATATTTTCGCCGTTAACGTTTTGAATTTCCAAATGGTTGGATAAGATATCTTCCCGGCTTTTATTTTCAAAAAACTCCATATATTTTTTATTGATTTGAAAGATATTGAGTTTGTCATCGCGCATCCACACGGGGTATGGAATATTGTTGATCAAATCTTCCAGCTGAATAATTTGTTTGAACCAATTTCTTTTTTCCGATTCCAGCTCGGAAATAATTTGTGATTCGAAACTGATATCGCGAAACCAAATCATATCACAATAAATATTTCCGTCCACGCCGTTGATTCTCATGCCGGAAAGGCGCAATTTTTTGGCATTATTTTTCAAAACAAACTCATCATCAAAAGCAATACCGTCGGCAAGCAGATGTTCGGTATATTTTTGGAGCTTTTTCATATCCTCTTTATAAAAATTTTCCAAGACCTGAGAAAAGGTAGATTTTGTTCCGTCGGTAAGGTTGAGCATAACGGCAAGCCTTCTGGAGCAGTGCTCAACAATATGGTGTCTGGGGTCATCAACTTTTTCATCGGGATAGATAAAAGCAAAATAGCCGTCTTTAGAGGCATAAAGCGTTTCGGCATATCTTTCGCGGTCGCGGTTAAGGAAGTAGTTTTTTTGCTTCATGCGCAAAAAATTAAACCAATAAAACACACCCAAGGCCGAAACAAGAACAAAAATAACGGCCAAAACAAACCACAATTCGGGTGCGGCATAATACATATTGGTTAAAAGTTCAAAAGTCATTTTATGTGCTTATCAATAAAATTATTGCTTGATAAGAGATTTTATAATATAAAATCAGTTTTGGAAAAGAATATTTTTTTTGATAGTGGACAAATTAAAATAGGGAAAGAAATGTATAATCTTGCTTTTGATACAACGGCTGCCTCTTGTTCCATAGCATTGGCAAAAGATGACAAAATATTGGAGAAGTTTAGCAAAGTCATGGATTTTGGCCAGTCAGAGATGCTGATTCCGCAAATAAAAAACATAATGCAAAACCAAAAGGTTTCATTTGATGATTTGGATGAAATAACCGTATGCACCGGGCCGGGGTCTTTCACCGGGGTAAGAGCAAGCATATCTGCGGCCAGAGCTTTTGGCTTGGCCAAAGAAAACATCAAAATTTGCGGGGTTAATGCTTTTGATGCCTATTTGGCGTCTTTGTCCTTTTGCCCGGATGAAATTGCCTTTTATAATGTTGTTTTGATAGAAACCAAAAGGCAAGATTTTTATTATCAAATATTTGATGAAAACCTCAAAGCCCTCACCGAGCCCTCTGCCGGTCTGAGGGAAGATATCATTGCCCAGTTGAGAAACAAAAAAGTAACGTTTTTGGGAGATGCGGTAGAAAGATTTTTGATGACGCCGACGGGTTTGAGCCTGCACAGCATCAAAATGGAAGAATATCTGCCGATAGAAAACCTGGCGCTGAAAGGCTATAAACAATATCTCAATAAGAGAATAGATTATCCCAAACCGCTATATTTGCGTGCCCCGGATATCTGCATAAAAAAATAGCCGTTCAGAGCGCATAGCTATATTGCATATTTTGAGCATTGAGGAGCGTTTGCACGGTTTCATCAATATTTTGTTTTTGCTCAATAATGTTAACAATTTCCAGCTCTTGACGGTCAAGATTGCGGTTGATTCCCAAAGAGTCATAAAAAAGTTTGCTGTCATTATAAAGTTTGGCGGCCTGCAGATTATTGCCTTGTTCATAATAAAATTGAGAAAGCATTTTATGGGCATTGGCCACTTGCGAAGCATTAATATTTTCATCAGCCAAGCTCAAAACATTTTGATAAGCCTTAATGGCCTGGGTGTTGGATCCGGCTTTTTTATACATATCGCCCACTCTGTTCCAGGCATTGGCATTTTGCGGCGAAAGCTCAATAGCCAGCTCAAAAGCACCTGTAGCCAAGCGGGTATCATTGAGCGCGGCAATGGTTCCAAAGGTGCAAGCCATATTGGCTGTTTCTTTGAAAATGATATCTTTTTTCTCGCCGTTTGAGAGTGTGGAGGCGGTTTCAATTTGAGTATCCATCAAAGCTTCCAAAGAAGCCAGGGCATAAGAAGTATCCCCTTCAATCAAATGATAAAGGGTGGTTTGGTTGTCGGGCAGTTGAAATTTTTCGCGCAAGGGATCAAACTTTTTATTAACGGTTAAGGCCAACAAGTTTTTAATTTCGGCAATGGTTTGCAAAATTTCATCTTCGGAAGATTTTCCCTGATTGCGGAACATAATGGTCTGAGCAATTTTGAGGTCATCAACATTTCTGGCAATCATATTGATAATCAGGCCGACGAGCTCGGGCAAAGTTTTATAAGATTGTTTATAGGTCAAATTTTCTTGTTTGATATCAATCACGTTTTCAAACTTATCTTCAATAACCTTTCCTTTTTCCCAATCCAAATCAATATCAAATTTTTTTGTTTTTTCTTTTTCGGCATTGCTTTTTTGCTCTTCGGCTTCTTTTTGCTGTCTGAGTAGTTCAGCTTGGCGTTGCTGTTGGCGTTGGAGCTCGTTTTGCTGATCGAGGAGATGTCTTTGGCGCAGCAATTCAAGTTCATTTTCTTTTTGTTGAGAAAGCTCTTTTTGTTTGACCAAAAAATGATCTGGACCGTCATCGGTTTCTAAAAGTTCATCATCATCATCGTCATCGTCATCGACAGGCGCATTTTTTTTATTTTTGTGATTATCAAATTTTAAAAAAGCAATGATAGATTTAACATAAATAACAATAACCAAAAACAAGAAAACAATAAAAGCAAGCAACATAAGAAGATAAGAAACAAGGCGCACGTTGCTCATGCCGGAAATATATTTATCAACCACACCGGCCAAAACATCAATATTGCTGATGGCAGAAGTAAAAAAAGTTTCTGCGCTGATAAAAGTTATTATCTGATCTAACATATTTTGCTTTTACACCATTTACAAATTATTATTTAACGGCTAAGATACAAAGCATTATTTAACAACACTTTTCCAAACAATAATAAAAATAGATTAAAAATGGGTTACCTCAGTCAAAGAAAAAAAAGAACAAGAGAAAATATATTTATGTTGATATCCCTTACGATATTGGCAATAGTTTATTTTTCATTGTTTTTTGAAAACGGAGAAAATTCTTTTTTATCAAATTTCAGGGCATGGCAATTTCATTTTTATCTGTATAATTTGTTTTTGTTTGTATACACCTTGTGGCATCGCCGAGTTTTTTATAGTTTGTTGGCGGTGCTTTTATTATGCTTAAACTATACATCTTTGGCCAAAACCACCCGGCTGTTTTTCAGCCAAGAAGGAAGATCTGCGCAGACAATTGAGGTTGCTTACAAAAAAGACGCGGGCAGTTATAATTTTTTGCCGCAGATTGCTGAACAAAATATTTCTCGTCAAGGCAAAATAGATTTAAGCCAAAATCTTTTCGGTTTTTATAAAAATATAAACCAGGATAATAAACAACTGACAATCATTGTTGTGACCTTCAGCCCAAAATATAAAGCCGAGTTTCAAACAGCATTGAATAATTTGAAACAATTTGTGGAGATGCAAGACGGCCCGGTTATCCTTGTCGGCAATTTTGGTTTGCCGAGCTGGGCGCCAAAGTTCAGAGCTTTTCTGCGCCAAACCAGGCTTGATGTCAAAAACAGGATATTATATACCGACGGAAAAGAGAGTTTCAAATTTTGGTTTGTCCCGGATATCAATGTTTTGGGTTTTGATAATGTGGGCATCAAAAATATAGAAATGAAAAATAAAACCCTGTATTTTGATTTAACTTTCTGATTTTAGATTAAAATTTTTATTGATAAGCTCAACCAGTTCATCATCATGGTTTGCTTTGGCATATTCCAAAGCGGTATGGATGGTTTTTTGTGCTTGTTCAAAATTTCCGCATTTCATCTCCACAAGCCCGATATTGGCATAATCTGTGGCAATTCCGCTCAAACGATTATTAAACTGTTCCAAATCGAGCGATTGGTTAAACAAAGCCTTGGCGCGGTCAAGGTCTTTTTTTTGCAGATAAATCAAGCCCAAAAGATTATATGCATTTGCAGTATGAAAATTGGAAAAATGCGGCACGTTTTTTTTTGTAATTTGGCGCAAAATTTTTTCAGCCTCATCAAATTTTTCTTGGCTGAAGAGAGTCAAGGCCAACAAATGCATACATTCAAAAGCGGCGGAATAGTTTTTGTTTTTGAGATAAATTTCTTTGGCCAAAGAGGCTTGTTCAAAAGCCGTATCAAAATTTTTTCGATTCCAGGCAATTTGCGCCAAAATATCATAGCTGAGAGCCACGCCTTTGAGCTCTTTATGCTTTTGGTGCTGTTGCAAAGCTTTGGTTGCAGTGTTTTGCGCGGCAACGAGGTCATTTTGCATCAACAAGAGCAAAGCCTGTTGGTTATAAATTTCGGCAATTTTAATGTATTTTCTATGTGCCGAAAAAATTTCCAGAGCTTTTTGATAATAGTCATCCGCTTCGGCAAAGCGCTGCTGAATGGCCATAAGCATACCAAGGTTTCCATACACATCGGCCTGTTGCAAAACCAAGTTTTGGTTTTTGAAAATTTTTAAGGCGGTGTCAAACATCATCTGAGCCACATCGCAAATAATGGCGGTTCGGTAAATAACCCCCAAAAGGCAATAAGTTTGTGCTTCTTCAAAAAAGGCTTTGTTTTTTTTGAAGATTTTGGCCGCCGCATTGGCTTTTTGAGAGGAGGGGAGCATATTCCCGTCATCAAGGTCAAAAAAGGCTTGTAAATAAAGAGCCTGCGCGGCCGAGATTTTTTTGAGCTTTTCTGGCGCAATATTGTTCAAACAGAGCAAAGCTTTTTCTTTTTCGCCGTTTTGCAAATAAACATAGGCCAAATAAAGCAAAGCCGGATAATATTTTGGTTTTTCTCTGATAAATTTTTTAAGCTTGGGGCAAGCTTTGTTGGCATCAAAGATTGTTTGCAGCACAAGGGTTAAGAAAGTTTTTTTATGTTTTTTCAAAAAAGCAACAGTGGGTTTGATATCGCCGTCACAAAGCTTGGCAAGAGCAAATTTTTGCTTTTTTGCGAGAAGAAGTTGAACAATTTTTTTGAGGTCATCGGTAGGCAAAAAGGAAAAATCATTTTTGCTTTTGAGCAAGAGCGCGCGCTGGACAAGGCGAAAAAAATATTGTTTTTTGATGCTGCGGAAAGACAAGATAATCGGCCCCAAACACAAGCAAAGAAAAACAATAAAAAATATATATTCAAAATATTTCATAAATCTTTAAGCAATGTAAGTTATTATCCAAAATATATTAAGAACTATAACAAGAGCAAACACATATGTATAGGGGTTTTTTACCATGGCGATAACAAAACTGAAATCAGAAGAACTTTACACCCGCTGCGATCCCAAAAAATTTGACTTTAATACCACGGCCGAATTGGAAGAACGCTTGTCGGCATTGGGTCAAGACCGAGCATTGAGCGCGGTTGAGATAGGTATAAACATCAAATCCAAGGGCTACAATCTCTTTTGCTTGGGCCCCGAGGGGACAGGTAAGACCAGCTTGGTAAAAAGAGTTTTGAAACAAGAGGCGCAAAACCGCCCCACCCCGGACGATTGGGCATATGTTTATAATTTTGATGAGCAGCACAAGCCAAAAGCCATCAACTTTCCGGCAGGCAAAGCTGCAGATTTTTCAAAAGATGTCGATTCTTTGATAGAAGAGCTGTCTGCCACGATTCCCACCATCTTAGACAGTGAAGAATATAAGGCAGCACTGAGTATTGTCAGAGAAAAATATAAACAGAAAAAAGAAGAATATATCAAAATTTTGCAAAAAAAAGCCAAAGGCAAAAGTGTTTCCTTGTTGCACATGCCGGTTGGTTTGGTGGTTGCCCCGGTTAAAAACGGCGAGGTTTTGAGTCCCGAGGCTTTTGATGAGCTGCCGGAAGAAGAAAAGAAATCTTTGATAGATGACCTGAACGCCATGCAGGCCGAAATTGAAGATTCGGCGCAAGATTTGCCGCAATGGGAAGAAAAACAAAGAAAAGAAACCGAGCAATTAAAAGAAAAATTCATCAAAAACTCCATCAAAAAGCCGATAGATGAGTTAAGAGGCAAATATAAAAGCAACAAAAAAGCCTGCGATTTTCTGAAAAACATTCAAAAATATATGGTTGAAAATGTTGATGAGTTCATGCCCGAAAGCGAGAATAATAACACCGGCGGCGAAGATGCGCTGGCCATGCTTTTCTCAAAAATGAACAAGCAAGAAGAAGACAAGTTTGCCAAGTTTAAGGTCAATGTTGTGGTTAAAAGAGAGCCGGAATCAGGTGCGCCGATTGTATTGTTAGACCACCCGACACAAGGCAACCTGGTTGGCCGAGTTGAGCGTGTTCAACAATATGGTGCTTTGTTAACCGACTTTACGTTGATTAAAGCCGGAGCTTTGCACCAAGCCAATGGCGGCTTTTTGTTGATAGATGCGAGAAAACTGTTATTACAGCCCTTTGCTTGGGATTCTTTGAAACGTGCCATTGCTTCAAAAAATATCAAAATCGAGGCCCCGAGTGATGAAACCAGTTTCACCACCATTTCTCTTGACCCGGAGCCGATTCCCTTGGACATTAAAGTCATTTTGACAGGAGATTCAGAGCTTTATGATTTGCTTTCAGAAAGAGATCCCGATTTCTCAGACTTTTTCAAGGTTGAGGCAGATTTTGGCGTGATTATGGATAGAACGCATGATAACGAGATAGAATATGCCAAGTTGATTGGCTCTTTGTCCAAGAAAAAACACTTGCGTTCACTCAACCGACAAGCCGTTGCCAAAGTGATAGAATATTCGTCACGCTTGGCCGAAGATTCGCGCAAGTTAACGGCACATATCTCCTCAATCGGCGATTTGTTGCGCGAAGCAGATTATTGGGCAAGAAAGTCAAAATCCAACCAAATCGGCAAAAACCACATTGAGCAAGCCATTGAAGCACAGATTTATCGTTCGGACCGCATCAAACAATTGATGTTGGAACAAATTGATGAAGGCACGATTTTGATGGATGTTGAAGGAGAAAGAGTTGGCCAAATCAATGGTTTGGTGGTTTATAATTTCTCACGCAACAGCTTTGGCAAACCCTCTCGCATCACCACGCAAGTGCGCATTGGCAAAGGCGAGTTTTTGAACATTGAAAGAGAGATTCATCTCTCCGGCCCGATTCATACCAAAGGGGTGCTCATTTTGCAAAGCCTGATAGCCAACCGCTTTGCCAAATATAAGCCCATGTCATTGTCGGCGTCCATTGTGTTTGAACAATCTTATGGCGGGGTGGACGGTGATAGTGCTTCTTCAACCGAGTATTATTGCCTGATTTCTGCCTTGACGGAAGTGCCGATTAAACAAAGCATTGCCGTCACGGGTTCCATCAACCAATTTGGCGAGATTCAACCTATCGGTGGTGTTAATGAAAAAATTGAAGGTTTCTTTGATGTTTGTTCACACCGCGGGTTGACCGGCAAACAAGGCGTGATAATCCCAAGAACAAATGTTAAAGACCTGATGTTGAGAGAAGACATTTTAACGGCCGTAGATGAAGGCAAATTTGCCATTTATGCCATTGACCATGTGGATGACGGTATTGAGATATTAACCGGCATCAAGGCCGGCAAAGAGGGCAAAGACGGAAAATATCCGAAAGGCACAATCAACTATATGGTTCAGAAAAAACTGGATGAATATTATAAATATTATGTCAAATATGCCAAAGAAAC
>CALXWB010000002.1 GCA_944392225.1 uncultured Alphaproteobacteria bacterium | reverse complement strand
ATCCAACCGTTTTGTTGAATGTTTTGGATGATAAACGGGTCTTTATAGTCCGCCGGAGTGGGAAAATCTCCACCAAAATCTTTATCCGTATATGTCTGAAAAACAGGAAAGTAATATTTGCCTTTATATTCCAAAATCAAAGGCTTATCATTGGCAATGAAGTTTGCAAACAACGAAACGGCAAAGCAAATTGCAAAAATTATCAGTGCGTATAAGGCGCGCTTATTTTGTTTGAATCTTGCAAGTTTGCGTTGCCACTCCGTTCTCTGAATTGTTTCACTCTTTATTGCCACCGGCTTTTTCCTCAGATGCTTTGGCATTCAGCGGTTGGGTTGCTTGTTCTGGCGCTTCATTCAATGGCTTATCCATGACCTTGGTTTTGCCGACTTCTTTTGGGGCATCTTCCTTACTAACATTCTTTGCTGTTTCTGTCTTAACAACCGTTTCTGCTTTGTCTTGCGGGGCAGCCATTTTTTCTTCTGTTTTTTCTTTCACCTCTTCTGTTTTCTTATCTTTTTCTGTGTTCGCAGCCGACGTTTTGTCTGCTTTAACTTGTTTTTCAGAAGATTTTTTCAATGTTTTTGCAGCATTTTGGGGGTGCTTTTCCAGCCAGGTTTTATACCATTTGGCAAAAGAAGTTTGCGCTTTCTTAACTTCATCTTCTGAAATATTAAACTGGTGGCGTTTTTCCAAGAAAGCTTGTTTTTCTTGATCCGTAATTTGGACATCCAATTCTTCTTGGCATTTTTCTTTGCGATACAAATATTGCTCCAAAACTTCCGAAGTTGAGCAAACCTCGGTTTTGAGTTTGAACTCTTTTTTCAGAGGATCTTTGATGGCCGTATCAACAAACTTTTGGTTCATAAATTTGTTGGCTGGTACTTCGTTCTCGTTTGGAGCAAACATTCCACCCATGCCGTTTAAGCCTTGGAGAACGATGACTGTTTCTTTATCCAAATTGTTGGCTTTAAGCTCATCAATGAACTTTTGCAAAGAACCGTATACGCATTGCACCTGCTTGAAATATGCTTGTCTTTTCTGGCTGATGTTAATGTCTTTTGACCAAGCATAGTTATTGCTGGTTTGCCATTCAGAAATCGGTCTAACCCGGCAATATTCATCATAGATAAAGCCCTGCCCCGGCATGTTCAAATCTACAAAATATGCAGTGTTACCGTCAGCTTTTTGCAAATCATGACTCAATAGATCTAAAACATCTATAGAGTTTTTCACATCTGTTCCTGTCAGAGATTTTCCGACCAAGGGCATGTCGTCCACATTCATAAAAGGATGTAAGCCTTTGTAAACATAAGATAAATTATCAAAAAGTCCTGTGCTTTGCAACCATTGTGCAGCCAGCAAGGCAGATTTATCCCATAAAGATAAGTTCATTCCATCATAATCTATCGGGAAACTGTTTTTCTCAACACAATATGAAACGGCATAGTCATTATTTATTTTGCAAAGCTCAATGCCGTTGTTTTGATATGCATTGATTGAAAAATTTGACTTCAAAAACGTATCGTATATTTTGCTTTCTTTCAAATATACGTTTTTATCGTTCAAGAAATTAAAGTGCCACAGGCTTTCCGGATATATTTTTTGCAGCAAATATTCTTTTTCCGACTTATCATTGTTGGCATTTAAAATTTTGGCAAAGTTTTGTGCCGCGCTTTCTTTTTCGGCATAGGCCTGAGGATAGAGCATAAAATTATTATCAGCATAAAAACCGAGCATAATCTCTTGCGTTTTGTCTATTTCTTTGACATCAGGCGAGTTTTTGGGGAACTGTGATTTCAGCTCCGACAGATAAGCATATGAGGCCATGTCCGGCATGCCGATATATATGAACTGTTTTTTGGGGTTGGCATGTGCCATAACCACTTCTTCTTTAATATACTCAAACTTCTGATGTTCTCTCGGGTCAACTTTTTGCGTATAGACAATGCTTGCATTGAACAAAAACAACAAAACCAGCAAAACAAAATTTTTGGTTCTGGTGGCAAAGGTTAAAAAGACAAAAAACAAAATGCTCAGCACAACGGCAATGATTATGTGCGAAACATTGCTCAACAAAATGCCCAAGTCTTGAGAAATGTAGCTTGCGGCCATGCTTGAAAGGACAGAGCTTTCATCAAAAGCGGCATATTGATGAAAAAAGGCCAAAGTTATATAAAACACAATTGCCGATATGGCCAAATTTTGCAAAAAGTCAAAAAACGACAGAAGATACATGATGACAAAAGAAAATATGACAATTGCAAACAAAACATGCCAAACTTCCGCATTCAAAAACACCGATTTGCCAAACATGTCATAACTGCCGGCACCGGCAAAGATCAAAAAGTCGGCCCCGATTAATAATGATGTAATCAGTGTTTTAATGAGCAAATCCCATAAATATAAAGAAAAGCTTTTGCCTTGCTTTTTGTTTTTTTTCGGTTGGTCTTTTTTCTCAGGCTTGTTCTGGATTGGAGTTGTGTTGGCAAGACTGTCTTTTGTATCATCTATAATCACATCATGCATTGTTGCGGCCTCTGTTTATATAAAATTGTTACAATTCTTTTTTATAAAAACACAATTTTTATGATTTTTAAAGCAAAAGCCTCAAGATATATACAATCTTGAGGCTTTTTAGTTTTACTCCGATATCTAATATTATCTTGAGTAGTATTCGATAACCAGGTTTGGTTCCATTTGAGCTGCATACGGAATGTCTGCAAATTTTGGAACGAAAGAGTATTTTGCGGTCATCTTCTTGGCATCAACTTCCAAATAACCCGGGAAGTCTCTGTTGCCGGCTTCCAAAGCTGCGGCAACAATTGCCAAAGATTTTGATTTTTCACGAACTTCAATCACATCGCCGGCTTTGACCATGTATGAAGGAATGTTAACTCTTTTGCCGTTAACCAAGATATGACCATGGTTTACAAACTGACGAGCGGCAAAAATGGTCGGTACAAATTTTGCTTTGTATACCAAATTGTCCAAACGAGATTCCAAAATGCCGACAAAGTTTTCTGCAGCGTCACCAGATCTTCTGATGGCTTCTACATAATATTTGTGGAATTGTTTTTCTGAAACGTTACCATAGTAAAATTTCATTTTTTGTTTTGCAATCAATTGCTCGCCATAGTCAGTCGGCTTTTTTCTTCTTTGGCCGTGTTGACCCGGAGCATATTCTCTTTTATCTAAAGGAGATTTTGTATTTCCCCACAAATTAACACCGAAACGACGGTCTAATTTTCTTTTTGCTGTAACAATACTCTTCATTAAAGTTTTTCCTTATTTTATGTTATTTTCCTTATTGTCCCGGTAGTTTTGGTTATGTTTCCAAACGGGGTGTTTTGCCCTCTTTCCCGGAAGTATGTTGATAACTACACCATTTTTTTTATAATTTCAAGCAAATATTTTAAAATTTGCTGGATTTTCATATTTGTTTTGTTAAGATATTTTCAAATTTGTAAATTTGAGGAGTGAAAATGTCTTACGATATTTTGTTTCAACAGGCGCTTCAGGCTCATGAACAAGGAAATTTTGACGCAGCAGAAAAAATTTATCGCCAAATTTTGCAAACGGCACCAAACAACCCAGATGTTTTGAATTTGCTCGGGTTGGTGGCCCAGGCCAAAAATGTGCATAATGAGGCTGTTGAACTCTTCTATAAAGCCATTAAACAAGCGCCGAAACATGCTCCTTTTTACTTTAACCTCGCCATTTCTCTCTCGGCTCTTGACAAAGACGTGGAAGCTCTTGACAACCTGCAAAGAGCCATTGAGCTTGCTCCCGATGAAAAAGAAATTTATAACCGACAAGGCTTGGTTTTGCAAAAGCTTAATCGTATTGAAGAAGCTCAACAGGCTTTTATTAAAGCTTTGCAACTCGACCCAAATTATAGTGAAGCCAAAACTAACCTGGCCATGACTTATATTAACTCGGATAAAAACAAAGCCATTGCCTTTTTGCAAGAAATTGCCAACCAGTTTCCGCAAGACGGGTTGAGCCGCTATTATCTGGCCACCCTATCCTTTGATAATAATGATTTGCAAGCTGCTCAAAAATATGCCCTCGAAGCACAAAAAATCTTTGAAGAATCTGATGAAATATCTCTTATCCTCGGACTGATTGCACTTAAGCAAAAAAATATTGCCGAAGCTAAAGAAAATTTTGCTGCCTCTTTGAAAATTAATCCGCATAATGTTGCCGCCATGCTCAATTTGGCAAATATTGAAACCAATGAGCAACTTTTTGCCGAGGCAGAAAAAAAATATAAACAAGCACTTGATCTGGAACCAAATAATATTGATGCACACCTCAATTACGCCAATATGCTTTATTTGCAAAGCCGCTTAAATGAGGCTTTGGATGAGTATCGTGCCGTGATTTTGCTCAACCCTAAATCTGCCGCAGCCAGCAACAACATTGGTGTGATTTTGAGAGATTTGGGAACTTATGATGATGCACTCGGTCTTTTTTTTAACGCTTTTGCTCTGGACCAAACAAAGGAAGAATATTCTCTCAATATTGCCGAAACTTTGGTGCTTTTTTATCGGCAAGACCCCGAAAATGCCAAAAAAATCGCGCAAAATTGGCTGAAAAACGCACCAAACAATATTTATGCGCAACATACCTGCGCCTCTTTTAACGGAGAAAAAATTGAAAATAATAAAGTTTATACTGAAAAGCTGTTTGACAATTTTGCTGATAATTATGAGCTGGTGCTTAAGAGGATTGATTACAGCTTACCAAGAAGCATTAGAGAGCTTGCAGGCAATGTTGAAGGTGCCATTGTGGATTTGGGGTGCGGTTCGGGGCTTGTTGGTCAGGCTCTTAAAACTCCTCAAAATCATATCATAGGGGTTGATATCTCTCGAAACATGATTAATCAAGCAGCAAAAAAAGGCGTGTATAAACAGCTTGTTAAAGGCGATGTGGTTGCTTTTTGTCAGAAAAAACTTGCCGATATTAAGCCATCTTTGGTGGTTTTGGCAGACGTGTTGGGATATATCGGCAATTTAGCGCCGCTTTTTGAGGCGCTTAAAGGCTATAAAACCTGTTTTTCAATAGAGCTTTCGGCTGACGGAGATTATAAACTCAATGAAGCCGGGCGCTTTATTTATAATCCGCAATATGTGGAAAATGTTTTACAACAAAACGGTTTTAAAATTATTGCTAAAAAAGAAACCGTTTTGCGTAAAGAAGACGGAAAAGATGTCAATGGCTTGCTCTACCTTGTGCAATAAGGCTTTTCAGGCATTATCTATTTGTTAATAAATCATAATTATCATACTCATATAAACATTCCTTTAAGGAGGTTAAACATGATTGATGATTATATGATTGATATTTATGACTCGCATATGAACCCTCTCGGTCAGGTCATGCGCTCGCAGGCGCACAAAGAAGGGCTCTGGCACAAGGCTTTTCACTGCTGGATTGCTAAACCCATGGCAGACGGCCACCACAAGGTTTTGCTCCAGTTGCGCGGCAAAAATAAGTCCACTCACCCGAGCTTGTTGGATATTTCTTCTGCCGGACACCTCAAGGTCGGCGAAACTTGCCATGACGGAATCAAACATATTGAGCAAGAGCTTGGTATCAAAGTTGATTTTGCAAGTTTGAACAAACTTTTTACCATTAATCATGTTTTTGAAAAAAATGATTATATTAATCACGAGTTTAACCCAACCTACCTCCTTGAAACGGATAAAGATATATCTGATTTAAAATTGAACCCGGCGGAAGTGGACGGCGTTTTAGAGGCCTCGGTTGATGACTTGCGAAATTTGTTTAACCACAAGGTGGATTCAATTTATGTTTCCGGCTTGCTAATTGATGAGTTTAACAAATTTATCCCTTATACGGGAGCTGTCGGCATCAAAGATTTTGTGCCGCATGATGACAGCTATTATGTTAAAGTGATGGATACAATCAAACGCTTTTTTGCCAACAAGCACTAAATATCTTTGATTGCAGTAAGCAAATCTTGCGTGATTTTTTCATCTTGGTTGGTATGGGTTGCAGCATAGCCAAAGAACTCTGCAAAAACAGGTGTTGCGCTGAGTTTATTTATATCATAATATTTTGCCTGCAACACGGCATCTAATCTATCCATATCTCTGACAAAGCGCGCCTCGCGGCTTTTGTTTGCTTCATATTCGGCAAATAAATCTTTGAGCTCGGCAAAATCGAGCTTTTGAGAAATTTCTTTTATGGCAATTTGTTCTTTTTTAGCTTTTTCTTCTTTTGAAACCCCATCAAAGGGAGTTATATCTCCCACAACGGCCTCTTGCAAATCATGAACCAAAGCCAGTTTTAAGCATTTTTCTTTATCAAGATATGAAGGTGCAAACAACAATACAAGCAAAGCCACGCCATGGCTATGCGAAGACACGGTTTCCGGCGCTTTTATGTTTTTTCTTACCCATCCCGTCCTCGGCAGCTCTTTTAATTTGCCGATCAGGTTTATATAAAAGCTCAATTTTTCTTGCATTTTTGTTCCAGAATATTTTGCAAAATTGATAATGTTTCAAAACAGTTTGTTGTTTGAATGGCCGGAAAGTGGCATTTTTGACAAGTATCTATATTGATTTTGGCATCATCAACCAGCACAGCCTGTTCTTTTTTTATGTTGTTTTTTTGTAAATAATCGGCAAAAAACAGCATGATGCCATCTTTAACATCTCTTTTTAGAAAACCGACTTGGTTTGATGACAAAATATCATCAAAATAGTGTTCTAGATTGAGGCTTGGGATGGTATAATCGCAAAAAACATCCCAATTATCTGTGGCCAAAACAACTTTGATGCCTTGTTTTCTGATTTTGCTTATCAAATTCAAAACTTCGGGATAATCCAAAGTTTGGTTAGCGCAACAATCGGCAAATGTTTGCAGCACTTTTTCATGCGGCATAATGCCCGCTTTTTCAATTTCTGCGGCGGCATTTTCTTTATTAAGCTTGCCCCTGGCCCAATCATATTGCCAACCGTTTTGATTTTTTTCAAAAATGACTTCAATGAATTTTTTGAAAATATCGTGGTGTTCTGTTTTTAATTTATTTAAAAATGTGACGGAAGTTAAGGTGAGATACCAATCTATAAAAATTATTTTTAACTTATCAAAATTCACATCGGTCACAGCTGGCCTCTATTTTCATCAAACTATGCAACATATTCTCAGGAGAAGAAATAACCTCTCCCTGCATGCCAAACTTTTTGCAAAAACGGATAAGCTCCTCATCATCGTCCAGCAAAATGGCTTCTTCATATTTAATATTGTGATTTCTTAAAAAATCGTCAAAAAATAGCAATTTTTTGTTTTTGCTTTCATGTTTTGTGCATTTTAGCGATGAAGAGCACAAAATATCATCAAAATATTTGTTTAGTTTTTGTGCCGGCACGGTAAATTCTTCAAAAGCATCCACATTATCGGTGGCAATGACCACTTTTTTGCCTTTTTCTCTGAGGCGCTTTATCCATTTTTTATAATCCGGCCGGTCAAGTTTCATCTTCTCGCAACTCATTTGGAAGAGCTTTGATATCTCGGATACATTCAAATCATCTTGGCAGATTTCTTTCAAGATATCTTCTTTGGTCAGCTTGCCTTTCATCCAATCTATGAACTTGGAAAGCGGCATTTCATCAAACAAGCGGTGTTCCAGCTTGTCAAAAAGCTTTTTATTGCGACGTTTGATAAACTGGAAAAACACGCGAGAACACAATGTCTTATGCCAATCAACAAAGACAACCTTGATGCGGTATAAGCGTTTGAGTTCTCGCATTAAATTTCTCCTAATTACAAGAAATTTGCATCGGTTTGACAGCCACGCAAGGGGCACCGCAGGCATCAGGCGCAAACTTCAAGTCGTTGCCTATCAGCACAATATCTTGCAAAAGCTCATAAACATTACCGCTTATGGTGAGCTGATTTAGGGCCTTGTCGATTTTGCCGTTTCTAATCAAAAATCCTTCAGCGCCGAAAGAAAAATCTCCAGACACGATTGAATAGCCGGCATGTGTTCCCGTCAAATCGGTGATATAAACGCCATCACCTGTTTGTTGCAGCACCTCATCTTGGCTCAAATTGCCGTTTTCTATATAAAAGTTGGAGTAAAAAACACCTCTTTCACCACCGCCAATGCCGTTTCCGGTCGGTTCAACACCAAATTTGTGGGCCGTGCGTAGGTTGTGGAGCAAGGTTTGCAACACGCCGTTTTTGATGATGACATTGGTTTGGCTTGGATAGCCCTCGCCGTCAAAAGCACGGGTGCGATAGCCATTATCCAAGAGCGGATTGTCAAGCAAGGTCACGCAAGCTGCGGCAATCTTTTGCCCCAGCTTATCGCCCAGTTTGGAGTGTTGTTCTTCCACGGCGGCAGCAGAAAACAGGTTTTTCATCACATTCAATAGCTCTGCAAAGCACTCGTTTTCAAAAACAATTTTATATTTGCCGCTTGGAATAGAAATCGGATTCAATTTCTTTAAAGCTTTTTCTACCGCTTTTTGCACCATAAGCTCAGGATTAAGATCTTCTTTTTTGTCAAACTTCACATATTCGGAAGCGGTTTTGATGATGCCGTTTTCTTCTACCGACACATAAATTCCGGCAAAAGCCCAAGTTGCACCTTCGCTCACGTTTAAGCTTAGAGAATTGCGGATGGCAGTGTGATATTTCCCCTCGTTCAAATAGCAAGAAATAACCTTTTTCACGCGCTTGTCTTTTGCATAAGCGGCTTTTTCCAAAGAAAGCAAAAATTGTTCTTTATCCAGCTTTTCATAATCTTTTATCGGGGTATTTTTTTTAACAATCGGATATTCTCGTTTCTCGCCAAAAAAGAAATTTTCTTCTTCATTATCCAAAAGCAAAGCATTTTCTTTGGCTTCTTTGATGATGAGCAGGATATCTTCCTCTTCCAACTTATCACTCTCTATTGAGCCGATGTTTTTCCCCTCTTTTACCGAAAAAGACAGATGTTGAACATTTTTAAAACTGCGGTTTTCAATTTTGCCGTCCATTACCCTTAAGTTGGAGCTTTCACTTTGCGTATAATCAATTTGAAATTGATTGAGGCCTTGCTCTTGACTTGTCTGATATAATTTTTCAATAAATTCTTGTGCTTGCATTATTTTTGTCCTCCGACGGTGATATTTCTGACGCGGATGGTGGGTTGACCAACTGTGGTCGGAATTTTTCCGGAAATTGAACCGCACATTCCACAAGCCAAGCTCATGTTGTTGCCGACCATATCAATATTTTGCAAGACCTCTTGTCCTGAACCTATCAATTTGGCGCCTTTGACTTGTTTGGTGATTTTACCGTTTTCAATCAGATAAGCTCTATCGACAGAAAAATTAAACTCTCCTGTTGTCGGACTAACTGATCCGCCCCCCATTTTCTCAGCAAAAAGGCCTTTTTCGGTGTTGGCAATAATCTCATCTTGCGTGGATTTGCCATTAGCAATAAAGGTGTTGCTCATGCGTGATGTAGGTGCAAAAGTATAGTTCTGACGACGTGAACAGCCGTTTGGCTCCATACCCATGCGGCGGCCGTTTAATCTATCAACCATATAAGATTTCAAAATGCCATTCTCAATCAAGAGTTTTCTTTGAGTTTTAACCCCTTCATCATCAACATTAATTGAGCCCCAAGCGTGGTCAATGGTGGCATCATCATAAGCTGTTACCAATGGTGATGCAATCTGCTGACCGAGTTTTCCGCAAAAGACGGACGCATTCAACGCCACTCTTGTTGCTTCCAGACCATGACCGCATGCCTCGTGAAAAATCACGCCGCCAAAGCCATTGCCTATCACCACGTCCATTTTACCCGATGGACAAAGCTCGGCCGAAAGTCGAGATACGGAATCTGCGGCCACATTTTCGGCAAACTCTTGCAAATTTCTGCCGTCAAACAACTCTAAACCGTATAATCCGCCAAAATTGTCTCCGGCGGCCTCGGTCAGGTTGTCTTTTTGTGAGATGGCACTCAAGAAAAAGCGACTGCGCGCAATGGTATCTTCGGCCCAAACGCCCAATGAGTTGGCAAGCAAGGTATGACGTGTTTTCTCGCCATAATTGGCATCGGCTTTGCACACGAGCGGGCTGGCATTTAAGGCATATTCACTGATTTTGAGCATTAAATCTGCTTTTTCTTTTTTGCTCTTACTTTCAAAAGGCTTTTGAATTCGGTGTTTTCTCTCCAGCTCCAAATCTCGCAAATCAAATTTTATATCTTTTTGGCCTGATTTTATACCTTTGGCGGCAATTTGCGCGGTCTTGAGCAAATTTTCCCTATCCATCAAATTGGTATAAGCATAAACAAAATTAACACCGTCAAAAATGCGAATGCCGGCACCATAGGACAAATCGGAGGTTGAATTTTTGATTTTTCTTTCCGATGTAAATAAATTATTTGCCAAGGTGTTTTCAACAAAAATCTCGGCATAGTCGCCGCCGGTGGACAAGGCTTCGGTCAAAATTTCCGCTACCAAATTTTTATCGAGCATTATTTTCTCCTAAATGCGGTTTAATAAATTTTTCAATACGGCAAAGGATTTATTGGCCATTTCGCCAAAAAAATCAGCATATTGCTGATGATTATCATTGCTTCTCAGCGGATTGTCACTGATAATGCGCAGGCTGATGAAAGGTGTTTTTTTCATATAGCAAACCTGGGCCACGGCGCAAGATTCCATATCCACCGCCAAAGTTTCATTAAACAATTTGCGAATGTTTTTGGCTTCTTCAATACCTGCAATAAACTTATCGCCGCTGGCAATCAAGCCTTTGTGAATGGTGATACCGTTATGCTCGCCCGCTTCTATTTTATCAGCCAAATTTTTATCAGCTTCAAAATAGAGCGGAAAGTCTTGCACTTGGCCATAAGCGTTGGGCTCCAAGCACCAAACATCATTATAAACGGTTTTGGTTCCAACCACAATATCCATTTGTTTGACATCATCACCCACGCCGCCGGCCACACCGGAATTTATTACGCAATCGGGCTTGAACTTATCAATCAGCTCGGTGGTCTTGACCGCGGCGCAAACCTTGCCGATGCCGCTTTGGATTAAAATGATCTCTTTATCCCCTATCATACCCGTGATATAGCCGTCTTTTTCTTTTTCATTTGACAATAGGGCTTTGATTGAGTTGATTTCACTGCTCATGGCAGCAATAATGGCAATTTTTTTCATTTTTATAGTCTATCCGTTATAAATTAATCCAAATTTTGTAAAAATTCTTTCATTTCTACGCGCATGGTTTTATCCAGCAATTTGCTCGAATGTCCTTTCGAGGGCACAAACACCAGTTTGGACATCGGCAAAGCCTTGTGCAGGCGATAAGCATTTATCGGCGGACAGATAAAGTCCAGCCGGTTATGCAAAATTAAAGTCGGAATATTGTCAATTTTGTGCGCATTATCAATAATCTCGTCATCTTCCAGCATAAAGTTTTGGGCGGCATAGTTGATGTATATTTTTTGCATATTGATTTCTTTTTCATCGGGAATATGATTGCCGAACTTGGGATTTAAGCTGCCTAAAACTCTTTCCCAACAGCCATATTTGGTGGCGGCTTCAATTTGTTGTTCCAAATTTTCCGAATTTATCTGTTTGGCATAATATTCGGGTATCAGATAATTATCCGAAATTGTCCCCTTCAGTTCTTCCAGCATATCGGGATAAAACAGGCCGCTTTGCTTTAGCTCCCATTTTTGCGAGTCTTTATTGGCTAAAAAGATTTTGGATAAAACCATTGCCTTGACCAACTTCGGATAGGTTATGGCAAACATCAAGGCCAGCGTGGACCCCCAAGAACCGCCAAACAAAATGACCTTGTCATTGATGCCTAAAAGCTCAAGCAAGCGACTTGCATCATCAACAATATCTTGGGTGGTGTTATGCTCCATACAGCCGACTGGTTCAGACTTGCCGCAACCGCGCTGGTCAAACATAATCACGTGATATTTTTTCAAATCAAACTTTCCCGCCGTTTGCGCTCTTGACCAATATCCCGGGCCACCGTGAAAACAAACGATTGCCTCGCCTTGCGGGTTGCCAAACTCTCTGAAATATACTTTATGACCGTCTAACTCCGGCAAATAGCCCTCATTAAACGGTTTGGGAATGAACCAATTGCTCCAAAATGCCATATTTCCTCCTTAGTTTTTCTTAATTTAGCTCATTTGCAGCCTATAACAAAACAAAAAAGTTGTTTTTTTAACATATATAATCTTTAATACAAACAGGAGAAGAAAAATGACAAAAATTTATAAAAATATCCTTATCTTGACCGGAGCCGGCATTTCTGCCGAATCGGGCTTGGCAACTTTTAGAAGCTCAAACGGGCTATGGAATAATCACAAAGTGGAAGATGTGGCCACAATTGAAGGTTTTGAGCGCAATCCTGCACTGGTGCATGACTTCTACAATGAGCTTAAAGTCGAGGTGCAAAAAGCCAAACCCAATGCTGCTCATTTGGCCTTGACCAAACTTCAACAACAATATCCGGCCGAAATTAATATCGTTACGCAAAATGTGGATACGCTCCACGAAAAAGCCGGTAACAAAAATGTTTATCATATTCACGGGCAAATCAATCAAGCCGTGTGCCTCAACTGCGGCCGGGTGTTGGAAACCTGGGGTGATGTGGACACCGAAACCGTTTGCCCGCATTGCCATATTGCCGGGATGATGAAACCCAACATCGTCTTTTTTGGCGAAAATCTCTTGTGCATGGACAAGGTGGAAGAGTTTTTGCGAAAATGCGATTTATTTATCTCTATCGGCACTTCGGGCGTGGTTTATCCGGCGGCAGGCTTTGTGCAGACCGCAAAATATTATGGGGCGGATACGATAGAGTTTACACTCGACACAACAGCCAACAACTATCTTTTTGACAAGCATATTTTGGGCAAAGCCGGTGAAACGCTGCCCAAATATGTGGATGAGCTGATTGCATCGGCACAAAAAAACCTCGCCAAATAGCGAGGTTTTTTCTTGATTGAAGAGGAAAAATTATTTTCCAAAAATTCCCAATTCTTTAACTCTGTCTTTGACACCGCCGACAACTTTATCCAAGTTTTCGCTGGCAACGGATTTCAAATCGCCGAGTTGGCTTTCGACAACCGTTTTGGAAGCGGTTTTCAAAATGTTGTTCAAAACTTTGGTAATGGTTGAAGCAATGCTTTCGCCTTTCTTTTCTTCACCAATGTTTTTCATCACGATTGTCGGCAGAGGAACGGTTAAATCATTGGCTTTGCCGTTGATATTGGCAATGGCTTGGATTTCGCCGTTGGAAATGCTCAACTCTTTAATAATCACTTTTTTGGAAGAGGCTTCATCTTTCGGAGCTTCTTCTTTAGCTTCTGTCTTTTGAGAATCGGTTGAAGCCGTGTTGGCGGCAATGTTCTTTTGGATTTGGCTGATGTTGTTCTGCGTTAAAGACAACATTTCATAAGTGATCACCGGCTTGTTAATGGCAATTTTATCAATGATGATGGTGTCGGTGGTCAAGCTTTTCAAATCTACTTTTACAAAAATATCGCCCAAGCTAAAAATATAGGGGGCAGAATAGTTTTTGGGGTTGGCCACGGTAATCTCGCTGATTTGGCCCTCGCCTTTAGTCAGACTCAATTTAAAACCTTGCAAATTGACTTCCGTGCCGGTAATTTCACTACCATATTTGTTAACAACTTTTTTGACGATTGTTTCCAAAGACGGGGTGAAATACCATGCGGCGGCAATCACCAAGACCAAAAATCCGAAAATATATTTTTTCATTTTTATTCCTTCCTTGTTGTTTGAGATATTAAAAATGTAATACGATATTTTCGTTTTTACAATCTAATATTTTAATATAATGCTAATTTTGAATTTTTTATTTATAGAAATAAGAATGTTTAATTGAGAAAAAAATCAGCACAATAAAAAACCCTATCCCTCCGAATACAAAAAAGCCGCCTTAATCTCTTAAGACGGCTTTTATTACTGGTAGGCGCGTGGGGCTGGAGGAAAGAGAATTCTCCAGTGGAGAATTTTCTGACGACAGGCGCAGATTTGTTAGCTTTGAGAAATGCGACAGCACTTTCGATAAAGCGTTACAAATCAAGTGACCGCAGCGCAGTTAGTGTTTGATAAAAACACTTACAAGCCAGAGCGAACCCTTTAGGGTGAGAACCCCCTGCTCTTCGTGAAATACAAAAAAAGCCGCCTTAATCTCTTAAGACGGCTTTTATTACTGGTAGGCGCGTGGGGGTTCGAACCCCAGACCCACTGATTAAGAGTCAGTTGCTCTACCAACTGAGCTACGCACCCATAAGCAATGGCTGAAATATAACCCTCATTATTTTTTTTTGCAACACTTTTTTTATGAAAAAAAAGAATATTCTTTAACGTGATTTTAATATACTTCCATTATTTTATATCTATATTTTTTATTGAGGAGTTTCATATGCTTAAAAAATTTGCTTTTGCAGCTTGCTATTCTTGTTTGCTCATTTGCACCGATGCTTTTGCCCAAAACTTGTCATCTTCTGCCAATGTTTCTTATGAACGTTGTTTGGATTTAGCTCAGGGAGATAATATCAAAATGACCAGTTGCACCATATCCGAAGCAAACAGAATTTTGAAAATTGTGGAAGAAAAATATAATCAGTTGGCTAACAACCCTGAACTGAATAATTGGAACAACGGCACGGGTATGTTTAACGGCAACTTCAAAAATCTTTATAATGAATGGCTGGCCTATCGCGACCGCTATTGCTCTTTATACGGAACCTCCATGTCGCCTGATGCGGCACAAGGTAATATTGCCGATTTGAATGGGGCTGAATGTGTTTTGGAGCTGACCAAAAGACAAAACAAAGATATGGAAGTGATTGCTAAAAATTTGCAAGATTTTTAAGCTTGATATAAAAACAACTTCCCTTGTTTTCCTCTGAATCTACGCCAACCTCTGCTTGAAGCATGTTGGCCATTTTTTTGACAATAGAAAGCCCTAAGCCTGAACCTTTTTTGCGATTGTCTTTGACCTTGAGGCTTTGATAATATTCATCAAAAATCAGATTTTGCTCTTCTTTGCTGATTCCTATACCATTATCTTTGACATAAAATATTATGTTTTCTTTTGTTCTTTTAGCTCCGATTTCTATCTTATTTTTAGTATATTTTACGGCATTGTCCATAAAGTTGCGCAAAATTCTTTCCAGCAAAAAAGCATCCGTAACCACATATCCGCGACACAATTTTTCTGAAAGTTCTATTTTTTTACTTTTTACGACCGGCTCAAACTCAAACACCAAATTTTTTATAATTTGGTTGACGGTATATTTTTCCGGCTTGGCTTCCATGCCCCCCGAATCTAATCTTGAAATATCCAATAAATTGAGCAACAATTTGCGCAGAACTTTTGTTGTATCATGGATTTTTCCAACCAAAATTTGCTGTTCCGCCGTGAGTTTTTCGCTCAAAAGATTGTCTATGAACAACACCAAAGCTGTCATCGGCTGTTGCAAATCATGGCTGGCCTGAGCAAAAAAAACAGATTTTTCTTTGTTTAACGACTCTGCCGTTTCTTTTGCAAACTCCAAGGCCTGTTGGATTTCCATTAATTGCGTTAAATCTTGAAACGTGCCGACAATTTTTCGATGATATAAATCATAATTATAATAATCAGCCAAATAGCGGCAATATAGGGTTTTGCCTGCTTGGTTTTTGATTCTCACCATACCTTCTTCCGGGGTGCCCGTTTTTAATATGTTTCTTATCTTGCCGCGATATTTTTTCCAATCTTCCGCAAACATCAGCTTTTTGATGATATTTTTTCTGATATTGGTTGATTTTGGATCCAGCCCAAAAATCCGAAACATTTCATCTGACCAAGAAACTTGTCTTTTTATCAGATCCAGCTCCCAATAGCCGATTTTGGCAATGCGTGAGGCAAAATTGAGACGTTTTCTTGTTTCTGATAAAATCTGGCTCAAACGCCATTGCTCAGAAATGTTGCTCATTCTGACAAGCACTTCTTGGTCTGACCCATAAACCATTTTGGCTTGATAATATTGCCCTCGTTCTTCTATTTCAAAAGCATATTCTTGCTTATTTTCCAGGCAGGATTGAATATATTGCATTATCAATTTGCTATTTGTTGCAGAAAAAACCTCGGCAATTGAGGTTTGTTTTATGGCTTGAAAAAGCTCTTCCTCCCCGGCGCGGTTGATATAGATTATCTCCCCTTTGGCGGAAAGAGATAATAAAATATCTTTTGACAAATCGTTTAATGTTTCCAGATTTATAGATTTTTTTTCCATTTTTTTATCTTATTTGATATGAACTCAAAAAATTTCCGACTTTGTTATCTATTTCAAACAACCAATCATTATAAAAAACAGCACTGTCTTTAACATAAGCCGCCACGGCTTTGGTTGGCAATTTATCTGCAGATATCTTAACCGTTAGCCAATAGTTTTCAGATATTTTATACAGTCTTAAATCATATATCAAACCGGTTGCAATCTTTAATATAATTGTCTTTTGCGGTTTTTCATCTTGAGATAAAAAATTTGCGGTCCTTTTTACGTTTTTATAACTCAACCATGAAAATTGGTTGGTCAGATCTTTGATATCGACCTTGTTGTTATTGATATCATAAAAAATATCTTTCCGATATGGATTGAAAGCAAATTGTTTTCCGCTGGCGCTGATTTGCACCAAGCTTTCAATGTTTTTGCTTTCAAGACTGATTAATGGATGCTGCAGCCAATATTGCAGTTTCTTTGGCAAATCAAAATCCCCGGAAACCAAATATACATTCGGATTATTTGCTTTTTTGGCATAATAAAAATTATTTTGTTTTTTGCCGATTGTAACATCATCCAACAGTTCTTCCCCGGCATAAGTTTTGATTTTTATGCTTTGCGCCGGTTCGGCAAAATTTTTTTCTTCTGCCGCTATTTCTATCTTGGCATTGTTTATGCTTTGGACCAGATTATTGACGGCAAGCAAGTCGGCAAAATAGTCATCAGCCTCTGTAACGCGCCAAAATTTATCCTGATAATGCAATGTTATTTTTAAGCCTTTAATTTCTAAAACAATTTTTGAAATTTCCGTTCCTTTTTCATTGCTTTTTTCAAACAGATAGCTGCCGATTGGTGCCGAAGCATTGGGCTTGTTGATGCCTATGTTAACCAGCATTGCGGCAAACACTGCCGCAACCACGCAGAAAAACAAAGTCAGAAGTGTTTTTTTACTCATTGATGGTTCTCTCTATTTTATGAAGTCTTATTTTTTCATATATTTTGAAAATGATAAAACACAAGCCAAGCAGGCAGATCGGCACAAAAATAAAAATATATAAAATCATATTGCTGACCAAATTTCCCGTTTCTTTTTGCAGTTTATAGTTTAAGGCTTTTATCTCGTTTGCCAAAACGGCAAGCTCTCTGTTTTCGGCATCAATCTCTTGTATTTTTGCCAAGCTGCTGCTTTCGTTGCCGCTGATTATATCTTGCATTTGGCGGCTGATTTTTTGCTTTATGTCCATGGCTTGCTGTGTTTTTTGTAAAAATTCTGACAAATATTTGTTATATACATTTTCCGCTAACTGTTCGGTTATGTTTTTTTCATTCCCCATGAGATAGCTGACCCCTATTTTTGCCAGGTCTTGATTGTTGTTCATATAATCTATCATACTCAACAGGAAATCGGCATTGTTATTGGTTGGAATTTGATCATATACGGTTGAATCTTTGGCATATGTGGTTAAATTCCAAGCATCGTCTGACACAAAATCCGTATCTGCCAAAATCAAAATTTTTGAGTTTTCTATATTTCCGATTAAAAAATCTGCTTTTTGATTTTCTTGCTTGTCTTTATATGATGACTCAAAATAGCCCTCCAAATAATATCCTATGACGTGTTTTTTATCATCTGCAGAGAAATTTTCTGACACATCTGCTCCTTTGAGTCTGATATCTTGCACAGGCAGTGTGCCGGCATGTTGGTTTAAGAAAAATATCGGATAGGCCTTATAACCTTGGTGCGGTTCTTGCACCAGTTCGCCGGCAGAAAGAAAAGACATTTTTTGAATAGGTGCAACAAATTCCGGGAGCTCTGCCTCCGATTTTGAAATTTTCAAACTTAAAATATCTGTTTTTTCAAATTGGTTTTGCGGCTTATATTGTGTGACCACAATATCGGGGTTGAATTTAATTCCAAACTTGTTCAGCAAACCATCCAAACTTATTTTGTTGTTTTTGACATAAGGATATTTGTTTATAATATGCTGCGGATATGGATCTATCAGCAATATCAAATTGCCGCCGCGCATGATATATTGATCCAAAGCATATAAAAAATTGTTGCTCGGGCTTTGCGGATTATAAACCAGCAATGTTTTGATGTTTAAGGGGATGAAATCCGTATTCGGGGTAATCTCTTCTATTTTATAATCTGCGCTGATTTTTTTGAATATTTGGCTATCTGCCAAACTTCCGCCAAAGGATACGAACCCCAGCCGTTGATTGATTCTTTTATCCAATTTTGCAATGTTTCTTAAAATGTCATATTCGGTATAATTTTGTCTTTGAACCGAAAAATAGGGTATGGTTGCCTGCCTACCCTCGGCGTTGCTGAACACGGCACCGTAATACATATCATATTGATTGTTTGTATCCTTAAATGATCTTATTTTTTTGTTTTTTGCCTCTGCCTGCGTGATGGAAAACGGCTCGGGATTTTTTATGTTATAGGTTATTTTGCCTTTGGATAAATTTTTATATCCCTCCAGCAAGCGCAAAAGATATTCTTCATGCACGCCAAGTTCGGGATATTCTTCGCCTAAATTTTTTGATGCATATAAAGTTATGTTTATCGGCGTGGTCAGCCCTTTAGCTATTTTTTCTCCTTCTTCCGATATTCCGTATTTATGTTGTGATGTCAGGTCTTGTTTTTGACTTGCAAAAAGCAATGAAAAAACATTCATCAGTGCCATGAATATAATCAGGCAACACAGAACGACAAAACAAATTTTTAAAAATTTTATCACTTTGGTTTTCATTGCTTTTTCCTAATTTCTTTTATATTCAATGCTGATTTTGTTCACAACCAAGCTCAAAACCATAATCAACACAAAATAGATTATATTATCCAAGCTTATTTGCCCGGTGATGATATCCATATAATGTTTGTCATAATAGGCTGCGTGGCTGACAAAAAAATTGTTTATTTTTTCAACGTTTATCCAATCATATATTTTTGAAAAATCGAAAAAAATCAGGCAGAACATGGCCAAAAACCCGGTCAAATATGCCCCGGATGCTGAGTTGCAAAAAGATGATATCATACAGCCAAAAGCACACAAGGCTCCGGCAGACAAAATGGCTCCTAAATATGCCCAAAATATGTTCCAACCATCGGTTATGAAATTATATTCCATATATAGCAACAGCGGCAGGCTGAAACAGAGCATTATCAGGCACAGGCTCCAGGCTGCCAAAAACTTTCCCATCACAATTGAAAACAAAGATAGCGGCTGTGTTAACAAAAACTCTATGGTGCCGGATTTTCTTTCTTCTGCCCACAAACGCATGGTCAGCGCCGGAACCAAAAATAAAAAAATGATATTCTGATAGTAAAAATATGAAAAAAGCCCGCTGTTATTTAAGCTGAAAAAGCCTCCGATGAAAACCGTTATGAACGCAGACAACAAAATATATGACAGCAAAACTATCCAGGCTGTTGTTCCTTGAAAAAACGTATAAAGCTCTTTTTTATATATGCTCAAAAATGCGGACATTATATGACCTCAGAATCGTTGGTTATTTTGTAAAATGATGCGGCAATATTATTTTCGGGAAACAAGGTTTTCAGCTCTTGCGGCGTGGTGTCTTTGACCAGTTTGCCATGATTGAGCAAAATCACCCTTTGTGCCATGGCTTCCACCTCTTCCATGATATGTGTAGATATGATGATGATGGCTTCTTTGGCATATTGCTGCAAAAAGTTGTGAATTTTGAACTTTTGGTTGGGGTCAAGCCCTTCTGTCGGCTCGTCTAATATCAAAACTTTCGGCCGGTGAATTAAGGCCGCGGCAATCCCTACCCGGCGTTTGTAGCCTTTGGATAAGGTTTCTATTTTTTGGTTGATTACTTTTTTCAAATCAAGCGCGGATAATACATATTTTAAGTTTTGTGCAAAATCTGCTTTGGATAGCTTTCTTATCTCGGCACAAAACTTTAAAAAGTCATACACATGCATATCGGCATATAAAAAACCCGTTTCCGGAACATAACCCATTTGAGACAGACATTTAAGCCTATTTTGTTTTATATCCTCTCCAAAAAAACTCACACTGCCGGAATCGGGCTCAACAAACCCCGTCATCAGCCGCATCAATGTAGTTTTGCCGGCGCCGTTCGGCCCCAACAAAGCAACAATCTCCCCTTTGGAAATGCAAAAATTGATATTGTCTACCACTTTTTGTTTTCCATAAGCTTTACTCAAACTTTTTACAACTATCATCTGTTTTCTTTCCGTTTTTATCTTTTTTATATTAACCGCTTTTTTTTAAATTTTAACAATTATTTTCATTTTTCAAAATGATTGATGACAAAATTTTTATTTTGCTTTATCTATATATATAATTAATTTGTTTTGGGAGCTGAAATGAAAGAAGAACTTTATACCAAAGAAGAAGAAAAGCACCTCAAAGTCGGAATCTATACCGCTTTGGTCATTGCTTTGATTGCTTGTGTTTATGTTATGAACAAAAACTCTTTGGCCCATAAGGAAAGCGGCAACTATTATTCCATTGATGCACGCTTCAACCGCACCGACGGCTTGCTTGTGGGCGACAAAGTCAGAATGGCCGGCGTGGATATCGGCCGCGTGGTTAATGCCAAACTTGATGACCATTTCAAGGCTATCCTCACTCTGGAGGTTAAAGAAGGAATCAATATCCCCGATGACAGCAGCGCCTCTATCGTCAGCTCCAGCATCATGGGAGAAAAATATATTGAAATCGAACCCGGCGGCTCTATGGATTATATCCCCCAAGGCGGCGAGTTTTCCTATACTCAAGACGCTATGGTCTTGGAAGAGTTGGTTGACAGAATTATTAATATCGGTAAATCTAACCGCAAAAATGCCGAAAATAAAAAATAAGAATCTTGCAAGGAGTATGTTTGATGAATAAAAAACCAGTTGAAACGATTATGGGTATTGTGGTCTTGTTTGTGGCCGCTTTTTTCCTCTATTTTGCTTTTAAGGTTTCTGATTTACAAGTGGTTAAAGGTTATAATGTCACGGCTCATTTTTTGAAAGTCGGCGGGCTTAATGTCGGTTCCGATGTCAGAATCAACGGCATTAAGGTGGGCTCCATCATCGGTCTTGATTTGGACGATGAAAACTATATGGCCGATGTTAAGATGAGCATTTTGCCCAATATCAAATTGCCGAAAGACAGCGTGGCAACCATTGTCGGTGACGGCCTGATGGGTGACAAATTTATCAAAATCGAGCCCGGAAAATCTAAAGAAATGTTGGTCGATGGCGATGTCTTGCCCAAAGTAAAAGATTTCAAATCTTTGGAAGATATGGTCGGTGAAATTATCTTTATGGTTACTGATAATAATAATGAAGAAAACAAATAAGACATATCTGCTCAACTCTGTTGCACTGGCCGGCTTTTTATCCCTTGCTCCGACTTTTGCTCATGCTGCGGAAATTGACACCAATACCGCAAGAATGCAAGCTATGGATAAAATTACCGGCCGTGTCAGCGTGATTGATGTGCCCGTCAACGGAACCGTTAACTTTGGCAGTTTTTCCATTCTGGTGCGCGCCTGCAAAACCAGACCACCTGAAGATACGCCGGAAAATTTTGCCTTTGTTGATGTGCTTGATAATTATAATACCGAAAACCCGGTTAATATTTTCAGAGGTTGGATGATCTCTTCTTCTCCGGCGCTCAACCCCGTGGAACACCCGATTTATGATGTGTGGCTTTTGAAATGCGTCAATACCGATGTCAACCCCAAAAAGCTTTTGTCTGCCGAAGAACTCAAAGCACGCGATATGATTAAAAAATCTTCTTCTTTTGAAGAAAACAACAAACTTAAAAATGCTGAGGAAGAAGAAATATTAACTCCGGCCGTGGCAACCTCTGCCGTGGAAGAAGATACCACTAAAGAAGAGGCAAATTCTCCCCTTTCTTCTCAGCTGCAACCCATTGAAGAGACAAAAGAACTCAGTGCCGAGCCTATCAATAAACCGGCTGAAGTTTATGAAGCTCCTGCCGTTTTATCTCCTGTTGAGGCTGAAGACGGGGCACCGAAATCTTTGCTAAACATCAATACAGATTTTGAAAAAGAAAAAGAATTTGAAACTCCGACACCTTCAGAAAACTCAGAAAATGCTCCTGTGCAAGACTCAACGCAAAATGATGCTCCTTTGGAAAACAGCCTCCTTCCTCAGCCGCAAAAAGATGACAATGAGGATAAAGGCTTCTTAAGCAACTTTGTTTTTTCTGAAGAAGATACTTCCGAATCGGCACAAGACACCAATGTTTCCGATGATCATGCCGAAGTGGTTGATGAGATTGATAAAGAACTATCTGACTTAAAAAAGCAAGAATAGTTTATTTTTTCCAGAAATTTCTTGTTAAAACAACCAAAATTGTCATTACTTCCAATCTCCCCAAAAGCATGGCAATCACGCACATATATTTGATAAAATCTGAAAGCGGGGCATATGTTCCGGCCGGGCCGATAATACTTCCGATCCCCGGCCCTGCATTTGTGATGCAGCCGATGATGGCACTTAAAGCCGTTGTGAAATCTACCCCCGTTATGGCAACCAAAACGGTCAAACCCAAAATGCTGAAACCAAATGCCAATATGAAAATGAAAACTGAATTGATGACATTATAATCCACCGGCATATCTTTGATTTTGATTGGCAGAACGCGGTTTGGCTCTGTCATATTAATCATGGATTTTTTCAAAAAAGCAAAAATCACCTGCCAACGAAAAGCTTTCACCCCGCCCGATGTTGAGCCGGAACAACCTCCGGTTAAAGCAAATATCAAAAATATGGTTTGGGCAAACAAGCCCCATTGCATATAATCTACCGAGACAAAACCGCAGTCCGTGGTCATTGAAACCACATTAAATGCGGCATAGCGCAAGGCTTTCCAAAACGGATATTGGCTATTGCTTAAGGTGAGCCAAAGTGTTGTGAACAGCACGTATATCAGCAAGGTTTTTAAGAAAAACGGAACCTGTGCACTGCGGAAAGAATTTTGTTTTTTAAACTGCAAAAGCATCAGATACCAGGTGAGCGGCAAAGAACCGGCTATCATGCCAAACATTAAAACAATTTCAACCCAAACATTGTCAAAATAACCAACCGAGGTGTTTTTGGTGGAAAAGCCGCCCGTTGAAACCGCAGACAAAGTATGATTTATTGCATCAAACTTTCCCATGCCGGCCCAGAGAAGCCCAATAAAGGTTATGGCCAACAAAACCGCATAAACCAGGATTATCCTCTTGGCAATATAGCTTATTTTCGGCATTAGCTTTTCATTCAAATCTGAGCTTTCTCTTTGGAAAATTTGCATGCCGCCAATGCCTAAAAACGGCAACAATGCCACGGCAAAAATAACAATACCGATACCGCCCAAACCGTTGAGCAAAGAGCGCCACAACAATATGGATTTTGGTGTTTTATCCAAGTCTGTAATGATGGTGGCTCCCGTGGTGGTTATGCCTGATGTTGCTTCAAACAAGGCATCGGCAAAACCGTTTGCCGTTCCCGTCAGCATAAAGGGCAATGAGGCTAAAAGCGTGAGAAAAAGCCAGCTCATGGCGGTTATCAGATAACCTTGTCTGATGGATATTTTATCTATTTTTGTGCGGTTGCCGAAATATAGCGACAAACCGATAAACAAAGATATGATGGCAGAAGAAATAAACGGAGACCAATTTTGCCCCGTATAATACATATCTACCGCCGCCGGAAACAACATGGACAAACCCAAAATGCCGATAAAGTAGCCACTAATCATAAAAACAGGTTGCCACATGATTTTTTCCTTATGTTATTGTAAGTCGACGTTTTTAGAATAGCCTCTGTTTACCAATAAACGGTTAATGTTTTCTCCGTTGACCGAACAAATGATGGTTCCAACGCCCTGATAGGTATAAGCTCTGACGGTGCAGGTTATTTTGTTTTGAGCAATGATACGGCGCAAAAACTCTTCTGCTTGCCGGCCTTTATCCGTTGTGGGGTTGACATATATGCCATGCAAAAAATATCTTTTGCCGTTTATACTCAGCTCGTTGGCATTAAGCACTTCTGCCGTGCCGATAACCTGCTCTTGATTATCCGTATAGATCAAAGGGAGCTTATTTTTATTTTGGCTTTGTTTTGGGCTTGCCGCAACAGGTGTTTTCTCCGTTGTTTGCACTTTTTCTGCTTGTGCGCTCTGTTGGTTTTGTGCTTTTTCCAAAGCATTTACAACGCTCGGTGCTGATTTTGAAACCTCAAACATTTGGCGTGTCGGACGATATGGCTCTTTTGTAGCGGCATATTCATCCTCTTTTTCCATGCCTGATAAAAAGCTCATATCCGGCATGGAAATTTTGAACTTATCAACATTTGGCATCATCTCTTGTGTTTTTTGGCTGATGCTGTTGCCCATATTTTGGGTATGCATTTTGATTTTGTTCCAATACCAAAGATGAACTTCAGAGGGTCTGGCGCCCATGAAAGTCGGCGCCAGATATGCAAACATCAAAATCGGAACAAAAATCAGTGGTTTGCGAATGGGAAAGGTTATGAACAAAAAAAGCCCATGAAAGAACTTTCCCCAGCCTTTCAACCGCAAACCATCGCTCAATCTTTCCCGTTCTTTTTTTCTCATTATTTTTTACTTCCGTATTTTTGTTTTAACTCTTCAACACGCTCCGGGGTGATTCTTTCAAACAAAATCTCACCCACGGTAAACTTGTGTCCGGGTTGCAGAGCTTTCATTTCTTTGGCTACGTCAAAATCTTTGATTGAGCCGACATCTTTCAAGCTCAAGCCCAATTTGTTCATCATCTCTTCAGCAATTTTGGGCATAATCGGTGCACTCAAAATGGCAAAAACACGAATCAGATTGATGCAGGTGCGCAAAATGGCGGCGGCTCGCGCCGGATTTTCTTTAATCACGGTCCAGGGCTCGGCTACGGAAATGTAGTTGTTGCCCTCAACCCAAATGGCACGCAACTCGTTGGTGGCTTTGCGGAACTCCAGCTCATTCATATATTTGAAATAGTCATTGACGTGTTCTTGCAAAACTTTGGCCAGATTTGCTTCCAGTTCCGTATCCTCACCGCCGGCCGGAACTTCCTCGCCGATTTTTGAAGCCGTCATTTTCAAAACACGGGAGACAAAGTTACCCAAAACGCCGTTTAGGTCTTTGTTAACAACACTTGCAAACAAGTCAAAACTAAATGAGCTGTCCGAGCTTTCCGGCGCGTTTGCCATCAGCCAATAGCGCCAATAGTCAGCCGGATATTCTTTGACAGCATCTTCGGCAAAAATGCCGCGTTTTTCCGATTTTGAAAATTTGCCGCCTTCATAAGTTAAATAGCTGGAACCTTTCAAGGTCTTGACCAAAGTCCAAGGTTCGCCGGTGCCGAGCAAAGTGGCCGGAAAAGAAATGGCATGGAAAGGAACATTGTCTTTGCCCATAAACTCAACATAGTCCACATCTTTGGCGCCATACCACCATTCTTTCCAATCTTTACCATTAGCATCGGCCCAATGTTTGGTGATGCCGATATAACCAATCGGTGCATCAAACCAAACATAAAAAACCTTATCTTCATAGCCCGGTTTATTGACAGGGAAACCCCATTTCAAATCACGGGTGATGCAGCGTTCCTGCAAGCCTTCTTTGAGCCATTTTTGTGCAATGGAATAAGCCATATCGGGCCAATAAGGTTCGCGGGTTTTTATCCATTCGGCCAATTTTGATTCAATTTTGGGCAGATTTAAGAACAGGTGTTTGGTTTCTCTCACCTCCAAATTGGTGGAGCCGGAAATGGTGGAACGCGGATTGATTAAATCTGTCGGGTCCAAAACCTTGGTGCAGTTTTCACACTGGTCGCCCCTTGCCTTATCATAACCGCAATAAGGACATGTGCCTGTCACATATCTATCCGGCAAAAAGCGCTTATCATCAATGGAATAAATTTGTTTGATGGTTTTTTCCTCAATCATGCCGTTTTTATCCAAGGCATTGAAAATATGATAAACCATCTCCTTATTTTCATCGGAACTGGTGCGGCCGAAACAATCAAACGAGAGCTCAAAATCTTCATAGGTCTTTTTGTGACGTTGGTGATAGTTATTGCAATATTCTTCAACCGGGATACCCTCTTTAGCTGCACCGACTTCAGACGGCGTTCCGTGCTCATCCGTGCCGCCGATATATAAAACCTCGTTACCCATCATTCGCATGAAACGCGCATAGACATCTGAGGGTAACAAACAACCAACCATGTGGCCCAAATGCGGCACGCCGTTTACATACGGTAATGCTGTGGTAACTAAAGTTTTAGACATTATAAAATTCTCCAATTAAATATTATTTTTGTTATTTTGTTTTTTAACGTTGCGATTTTACAACAATTTGCAAATTTCTCAAGTAAAATTCTCAATTTTTAGTGAATTTATATATATTTTTTATCTCTTTTTGCTAAAGATTTTAGCAAAATCGGAAACAATTTAAAAAGCGCCATTTTTCTGATAATAAATGCAACACAAAAAAAACGCCCCGATTTTTTTTCAAATCGAGGCGTTTTTTTTATTTTTCAACGGGTTTTCCTTGCAACAAAAACTCCGGCAGTTGCGGCAGTTTCGATGCTCCTGCGGCCTTCTGATGTCCGCCGCCGCCAAAACTCATGGCAATTTTTGAGACATCCACATTTTCTTTGGCCGTGTAAAAAGACAAATTCCATTGGTTTTTCTTGTTCATGTAAAAATTGACCATCATGTCATAATCTTCTATATTTTCAACAGAATCAAAAAACTCAGAATAGCCTTGCGCCATGTTGGCACAGATACACTTCAAGCCCATAAACTCGCTTTCAAAAGCCATGGAACGCACCAATCTATAGTTTCTTATTTTTATCCATGATAAAATGGCTTCACCTTTTGCCACCGTTTCATCAATATCTATCTCGTTGTTAATCAACTTTTGCCAAATTTCATCTTGCGGACGATTCACCCCCATTGACTGAATGGCATATTCAAACGGACGCACACGCTTGTCTTCCAGCTTGAACAAGTCATTTAACCCCAATAGCTTTATTCCTTCCGGCAGAGGTTTACCCGGATAAAAATATTCCCAGGTCAGGCACATGGCCGCCGTGCCTACTCTCCTCAGCCCCTTGATTTCCGGCTTGCCTTTTTTTACCGCTTCTTCATATTCTTTGATGATGGAAACATGGTGGTCTATCCATGTAAAGTCTTTGCTCTCGTTTAACTCAAACATAAAATCCAGCGGCAAAGCTATGTCGCAAACAATTATCTTATCATGTTTGCGTATTTCTTCATAGGGAACTTCCATATCATGATTGAGGCCAAAAAACTCAATCTCGGGATATACACTTTTAACAATTCCGGCAGATCCTTTTCCGTCATGGTCTGCAACATGATAAATACATAACATTTTTTCTTCCTTATTTTTATTTTACCTTACTTTTTTACCATTCAATTTTCATTCCGTCAAATGCCGGTTCAACAAAATCGGGCGTTTGTGCATTTATCTCATCATAATCACATTCGGTTGCCATATGGTTGATGACGGCTCGCTCCGGGTTTATTTTTTCTATAATTTTCATAACCGTCTTAAAACCGGCGTGTCCTCTTTGCTCAAAAGGTGTGGTCAGCGGAATGACCAACAATTTCGGCCGCACCTTAATTTGCTTAAACACTGATGACGGCAAAGTCTTAAAATCGGCAATATGCACATACTCGCCATCATTAAAGACAAAGCCGATTGACGGAACACTATGATCCAACAGCTTTATCGGCGTGATTTTTATATCATTGATATAAAAACTATGGTTTCTTTTTACCTCGTTTATCTTAAAGCTCGGCGTATAAAAAACATTTTTCTTTTTGGAGAAAACCGAATTTACCAAATAGGGAAAGCTTCGCCGTATGCTTTTTGCCGTTTCTTTGGCCGCATAACATTGAATGCTCAAATCGCCGATTTTATCCAAGCCCTCAAAATTGTATATTCCATGATGATATGCCGTTTCGCCATGCTCCATATAGGCATCATGCAGCCTAATACGCGTTATTTCTCGCAGGTCATCAATTCCGTGCAAATGATCGGCATGTGCATGCGTATATAAAACCGCGTCTATGTATCTGATTTTATTGTCTATCAGATGTTGTCTGATATCCGGCGATGTATCTATCAAAAACTTGGTATCGTTTATCTCAACATATGTATCCGTGCGGGTGCGAATGTTTTTCTTATTTTCCGGGTTGCAATTTCCCCAGCCGCAACTCAATGACGGAACGCCCGGGGCCGCGCCCGCTCCTAAAATAATGACCTTAGACATTAATACTCATATCTCCCTTTATCGCTGGCTTTTCTAAAAAGTTTGAAAAAATTGTTTGATGTGATTTCTGCCAGCTTATCCAAACTTATTCCCCGCAATTGGGCCAATTTTTCTGCCGTGTGCAATACAAAAGCCGGCTCATTTCTCTTACCTCGTTGCGGAACCGGCGCCAAAAAAGGCGAATCCGTTTCGACCAAAATCCTTTCTAACGGAA
This sequence comes from uncultured Alphaproteobacteria bacterium, assembly GCA_944392225.1. Lineage (GTDB taxonomy): Bacteria > Pseudomonadota > Alphaproteobacteria > RF32 > CAG-239 > CAJLXD01. The sequence continues at coordinate 70,784 of CALXWB010000002.1, read as the reverse complement.
TTTCAGCAAATATGTCGCGCAAATCGCCCGATTTGTTAAACGTAATCATTCCCGATGCCGAAATATAAAACCCAATGGATAAAGCAAAGTCTGCCAACTCTTTGGAAGAACTAAAACAATGAATCTCTCCCGAAAAAGGTTTGTCTTTATACATTTCCGATAAAATACTTATTGTATCATCATCGGCATCGCGTGTGTGAATTATCAACGGCAGGCCCGTTTCTTGCGCTGCTTTTATTTGCTCTCTGAAAACTTTTATCTGCACATCTTTGGGCGAATAGTCATAATAGTAGTCCAAACCGCACTCGCCAATTGCCACAATCTTTTTGTGGGTTGTCCATTTGATAAAGTCTTGCACTTTGATATCTTCATATTCCGAAGCATTGTGCGGATGCACGCCAACTGCCGTGTATATAAACGGATATTTTTCCGACAAGGCCAACTGCTCTTCAATTTCGCCGATATTATTCCCGGCGTTGAGCATGGTCGTGACCCCGTTTTCTTTGGCCCGTTCTATCATTTCGTCAAAATCTTCGGCAAAATCGTCATAACTTAAATGACAATGACTGTCTACCAGCATCTTACATCCTCTTTGTCAAATTTATTATTATATTCATCAGCGCTTGTTTCTTATCCAAGTTTAAGGCTGCCGTTTCATTAAAAATTTTTATTGTCTCTTCCCAACTCTTGGCAAACTCGTTTATATCTGACACTTGCTCTATGTTCTCTGCAATAAACTTTAATATCAACTCTTGCACCAAAGCATAGCTCTCTTCATCTGCGCTGTATGTGTTGCAAAATTCGAGCAAATCGCTTAAGGCAAATTTTTCTTTTTCATAAATAATTTGGCTCAAACGATGATAAACCTCCAAGGCATCATTATCGGCATATAACAACGCCTTGCCAATGCTGCCTGAAGATAACGGCGTCAGTTCTTTTATCTCTTTTTCGGACATATTCGGCCGATATCTTCTTAACAAACTGGCCACGTTTTCTTCCGATAACGGCTTCAAATTCAGCTTGGCACATCTTGACTTTATGGTTGGCAGCAAGCGGTTCGGATTATGGCTTATCAAAAGCATCAGAGCCTTATGCGGCGGCTCTTCCAGCGTCTTTAATATGGCATTGGCACTTGAGGTGTTCATATCATCAATACTGTCAATTATAACCACGCGCCAACCATCATTGCCGGAGCGTTTGGATAAAAACTCATTTATCGTTCTAACCTCGTCCACTTTTATATTGGCCGATTTTTTCAGCTCTTTCAAGTCTTCTTGAGCCAGCTGTTCTCCGTCTTTGATGGCTTTGATTATCTTTTTTTTATCTGCTTCAATATAATCTCTCTCAATTATTTTCAAATCCGGGTGCGCATTGTTTGAAACCAGGTTGTTAACGGCACTTTGCGGCGGAATATCCAAAGATGTATATTTATCTTTATCTTTTTCATCGGCAAAAAGCACAAACTTGGCAAATTTATAAGCCAGAGAGGCCTTGCCTATTCCTTCCACGCCGGAAAAGAGCCAAGAATTGTGCAGCGTGTTTTTTTTCCAGGCTTCTAACAAAAACTTTTCTTCTTCCTCAAAACCAATCAGAAAATTGTTGTTTCGCGGAGATAAATTTTGATTATCACTTTCTTCCATCAGCAGATTTCAAACCTTTCGGATATTGCGCGGCATATTTCTTCATGCAATTCTTCTATGCTTTTATCGGCGTCAAAAACCAAAAATCTTTCCGGCTCTTTTTGCGCCATTTCTAAATATCCTTGTCTTAAATTGTTATGAAATTCCAAGCCCCTGCTCTCATGTCTGGTCTCTTTAACACTCATGTGTCCGGCCTTGTCAAGAGAGCGCGCCAACCCGATCTTGGGGTCAATATCCAACAAAACCGTCAGGTCCGGCTTAAAATCTCCTACCGTTAATTTATACAAATTTTCCAAAGTTTGATATGGCACCCGCTTATTGTAGCCATAATATTGATAAGCTACGGTTGAATCGGCAAAACGGTCACTTAAAACCCATTTTCCTTCTTCCAACGCCGGCCAAACTTTTTTGGTCATGTGGATTCTTCTGTCAGCATAATAAAGCAAAGCTTCTGCCACAGCATCCATTTTGTCTTTATCTCCCGTGACCAATATGCGGCGCAATTCAAGCCCGACTTCCGTTCCTCCCGGTTCTTTGGAGGTTAAGACGTCTATCCCTTTTTGCTGCAAATATTCGGACAAGAGCTTAATCTGGGTCGATTTTCCCGTTCCCTCTCCGCCTTCAAAAGTGATAAAACGTCCTTTTTTTGCCATTATTCCTCTCCAAACAACAAATATTTGACATTTTCCATCATTTTGCCAAACCAACCAAGTTTTTTAACATCTTTGGCCGCAATCAACGGAACCTCTTTGACCGGCTGGCCCGGAATTTCAACACGCACAAAACCCAATTTGTCCCCTTGAGCAATGGGCGCTTTGACCGGCTTATCATAAACTGCCGTCAATTTTACCTTTTGTGCTTTGTTCTTTTTGATGGTGCTGACCAAATCTTCATTGACAAGAAGATCAACTTGCTTTTCTTCACCAAACCAAACCGGCACTTCCGCAACCTTTTGGCCTTGGCTTAACACCTTATAATTGTCAAATTCGCGGAAACCCCAGTTCATTATCTTTTCTGCTTCTTCCGAGCGTTCCTTGTTGGAAGAAAGACCGCTCATCACACTGATCAATCTTCTGTCTCCTCTTTTGGCTGACCCTGTCAAGCAAAAGCCTGCTTCTTCAGTGTGCCCCGTTTTCAGACCATCTGCTTCCGGCATGCTGTATAACAATGGGTTGCGGTTGCCCTGGCGAATGTTGTTGTGTGTATAGTTCTTCTCAGAAAACAGGTAATAATATTCAGGAAATTCTTTGATAATGGCTCGCGCCAAAATGGCCAAATCTTCAACCGACATTCTCTGATCCGGGTGTGGCCATCCCGTGGCATTGGCAAAAGAAGAATTGTTCATGCCAAGTCTTTTGGCAGTGGCGTTCATCATCTTGGCAAAATCTTCTTCCGAACCGGCAATGTTTTCGGCCGCCACGATGCAAGCATCATTGCCCGATTGAATGATGATACCTTGAAGCAAATCTCCAACCCGAACTTTTTCTTTAATGTTCAAAAACATGGTCGAGCTTCCGCTCGCTGCGCCGCCTTTTCTCCAAGCATTTTCACTCACGGTGAAAACATCGTCTTCACTCAAAGAGCCGTCTTTGAGCTTGGAAAAGATAATGTAAATGGTCATCAACTTGCTCATTGATGCCGGAGGAATCATTCTTTGAGCATCTTTTTCATACAAATATTGTCCTGTATCATAATCCATCAATATCATATTTTTGGCTTTGGTCTCAATGGCTTGAGCCGAGTGCGCCAAGCCCAAAACAAAACCTGAAACAATCATGGTTGAGATATATAATTTGCTTTTTGACAACATTTTTCTTTTTTCCTTATGTTTATTATTCTACAATAACTTTGGCATCAGACAAGCCGGCATCTTTTATCTTGAGCAAGGCAATGTTAGCATCCGTCTTGCCATAAAACGGTCCGACACGAACCCGATAAAAGCGGCTTCCGTTAACATCTGCCGGTGTAATGTTGATTTGGCCATATCTTTCCAATTGTCTTTTTAAGTTTTCTGCCATACTTTTATTGGAAAAAGAACCGGCCTGTATAAAATATGATCCGCTTTGAGCTTGGCTGCTTTGGGTCGAGGCATAGTTTGGATAAGCGCTTACCGGCTTTTTGGGAATGGTGATGATTTTTCCCTTTTTGCTATCTGATGAAGAAGCATATGTCGGCGTTTTTTCCCCGGTCAAAGCTGCTTTTAGCGCACGGCTTTCTTTTTCCAAAATCTCGACCTTAACTTTGGCCGTGCCTTGAGCTTGAAAACCTAACAATTGTGCTCCTCTTTTAGAAATATCAATAATGCGGTTTTTGGCAAAAGGCCCGCGGTCGTTCACACGCAAAACAAGCGAACGGCCGTTTTCCAGGTTGGTTACCCGAACAATGGACGGCAAAGGCAAAGTTCTGTGTGCCGCCGTCAGTGTATTCATATCATAAATTTCGCCATTGGCCGTATATTTGGCGTGAAAATCTTCGCCATACCAAGAAGCCGTGCCAATCTCTTCATAGTCATAATCTTCAGCCGGATAATACCACTGTCCGGCAATTTTATAAGGTTTACCGACCTTGTAGCTTCCGCCTTTGCCGCTGATGGCCGCCGACTGCGAATATAGGTCCAAGCGATCTCCGGCGCAGGATGTCAAAAACAAGGTGATGGTTGCCAAAGCGGCTAAAAATCTATATTTTTTAAAACTCATTCATCAATTCCATTTCATACATAAAATCTTGCGGATAATCTAAACTTTTTTTTATCATTCGTAAAGCTCATTTACATCGGCTTGTGTAATTTTTTCGGCGGAACGGGAATGGCAAACCCTATATCCGCGTCATATTGCTTTATTCTGTCCAGCAAAACCGCATCTGGATAGCCATCTTGCGTCATGTTGGCTTTCTTTTGCACTTCTTTGATGGCAGCTCTGGTTTTTGCCCCCAACATTCCATCTTCATCCAACTTATCATCAAACCAGCCCAAATTGTTGATAAAAGTTTGAATTTCCAAAATATCGTCCGTTCTCAACCGCAGAGCCGGATTTTCTTGAAATTTTTGCCATTTTTTGCCGCTTTTTACATAATCGGCCAAAATGCCGACGGCCAAAGCATAATTTCCTGAGCGATTCCAAGTCATTATCTTGTTATAATTATTCAGCACCAAATATGCTTTGCCTTTTTTTCCCTCCGGCGCAATGATTGACGCCATCAGTTTTTGATTTTGAGGCAGTTTTTGTCCTTTAACAGCTTTTATTCCAAGTTTTTTCCATGCTTTTATGGTCTTTTTGACATTTCTGCCGCTGTTTTTGAAGTCAAAATTCCACGGCAGCGTCACCTCTTGGCCCCATTCATTGTTCTTATCCCAACCAATTTTTGATAAATAGTTGGCGGCCGAGGCTGCTGCATCTTCAAACGAATACCATATATCTATCTGATTATCGCCGTTATAATCAACCGCATAGGCATTAAAGGTTGAGGGCATGAACTGAAAATTGCCCATGGCACCGGCCCAAGAGCCCTGCATTTTTGTATGGTCAATTTGCCATTTATCAATAATCTTCAAAGCCTGATAAAGCTCTTCTTTGAAAAATTTCGGCCGTCTGTTATCATAACTCAAAGTAGTCAAAGCCTCAATCACATCATAGCCGCCGAAATTTTGCCCAAAATTGGTTTCTACGCCCCAAAATGCAATGATGTATTGTGGCTGAACGCCATATTTATCTGATATCGGTTTTAAAATCGGGTAAAGTTCTTTATATTTTTTTTGTGCCGTTTCCACACGCGTTTTGCTCACCACACGATTGAGATATGCCGTAGATGTCAGCACAAACTCTGTTTGTTTTCTATCTATTTTCACAATTTCCGGGTTGGGTTTATAATAGTTTTCTTTATAAACTTCATCTAATGTTTTTTGCGAGATTCCTCTTTCCGACATTTCTTTTTTCAAGCCATCAAGCCAGGTTAAATATTCTTGCGGCGCGCCGTTTTTGGCCGTTGAAGCACAAGCCGAAGTGCTAAACAATAAAAATGCCGTTAAACTCAATAAACGCAATAAAAACAACTTTGCCTCTCCATTCCTTTTTATTTGTTTTAAAATATTCAGAAATTGCTTTAGAAATCATTAATAAGAGAAGTTAAATTAACTGTTTTTTTTCTTTTATCAAATCGGCATCTCGGTTCATTATAAAAAAAATATGCAATATGCAAAAAAGTGCTTGACCTTTTATAAAGTTTTCAGTAAAAAGTTTGTCAGTAAACGGCGACACCATGGAGAGGTGGCAGAGCGGTTTAATGCAGCGGTCTTGAAAACCGTCGTGGGGGCGACCCCACCCAGAGTTCGAATCTCTGCCTCTCCGCCATTTAAGTAAAAACGACCTTACGAAAATAAGGTCTTTTTTTTTTGTTTAAAGCCTCGTGCAGAGGTTCGAACTCTGGGGGAAGAGTTTGAACCGTAGCTTTTAGGCAGACGTAAGTATGCCGATGGGCTTGCCCAAAAAGTAAGGTCGACGTTAAGAAAATTTTGCAGTTTTTTAATTCAAATCACCAAAGAACAAGCTGATTTCCTTAGCCCTTTGTTTTATCACGGAAATATCTTTACTATTCCCCGATAACCAATCCCAATTTTTGAAAGCTTTATCCCAATGTTGATATTCTATGGCTTTTTTCAGATGAGAAGAATCAAAATTATCTTGCCCGATACTTTCTATCAGACTATACAAGGCCTCTTTTTGGTTGGGGCTAAACTCACCTTTGGGAAGTTTGATTGCAGCCGTTTTTCTTGCCTTTATCAGCTCTGCCATAGATTTTCTCCTCTAATTGTTTGAAAATCTATTATATTCTACTATAAAAAAACAATTTGTCATCAAAAAAAAGAGGGCATTATCTGCCCTCTTTTTTTCAGCCTTAATTTATTATTAGAAGCTGTATCTAACACCTGCTGTCAAGTCAACAATGTTGTCAATTCCGTCGACATCAACATCGGCATAGCGAACCATTACACGAGCAGCCATGTTTTCGGTGAAGTTGTATTGAGCACCGGCACCAAGTCTCCAGCCCCAACCATCGTCAGTTGCTTTTTCTCTTATGCCTTTGCCTTCAGCTTTAACTTCGGTATCATAATAACCCATACCCAAAGAACCCAAAAGCTCAACTTTTTCATCACAACCCAAAGGCATGTAACCCATCAAATCCAAGCCATAAGCATGATATTTGTCTTTGACTTTCAGATCACCGTGATGTTTTTTGCCTTCTTCTGTTTGTTGGAAGAAAGCTTCAACACCGAAGTTTTTGTGCATTCTAACACCAGCATTGATGGCATATGCATTCAAATCTTCTTCAACGGCTGTTACTCCGTCCAACTTATCTGTATCCATCATTGAATAAACATAATCCAAACCAACGTATGGTTTCATTTCCATAGCGTTAGCGTTAAAACTCATAATAGAAGCCACACCGGCTAATAATAAATATTTTTTCATTTATAAAACTCCTGTAATCAATTATCTCTAATTGAGACGATTTAATATTAGCAACTATAATTAGATTGTCAACAATTCTTTTTTTCTAATGTTAGTTGTTTATAAATCAGATGAAAATAACCATTACGGAATGTGATATAATCACTAAAATGAAAAAAACACCCCTTGCCTAAAAAAAATTTTAAAATTTTTTGACAGCATCACAAGCCAAACCATAGCCAACCGAGGCGAGCTTGTTTTCTTCCGAGATTTCAGCTTGTGGGAAAAGGCAGCGCAGCTGTGTTTTGATAACAGGAATTTCGGTTGAACCGCCGGTCAAAATCAGTAAATTGATATCTTGTTTTTGAACATTGGCTTGTTTGAGACAATCTACAACCGTTTTCTCAATTTTTGCAAAATCTTCAGATATGGCTTGATTAAAATCTTCCTGCCTGCTGATAATGCGCGGTTTGTCGGAAATAAAGCTCAAGACTTTTTCATCTGTCTGTTGCTTGGTTAAATTGATTTTGCTATTTTCAGCTTCCGCCAGAAGACGATGCCCGAGTTTATTTTCATAAACCTCTAGCAAGCGCGCGTATTTTTGGGGCTCATGCGCCTCGACCAACGTATTTTTGATGATTTTTAAGTTTTGATAATTATAGGCAAAATTGATTTTGCTCCACTCGGCCATATCAAAATATTGCGAGCTCGGCACAAACAAGTTCTTGGTGCCATAGGTTGTTTTATAGCCTAATTTTGGCATAAATGTCTGCATGGACAAGTCTTTATCAAAGTCATTGCCACCTATTCTGACGCCGGTGTTGGCCAAAATATCTTCTTGGCGGTTGGTTTTGTTTTTCACCTTTTCGCCTAAGCGAATGATGCTGAAATCTGACGTGCCGCCGCCGATATCTATCACACAGGCAAGTTTTTCGCCCTCAATATGCTCTTCATGTGCATAAGCTGCGGCTATCGGCTCAAATTGAAATGATATTTCTTCAAATCCGGCTTTTTGAGCCACTTCTTGCAGCTGATTTTGCGCTTTGGCATCACCTTTGGAATCGTTATCGCGAAAATGGACCGGGCGCCCCATCACCACTTTTTTTATTTCTGCTCCGATTTGTTTTTCTGCTTTGTTTTTCAGATAGTTGATAAATTGGGCCAATATATTTTCAAATTTGACCGACTTTCCATTTAAAATCGTGCCGGTTTCCATTAAATCCGTGCCCAAAACGCGTTTTAAGGAACGCATCAGGCGCCCCTCTTCACCGTCCATATATTTTTGCATGGCCAGACGCCCAAAACTTGGTTCTGAGCTGTTTTTCTGATAAAATATGGCGGAAGGAATGGTGATATGTTCACCTTCAACGGCAATCAGCTGCGGCTTTTGCGTGCGGCTTGCCACGGCAATAGATGAGTTGGACGTGCCAAAATCTATGCCGCAAAAAATGTTCTGCGTCATGAAAGTTTTCCTTGTTGTTTATCGTTGCAGGAGCGCTTTTATCATTGCTCTTTTTTGTTGTCAATAAAGATAATTTTTACTTTTTGGGATTTATTATTTCCATAAATTTTAATAAGGAGAAAAAAGATGCATATTTTGGTTATCGGCGGTGCCGGATATATTGGTTCTCATGTGGTGAAAGCTTTGCTCAAACGCAATATGAAAGTGACCGTATTTGACAACCTTTCCACCGGCACAAAGCTCAATTTGTTTCCTCAAGCCAAATTTATTGAAGGAGATATTTTGAACTATGAGCAGATTCTGGCCGCACTCAAGCAAAATGTGGACGGAATCGTGCTGCTCGCCGGCAAAAAAGCCGTGGGCGAATCTATGCTCAACCCGATGAAATATGCTTTCAACAACATCAACGGCGTGATTAATGTCTTGAATGCCATGGTGGAAGCCAACGTGAACAAGGCGATTTTTTCTTCTTCCGCCGCGGTTTACGGCATGCCGCAATATTTGCCGCTGGATGAGAATCACCCTGTTAACCCCATTAATTTTTACGGTTTCACCAAGCTGGAAACCGAGCGTTTTTTGAAATGGTATGACCAGCTCAAAGGCATCAAATTTGTTTCTTTGCGCTATTTCAACGCCGTGGGCTATGATGAAGAAGGCGATGTTAAAGGTTTGGAAGAAAACCCGCAAAACCTGTTGCCGATTGTGATGGAAGCCGCCATCGGCAAAAGAGATAAGCTCAAAATTTTCGGCAATGACTACCCCACCCGCGACGGCACCTGCATTCGTGACTATATTCATGTGACAGATTTGGGTTCGGCGCACGCCTTGGCTCTGGAATATTTGGACAAAGGCGGCGAAAGCCAAATCTTAAACTTGGGCACCTCGGTCGGCAGCTCGGTTTTGGAGATGGTGAACAAAACACAAGAGGTTATCGGCAAAAAAATTGCTTATGAATTTGCGCCGCGTCGCCCCGGTGATCCGGCCGAATTGACGGCCAAAGCCGACAAAGCCAAAGAAGTTTTGGGCTGGGAGGCCACACATTCCAGCCTGGAAAACATCATCTCTTCCACTTGGAATATGTATAAAAACCTCTAAGTTCTAGCGACGGTTAAAAAGTTTTTCAATATCTTTGAGTTTGAGCTCGATATAGGTTGGGCGGCCGTGGTTGCATTGGCCGGAATGGTCGGTTTTTTCCATATCACGCAGAAGGCGGTTCATCTCATCAAAATTCAAGGCGCGCCCTGCCCTGACCGAACCATGGCAGGCAAATGTGGCGCAGATATGGTGCAATTTGTCACTCAAGGCATATTCGCCGCCCCATTCGGCAGCTTCATCCGCCAAATCGGTTATCAGCTGTTTGACATTGCAATCTTTTATCAAGGCCGGAACTTCACGCACAATCACTGCCGTGGTGCCGAACTCTTCCAGCACCAAGCCGAGCTGGTTGAGCTCTGCGGTCAAGCTCAAAATGCGCTCTTTGGCTGAGCCGTCCAAGTCGACAACCTCAGGAATCAACAACATTTGTGATGCCAAACGCCCGTTTTTTTGCAAATTGGCTTTCATACGCTCCATGACAATGCGCTCATGCGAAGCGTGTTGGTCAATGATGACAATGCTGTCTTCGGTTTGCGAGATGATATAAGTATTATGAAACTGGGCTTTGGGAATCCCCAAAGGGCCGCTTTCGGCTACCGGTAGATTCTCATAAGTTTCGGGCGCCTCGACTTTAACCGAAAATTTTCTTTCCAAATCGGGTAAATCGGCCTGACGGTGCGGCTGCGGTCTGATGACGGCCGATTGAAAATTAAACCCGAGCGGACGCAACGCGCTTTGCGGATTGTGCTCTTTTAAATCAAAAGCTTCAACCGCAATTTTTTGCTGATTTTCCTCTTGTTGCGGCACGCCGAAATCGGGAATGGTGTCATGGACAAATTCATTAATATCCAACGTGTTGGAAGAACGGCGGCTGGCGGTGGTCAAAGCATTACGGATAGCACTGACCAGCAGTCCTCTGACCAAGGCATTGTCATAAAAGCGCACTTCGGCCTTGGCCGGATGCACGTTAACATCAACATAAGCCGGATCAATATCAAAAAACAAAGCACACAGCGGATAGCGGTTACTTGCCAAAACGTCCATATATGCGCCCTTAATTGCCCCTAACAGCAACTTATCTCGCACCGGGCGATTGTTGACAAACAGATATTGCGACAGCGAATTGGCCTTGTTCAAGGTCGGCAGGCTGACATAACCCGAGATGTGCAAATTATCTCTTTTGGCATCTATCAAGACCGAGTTTTCGGCAAAATCTTTGCCCATAACCTCTGACAAGCGCTTTAACCTTGCGTCAAAAAGCTCGCCCTGCTCGGCATTCAGGCTCAACTTCTTTTTCTCACCGTCTTTCAGATAAAAAGAAATATGCGGGTTGGCCATGGCAATGCGGGTTAAAATATCCACGCAGGCGTTTGTTTCCGAAACGGCGGCTTTCAAAAACTTTAATCTGGCCGGAGTGGCATAAAACAAATCCCTCACCTCAATGCGGGTACCAAAAGGATGAGAAGCCGGAACGGGTTTGTTCTTAACCCCGCCGTTGACCTCTATTTTCCAAGCGCTGTCGGCACCTTGCGGGCGTGAGGTGATACTCAACCTCGACACGGAAGCAATGGAAGGCAAAGCCTCGCCGCGGAAGCCCAAGAAGTTGATGTTGAACAGATTGTCATCCGGCAGTTTGGAAGTGGCGTGTCTTTCCACCGCCAGCTCCAGCTCATCGGGCGACATACCCATGCCGTTGTCGGAGACAATCATCAGACTCTTACCGCCATCAACCAAGGTCACCTCAATTGACGTGGCGCCGGCATCGATTGAGTTTTCTACCAACTCTTTGATGACCGAGGCCGGACGTTCAATCACTTCGCCGGCGGCGATTTGATTGACGAGGTTTGACGGTAAGATTCTGATGTCCATATTTTTACTTTCTTAAGTTTTTGATGTATCTGATTAAGGCTGCGGTTGAACTGTCATGACCAATTGATGAGGCATTGTCCTGCAGCTCGGGCAAAATGTCCAAAGCCATTTTTTTGCCCAACTCCACTCCAAACTGGTCAAACGAGTTGATATCCCATATCACACCTTGAACAAAAACTTTGTGCTCATACATGGCCACCAACATACCCAAAGTATATGGGTCAATCTTTTTGCAGATGATGGTGTTGCTCGGGTTGTTGCCGGGAAAGCTCTTATATTTTTTCATGAAGTTGATTTCATCTTTATCTTTGCCGGCTTTGGCCATTTCTTCGGCAGCTTCTTTCACGGTTTTGCCTTTCATCAAAGCCTCGGCCTGAGCCAAAACATTGGCAATCAAAATCTCGTGATGAGCGCCGATCTCATTATGTGAAATGGCCGGAATGATGAAGTCAACCGGAATCGGGGTGGTGCCTTGGTGCAACATTTGGAAGAATGAGTGTTGAACATCTGTTCCGGCGCCACCGAAAATCACAGCCCCGGTGTTATATTTGACAAACTCATTCTCGGCACTGACAAACTTGCCGTTGCTTTCCATTTCCAGCTGTTGCAGATATGCCGGAAGCAAGCGTAAATATTGGTCATAGGGCACAATGGCTTGGCTGCGCAGGCCCAAAAAGTTGTTATTCCAAATGCCGACCAGAGCCAACATCACCGGGATATTATGCGCTAAATCGGTATGGCGGAAGTGCACATCCATGGTGTGGGCCCCTTCCAAAAATTTTTCAAAATTATCCATGCCGATGGCAATGGCAATGGACAAGCCGATGGCCGACCAAACGGAATATCTGCCGCCGACAAAGTCCCAAAACTCAAACATATTTTCGGTATCAATACCAAACTCTTTAACCTTTTGAGTATTGGTGGACAAAGCCACAAAGTGTTTGGCTACGGCATGCTCACCCAAAGCATCAACCAGCCATTTGCGGCAGGTTTTGGCATTGGTCAAAGTTTCAATGGTGGTAAAGGTTTTGGAAGCCACAATAAACAACGTGGTTTCAGGGTTGAGTTTGTTCAAAACCTCAGCACAGGCCGTGCCGTCAATGTTGGAGATGAAATAAGTGTTGATATCTTTTGCTTTATATCTCTTTAAAGCCTCGTTGACCATAACAGGCCCCAGGTCCGACCCGCCAATGCCGATGTTGACGATATCGGTCAGTCTTTTGCCGGTTTGGCCGACAAATTTGCCCAGACGAACCGCCTCGGAAAACTTGCGCATTTTGGCCAAAACCTCGTTAATCTGCGGCATGACATTTTTACCATCAACAAAAACCGGCGTATTTTCTCTGTTGCGCAAAGCCGTATGCAAAACGGCACGGTGCTCGGTGAAGTTGATTTTATCGCCTTCAAACATTTGTTTGATTTTTTCTTCCACACCGCGAACTTGAGCTAATTTTAACAAATAGGCTATTGTTTTTTCCGTTATTCTGTTTTTGGAATAGTCAAAAAGCATTGATTCTAATTGCAAGCTGAACTTGGAGGCGCGCTTGTTGTCTTCTTCAAACAAATCGCGCATCTCAATTTTTTTTATTTTCTTGGCATGGCGTTCCAATCTTTTCCATGCTCTCAGCTTGTTTACCGCACTTGTCATTTTTTTATTTCTCCTTAGTTTTGTGCAAAGTTGCCGATATTGACCAAGATGTATTTATCCGCTTGGTAATATTTTGCGGCAACGTCATTGATTTCTTTATCACTAACCTTTTTTATATTATTATTTCTTTCTTGTAAAAAATCTAATCCTAAATTGTCTTTTTGCATATATAAAAGTATGTCCGACAAATTTGAAATGGAGGAAAAGCGCAAATTATATGATGAAATGAGATAATTTTTGGCTTCGGCTATCTCTTCTTTACTGGCACCATATTTGCCAAACTTGTTCCATTCTTGTGCAAAAATGTTTTTAACTTCGGCAAACTTATCCGGCGTGGAGGAAAATCCCCCTTGAATCAGCGGAGAATTGTCTGCCAAAGACAGATATGAATATATGCTGTAAGTTAAGCCCTTTTCTTCCCTTGCCGCTTTGGACAAGCGCGAACTCAAGCCCGAACCGCCAAAAATGTGGTTGGCAATATAGAGCGGATAAAAATCTGCTGCCGTGCGTGCCACGCCTTGTGCCGCAAAAGCAGATATGTTTTGACCTGCTGCCGGATAGTCTATATTTTTTTCTCCCCTATCAAAATCTGGCTTGGCTTTTCTGACAAAATTGAGGGCCGATGTTTTGGGCAAAACTCCAAAAACCTCATCTAACACGGTTTCCAGCTCTTCGGGCGTGATATCTCCCGCGGCGCCGACCAACAGGTTATTTTGTGCCATGTGGGTTTGCATATATTGTTGCAAATCTTTTCGGCTCAATGCGGCAATGTCTTCTGCCCGCCCCAAAGGGTTGCGTCCATAGGCATGCGGTCCGTATACATATTGCAAAGTTGCCAAACGCAATTTACTTTGCGGGTGCTCTTTTTGCAACAACAGGGCCTTTTGCATTTGGTTCTTTATGCGGCTTAAATCTTCTGCGGCAAAGCGCGGTTGAACAAAAATATCCTGCAAAAGTTTGAAAGCTTCTTGTTTGTTTTTTGAGGTGGTGACTAAGGCTCCTGAAAAATCATCCACAGAAGCTGAAAAAGAAATGCCAATGGCTTTGTTTTCCAAAAGTTCTTTGAAAGCTTGACTGTCCAAATTTGCCGTGCCTTCCGTAAGCACGGCGGCAACCACGTTTGAAATTCCTTGTTTGTTTTCATCATCCGCGGCATAGCCCGAACCTTTGAACATAAAGCTCAAACTGATTATCGGGTTGCTTTTTTCTTCCAACAGATAGGCCTTGATTTTGTATTTTGGAGAAACAACCTCTATCGGCCGATGTGCAAAGTTTTTTTCTTGCAAAACAGATTGCGAAAGAATCTCTTCTGCATTAAAAATGGTTTTTCTTTGCCACAAAAAACGACCGCCGGCATATAGGCCATAGCCTATGGCAACACAAAGAATAAGCTTCAAAAACCAGCCGGAAGATTTTGTGCGACGACGATATGACATTTAGTTTGCTCCTTGCGGGCTTAATATACCTTTGACTTCTCCTGACTGAGAGAACAGATTTTGCGCCGCGGTTTTGACTTCTTGATAAGTGACAGATTTGATGTTTTGAGCCAAATTTTCAATATCTTTTATGCTCATGCCGGCAGCTGTCATGGCACCAACCGTTTCCGCCGCATCAAATGGGTTGTCCAGTAGATAAACCAAACCGGAGAGCATTTTGTCTTTGGTGTTGTTGATTTTATCCAAGCTCATATTTTGCACCGCTTTTGACACGGCCTCATCCACCGCTTGGCTCAATTCTTGGGCAGAAACCCCTTCTGCCGGCAATGCCGAGATTTGAAACAAACCATAGCTCCGCGCCGTATAATCATAAGCGGAACTAACGCTCAAAGCCAGTTTTTTATCTAAAACCAAATCTTTATATAATTCTGAGGTTTCTCCGTCACCTAAATATTTGGAAAAAATGCTTAAAGCATATATGGCTGTTTTTTCCGTATTATATGACGGTGCCACATATGTTTTGACCAATCTTTCACTTGTGATTTGCGGCAAACTCATTTTGAGCTCTGCTTGCCGGTTGTTTGCCAAGCTTGGAAAAGATGTTTTTGCAACTTTTGTTTTGTTTTCTATTTTGCCAAAATATTTTTCTGCCAAAAGTTTGGCCGTTTGCAGGTCTATATCTCCCGACAAAACCAAAACGGCATTATTGGGCTGATAATATTTGTGATAAAAATTTTCAATATCTGATTTGGTGAGGGCTTTGATTTCAGCCGAAGTGCCGCTCACCGGCCGATGATAGGGGTGTTCCTGCCACAACAAGTTGCGATAGGCTTCAAAAAAAGTTGCCGAGGGATTGTTGTCTACCATTTGTTTTCTTTCTTGATAAACAATATCGCGCTCTAGAGCAAAATTTTTATCCGAAATTTGCAGATTTTCCATACGGTCGGCTTCAAGAGCCAGAACCAGCTCTAATTTGGAGATGTCTGCATTGTGATGATATGCCGTAAAGTCAAGTGAGGTGAAAGCGTTGCTCTCCACACCGTTTTGCTTTAACAGGCGGTCAAACTCTTCTCCGCTCACTTTCTTGGTGCCGCGAAACATTAAATGTTCCAACAAATGAGCCGAACCGCCCTTGCCTTCCGCCTCATCCACGGCTCCGGCCTTATACCACAGCATGCATTTGATAATCGGCGCTTTGTGATTTTCTATCACCACAACTTCCAAACCATTGGATAGATGAAAATTTTGTGCACCAAAAAGTTTTGCTTTAGCCATATCAGGGCTAAAGCAAAGCAAAAAAAGCACAAGAAGACTTATTTTAACAAAATTTTTCATATGCGCGGAATTATCCGTTGTTTCCCAAACGGCTCAACTCTTTGTCAATGGCATTGCTGATTTCATCTATTCGGGCAATGGTTGATGTTTGTGTGAATTTTTTAACAAAAGCGGCCTCTTCCGTGGTCACGTTGTTTAAAACAATTTTGGGCTGAACCGAAGGCGCCGGCGTAACCGGGTTGAGGTTTGCCGAAGGCGGCATGGTCAACGGGGCCTTGGTTGATACCATAAACTCGTTCGGAGCTTGTTTATTCAAGCCCAATTTTTCTTTGGTGACATTTCCGCATGAAGCCAGCATCAATGCTGACGCCATAACCACCAAAACTTCTTTTTTCATTTTCTATCTTCCTCTTTTTTATTTGTAAAAAACAAACTTTGAACAATGATAATCGTTGCGCCGATGCAGATGAAACTATCTGCCAAATTGAAGGCCGGCCAATGATGATCTCCTAAATGAAAATCTAAAAAGTCAAACACCGCACCTCTTTGGATTCTGTCTACAACATTACCCAAAGCACCGCCGATTATAAAGCCCAGTGAAACTTGCGTTAAAATATTTTTTTCTTTATACAGCCAATAGCATAAAAAGCCAACAATTATGATTGCGCTCAGTGATAACATGATCACGCCCAATTGTCCATAATTATTAAACATAGAAAAGCTCACACCCGTGTTCCATGCTCTGACCAGGTTGAAAAACGAGGTAAATGTTATGACGCCATATTCATTGACAACATGCTCCATAACATAATATTTGCTCAGTTGGTCCAGTGCAAAAACGACCACGGCTATGCTTAACCCTAATATCATATTTTAGCTCCAATCTATTAAAAAATTCTTTCTATCATAATCTTTTTTTTCTTATATAGAAAGTTTTAACTGCAAAATATACATATTTATTTCAAAACAGAAAAATTTTGGCCAAACCCAAAAAGATGAAAAAGCCGCCGGAATCTGTCATGGCTATCAAAAACACGCCGGAAGATACCGCCGGATCTATCTTTAACTTGTTTAAGGTCAGCGGAATCAATATCCCGGCCAAACCTGCAATTGTCAGGTTGCACATCATGGCCACGGCTATGATATTGCTAATCATGATTTTATCTGGAAACATGATATGTGTTACGCCCCAGATTAACGCAGCAAATAATGCACCATTACAAATACCTACGGTAAATTCTTTACCTATTACTTTAAGAGTGTTTCGTGCCGTCAATTCTTTGGTGGCCAAGGCTCTGACCACAACCGCCAATGTCTGCTGTCCCGTTGTGCCGCCCATGGAGGCCACAATCGGCATCAAAACCGCCAAGGTGGACACTTCGGCTATGATGTCTTGAAAACCTTTGACCACATATGATGCCAATATGGTGGCAAATAAGTTTGTTATCAGCCAAACAGAACGAGAACGGAAAATGCTGAAAACGGATTTATAAACATCTCCTTCCTCGGTTCCTGACAAGTGCATGATATCTTCACTGGCTTCTTCATGCACAATGTGAACCACATCATCTACCGTGATGGTGCCGACCAAACGTCCCTTATTGTCAACCACCATGGCTGACATCCAGCCATATTCTCTAAACATGTGCGCCACTTCTTCTTGGTCGGTATAAGCATCTATCGGGCAGACTTCTCCGTCCATGATGTTGCTCAACTGCTCCGTCGGTTTGGAGCGAATCAGCTTGTCAAGGCTGATTTGTCCAACCGGGTGATATAAAGAATCGGTGATGAATATTTCATAAAACTCATCCGGCAGGTCTTGGTCTTTCAGCAAAAACTCCCTGGCTTCTTTTACGCTCCAGCTATCCGGCACGGCCACAAAATCTCGCGACATGATACGCCCGGCCGAATCTTCCGGGTAGGAAAATGATGACTTGACCTGATATTTTAACTCCGGGTCCAAACGGTTGATGATTTGCGCTTGCTCATCATCATCCATATGCTCCAAAATTTCTACCGCATCTTCAGAATCCAGCTCATTGACAATTTTGACGACCTGATCTTCATCCAAATTGTCAATAATCTGCTCTTGAACAACCTCGTTTAACTCAGGAAACACATCGGGATTGACCTTATCTCCCAAAATTTCCAACAAACGCAGACGTTGCTCGTTGTCAAGAGCTTCAAGCAAACGAGCCAGCTCATATTCGCTCAGGCCGTCGGCTATTTTGCGTATGTGTTTGATATTGTCTTTATCTAAGGCTTTGATGACGGAACTGACCATCTTGGGGCCAAGGCCCAAAAACTGATCATGCTGTTTTTTCTTCTTATTAAACTTTCTTTTTTTGGGAAGTATAACAACTTGTTTCTTGCTTTTGCTCATGTTACCTCCTTAAAAAAAGCTCATAAAAAAACCCGCAGTCTGTTTGGCGGGCGTGTTTGGTTTTGAATTGGTGCGGCCAAGAAGACTTGAACTTCCACGGGATATCTCCCATAACGACCTCAACGTTACGCGTCTACCAATTCCGCCATGGCCGCATTATCAAAACTAGTGTTTGTATAAAATACTCTTGTCAAATAATCAAGCTTTTTCTTTCAAAAATAACAAAAATTTATTTCTTTTTGTTTTTTTCTTCTCCAGGTTCGACAATTCCGCAAGAAATGACAAACTTCAACCCCTCTTCCACCGTCATGTTCAGCTCAATCGTGTCTTTTTTGGGAACAAATATTAAAAAGCCCGATGTGGGGTTCGGCGTGGTCGGAATGAAGATATTCAACATCTCCTCTCCAAACTGGTTTTTCACCTCTCCTTTGGTATCTGAACTGACAAAGCCCAAAATCCAGATACCTTTGCGCGGATATTCCAACATGACAACCTTGCTGAAAGATTGCGTTTTGTTGGAGAGAAATGTTTCAAACACTTGTTTTAACAGCGAATATACACTCGATATTACGGGGAGCTTATAGACAATCCACTCACCTAACCGCATGAAAAATTTGCCTAAAAAACCGGCGGCAAACATGCCGACAAATATGAGCGTTGCTATCAATATCACCAAACCCAACCCCGGAATCATCGGGATATCATACATTATCAGATACTCTCTTACTTGCGGCGGCATCATTTTACCAACCATGCCGTCTACCCAAAAGATGAACTTATAGGCCATATAAAAAGTGATGGCAACCGGCGCCGTGACCAAAATTCCCGTGAACAAATAAGCCCTGATTTTGGCTCCGACTTTCATAAAAACAGCTCTTTCCCGCTCTAATCTGATTTTTTTGATATGTTTGGCTCTTTGCTTAACCTGATTGTTTTTTCCCATTTAGCACCTCTTGATATCTTCTATGATAAATTGCACCGAATTGCGCCCTTGCCAATTGTCTTTTCTCAAAATTCCGACAACGTCAAAAAACTCGCCCTTAGCATTGAGCATGGCTTGGCCAATGTCATTATCCGCCACACGAAAAGCAATTGCCTTGAGCGAACCTCCGTGATCCGAGCCCAAAAAACAGCGCACATGCCCGCTGCCGATGATGGACGCTTTGTTTATCTTTACCCGATGCAACATAATTTTAGGTTCGGCATTGCCCGAGCCGAAAGGCTCCAGCTGAGATAAACTCTCGGCCAAATCTACCGTGGCGCCGGACAAGTCCAACTCACCGTCAATATCTATCACCGGAGTGATGGCTTCTTGGCCGATTTTTTCACTCACATATTGCCCGACAAAATCTCTAAAAGCCTCAAGCTTATCTTCATTTAACGAAAAACCCGCCGCCATGGTGTGGCCGCCGCCTTTGGTCAATAAGCCTTTTTCTTTGGCCGAAATGATTAATGCGCCCAAGTCAACCTGCGGAATGGAGCGTGCCGAACCTTTGACCTCGTCTGCCTCTATAGACATGACAAAAGACGGCAGATTGTATCTTTCTTTTAACTTTCCGGCTACGATACCGATCACGCCTTGATGCCAATCATGTCCATAAACAAATGCAATCGGGTATGTTTGCGGGGTGCCTTCCAATATTTCTATGGCATTTAACAAGACATAGTTTTCAATTTCTTTTCTTTGCTCGTTGAACTCTGTCAACTTATCTGCCAGCAATTTGGCCTGATTTTCATCTTTGATACAGAGCAATTTATTGCCAAATGCCGAATCTCCGACACGACCGCAGGCATTGATTCTCGGGCCCAAAACATATCCCAAATGGAAAGCCGTGGGAGCCTCGGTTATACCGGCTTTGTCAACAAGGGCTTTGATGCCGGGGTTGGTGCGCCGAGACATGACTTTTAACCCTTGGCGGACAAAAGCCCTGTTCACCCCTTTAAGCGGCACAACATCACACACCGTGCCGAGCGCAACCAAATCCAGCCACTGCAGTAAATTTGGCTCCGGCCTTTCAGGCGTGAAAAAGCCTTTTTTACGCAGCTCTCGATTGACCGCCACAATGGCCATGAAAACCACGCCTACCGCAGCCATATATTTCAGATATTCAACCGGGCAATCTTCATCCAGGCGTTTGGGGTTGACAATGGCATATGCCGGCGGCAACCGCACCTCTGCCTCATGGTGATCCAGCACAATGACTTCCACATTTTTTTCTTTGGCATATTCAAAGGTTTCAAAAGCACTGGTGCCGCAATCTGTGGTGATGACAAAATTTATTCCCATGGCCAAAAATGAATCTATGGCTTGTTTGCTCGGGCCATAGCCTTCTTCACGGTCCGGAATGTGAATCTCGGGATTGATGCCGACGGCTTCCAAGTATAAACGCAAAACAGATGATGAGGTGGCTCCGTCAACATCATAATCCCCAATAATGGCAATTTTTTCTTTGTTTATTATGGCCTCGGCAATCCTTTGCGCCGCCTTGTCCATATCTTTTAAGCAAGAAGGATCCGGCAGCAAAGTCTGGAGCTTGGGTGTGATGAAATTTGGGACATCATCTACCCCTACGCCGCGCAAAACCAATATTTTGGAAACTAAATACGGGAGATGATATTTTTGTGCAATGTTTTCTGCCAAACGCTCATTGACAGAGGCAACCTTCCAAAGGTTGCCTCCCAATGATTTTTCGTTGTCAGAAACGTCTTCCACTTATATCAAACCTTGATTAATACATGATATAAACTTCGGCACGGCGGTTCAAACGCTCGCCTTCGGGCATGACCTCTTGATATGCCGGCATGGAATCAGATAACGCCTCGGTTTGGATTTTGTCTGCTGAAAGACCATAGCTCATCAAAGCCTTGGCCACACTTTGCGCTCTGGCTTGAGATACCTTGAAATTAGCCAGCTTGTGGCTCACGGGATCTGTGTTGCGGGTGCGGCTTGAGGCATAACCCTTCACAATAACAATGGCATTCTTTTTTGATTTTGCCAATTTTACAATATTGCGAATCTGCTTATTATATTGAGAATCCAGTGATGAACTGCCGTTGTTGAAATAAAACGTATCTAACCGATAGCTCACGCTCGGAACCGTGTTTTCTTCCACAGCGGTAACTTGAGGCACAATGACATCTTTTTTGGCCGGAATTGCAACTTTTTCTGCCGGTTTGTCTTGTTTGGCAGCTTTGTTTTCAGATAACTGCTTTTCTGCTTCTTTCTTATTGGCTTTGAGCTCTTCTTTTTTCACCGGCTTGGTTTTGGCGGCAAAAGGAATATCCGGCCGTTCTTCATCATAGGCCACGTTTTTGTCATCGGCTTTCAGGCTTTCTCCTTCTTCCGGCATGGAAAGCTCAATCTTTTTGCTTTTGTGACCGACAAAAGAGCTGTCTTCACCATTATCATTAACAATGGTGTCTTCTTCATCTTCTATAACATCGGGAAAAACTGCTGAGCTGCATGAACTCAGTATGGCGGCAATACCGATTATACCGCAATATTTTTTTATCTCTTGAAGCGCTTTCATTGCATTTATCCCATATTAATTTGTTTTTGAATTAATTCTTTTTATTGATATAATATTCTCCGTCATAAAACAAGAGCAAAAAAATAATTAACAAGCAATTTTTATCATTTTTGTTTTATGCTTTTTTTTGTATAATCATTTTAGTTTGATTTTTTTCGGGACGCTTGATATGAAAAAATTTGCCCTTGCTTCTGCCGTTGATGCCGCTTATTGGTTTTTGCAATATGCTGAAAACAACCACCTGCATTTGGAAGATGAAAAACTCCATCACCTGCTTTTTTTGGCACAAATGTCTTATTTGAAACTGCACCCTGACGAGGTTTTGTTTCCGGCCATGTTTTTGGTTTCTGAAAAAGGTTTTTTTGAGCCCAACCTTTTAAAAATTTTTGCCAATGGGCACCCTTTTATGCCGCCGGTAAAACTTGCCGATAAGCTCCATCCTTTTATGCAAAATACGGCGCAGCAATTTGCTCAAAAACCTTTGCTTGATTTGCGTGACGAAGTTTTGCAAACCGAGGCTTTTAAAAATTGCTTCAAAAACAAAGAAATTGCCGCCGTTGATATTTCTCAACTGGAAAAATTTGCCCAGGATGAGCCGGCTCCTTTCAAAAACAACAGCCGAATCAGACTTTCTCAGCGCGGGCCGGTTTTTGTTTCTCCGTGGAAACCTAAAAAAATTAATGCCAAGGATTAAGTTCATGAAAAAAATTTTTGTTTTGCCGGTTTTGTTGTTTTTTATCACGGCTTGTTTTGAAACAGATAAAAACCCCGTGCGCGAGCTCTCTCCTCTTTATATCGGCAGCGGCAAAAAACAAATTGCTTTTAATGTAGAAACTGCCCTATCTAATGACGAAATGGCCACAGGCTTAATGTATCGGAAATCCATGCCCGAAGAAAACGGTATGATTTTTGTTTTTCCATCACCCAGGAATACCGCCTTTTGGATGAAAAACACTTATATTCCCTTGGATATGATTTTTATTGATGAAAACAACAAAATCAGCGGTATTGTTGAAAATGTGCCGCCTCTTTCTGAAGATTTGGTTTATTCTCCGGCAAAAACAAAAGCCGTTCTGGAGCTCAATGCCGGCACCGCCAAAGCCAAAAATTTGCGCAAAGGGCTCATTGTTCGCCATAACAAATTGAATAACCTATAATAACGTGAAGTTATATTTTTTTATAAAACCGAATGGATTATACTCCATTTTTGCTCGTCTTAAACCTTCCAAGCCTAAATCTTGCTCCCGATTGACAATTTTATATTCGGCATTGTTTTGCAAGGTGATGCGGTTGAGCGCCGGATATGCACCACGCACCTCATAAAGCGCTTTTTCAAAATGAATAATCAACGTATCGGCATCTTGTTTTTCGGCAATGGTATAACCGACCGTCTTACCGTCTTGTTTTAACAAAATGCCGAATATTTGCGGTTGAAATATTTTCCAACCGGCCAAAACTTTGTCAATTGCCTTATTTTCATTTTGCAATAAATCTGTTTTTTCTTTAACTTGTGGTTGAGACAGCCACTGTTGTTGAAAAAATCTGACCTCTTGCAAATTTTGTTCATTTATCTCTTCAATCTCATAGCCTTTTTGAATGAATTGATTGGATAATTTGCGCTGGTTTCTATATATTTCTCCCGAAAGAGCAATTAAATCCGAGATATGGTATAAATATTCCCAATTATCGCGGTCTTCTTCAACCATCAAATCACCTTGATATTGTTTTTTGATGATATTTAACAATTTTTCCGGGATATGAACAAACCTGGCGCCTTTGGAAAATTGTGTTTTTAAGGCTTTGTTCCAATCCGGCTTTTGCCAATCTCCTTGCGGGGAGCCATAGACCTTTTCACTCTCTTTTCCAAATTTTAGCCAACATAAATCCTTATCAAACGCCACTTGGGTTTGATATTTTTCTTGCCATGCCCATAAATTTATAAAACTTGTATCTGAGCTTTTTTGTGCACCGGCTTGATAACAAATCTGATATTTGTCTTTTATTTCTAATGATAAGTCTTGAAATTCCACCATTAAAATTTTACCGGCATTATGCAATCATCGCCATTAAAATTGTAATTTACAACCACACCGTTGGTGATGGTAAATGAGGTTTTGCAATAATACATGGCATTTTGATCATCCCACAAATTTTCACCGAAATCATCTTGAAAAAGACCATTTTCTGCAACCCCAACACCATTATAAGGGTCTGTATCGCCGTTTATCGGCAAGTTTTGGCTGGTGATATAGGTAACGACTTTGGTCTGCGGATCAATATTCCAAACCGCGTTTGGCTGCCCCCATGAATCATAAAGCGCCGGCTCGGGCATGCCGACCCATTTTTCCAAATTTTCTTGATATAATATGGCACCATTGGTGTTGCAGGCCATTAAAAACAACACTACCGATAAAAAATATTTTTTCATAAATCATACTCCGTTTTTTGAAAATTATGCTGTTTTTTTATGTATGCTTTTCTCTCTAAATTACAACCTCGGGAAAGATTTTTATTTTATATTTTTTGTTCAATTTTTCTTGATTGACCGGGCTTATTTTAGCTCTGATTAACTGATATTCTTCCTTATTCTCTATGGATATAACCTCTGAATTTTTATATATCCAGGCAATGTCTTTGCCGGCTGAAGACGGAATCTTGACCTCTATCATTTTTTCTTTGGCAGAAAGTTTTTTATCCAACATCTGCAAAAAAGCATCTGCCCCTTCTCCCGTTTGCGCCGACGTGGCAATGATATTGGAAAACCTTTTGGCGTTTGCTTCAACAAAAGCTCTTTCTTCCGGCGACAAAATATCTACCTTGTTCCAAAGCTCAATATAATTATCTTTATTTTCAATATGTTCCAAGCCAAGTTTTTTCAGCACATTCAAAACATCTTGCCCTTGTTCTTGATAATTGGGGTTGGATAAATCTCTGACATGGACCACAATGTCGGCTGATAAAACTTCTTCCAATGTGGCGCGAAAAGACATAACCAGTTCATGCGGCAAATCCGAAATAAAGCCGACCGTGTCTGACAAAATTATCTCTTTGCCAGATGGCAGACGGATTTTTCTCATGGTTGGATCCAACGTGGCAAAAAGCAAATCTTTGGCAAAGACACCGGCTTTGGTTAAATAATTGAACCAGCTTGATTTTCCGGCGTTGGTATATCCAACCAGAGCCACAATCGGGTAAGGAACTTTTTTTCTGGAACCGCGCTGCAATTCTCTCGTGCGCTTGACTTTTTCCAGCTCTTTTTTGATACGCACGATTTTATCATCAATTATTCTTCTGTCCAACTCAATCTGCGTTTCGCCGGGGCCGCCCAAAAAGCCGGCACCGCCGCGTTGTCTTTCCAAGTGTGTCCAGCTCCTGACCAAGCGGCTGCGCTGATAGGTTAAATGCGCCAGCTCAACTTGCAAATTGCCCTCTCTAGTGTTTGCCCTTTCACCGAAAATCTCCAATATCAGGGCCGTGCGATCAATGACCTTGATTTTGAGTTTTTTTTCCAAATTTCTTTGCTGAATCGGCGTTAAGGCAGAATCTATGATTAATAACTCAATATTTTCTTCGGAAATCTTTTGGCTGATTTTTTCCAAAACACCGTTGCCAAAAAAAATGGCCGGTTTTATCTCTCTGACCTTGATTATCTCTGCCCAAGCCACATCAAGCCATATGGCTTGCGCCAGACGCACTGCTTCCTCAAGCCTTGATTCCGGCGACAATGAAAACTCTTTTCCGCTCACTTGCGGAAAAAGAACACAGGCTTTTGAATTTTTTCTTTGTTCTTGAAAGTCTTGCAAAATTATTCTTCTGACTTTTCTTCTTCCAGCTCAACATCAACCGCAGTGCTCGGCATAATGGTTGAAATGGCGTGTTTGTATATCAATTGTGTATGTCCATCACGGCGCAACAACAATGAAAAACTATCAAACCAAGTTATTATTCCTTGCAATTTTACACCGTTGACCAAAAATACGGTGACTGAAATTTTGTTTTGGCGGATGTTATTTAAAAAATCATCTTGAACATTTTGTGTCATGTTTTTTTCCTTATTATTTTATTTTTTTTGTTTATTTTAACCACATTTTTTTATTAGTAAAGTCTTGATTGTATATAAAATCAAATTTCCAGTCTTGATTAGTCCAATATTTTTTCCAATTTGCGGATTGAGGCAGAATCTACATATATGATTATGGTATCCCCGGTTTGCAAAGCAAAAGAATCTGATGCAAACATAATCTCATCTTCTCTCTGAACCGCACAAATTTTGCTGCTGGCCGGAAGCTCTAAATCTTTGACCGTTAAACCGTTTATTTTGCAATTTTCATCAATATAAAACTCCCAAATTTCGGCAAAACCACGCCCCAAAGGATAGGCATTTTTGACATTTGTTATGCGCAGCTCCTGCAATATTTGCGCAATGGTAACAGAAGATCTGTCCACCAGCAAATTGTTGCCGATAATCTCAACCAAACTATTGTATGACGGCGAATTTATCAGTGCTAATGTATTTTTGACGCCGCATTTTTTGGCCAAGAGCGATGCCAGCAAATTATCTTCATCTTCCGAGGTGACGGCAACGGTGGCATCGGCATTGTATATTCCCGCTTCGCTCAAAATTTTGTCACTCAGCATTTCTCCCTGAATGACTATGGTTTCATCCATATCTTTGGCAATTTTATTGGCTAAGGCCGCATTTTCTTCTACAATTTTGCAGCTCAGAATGTTGTCATCTTTTTCTATCAACTGGCCAATGGTGCGTGAAATTTCATTGCCGCCAAAAACAATCAGCTTTTCTATGGCGGAAAAATCTGCCCCGAAAGATGACATGGTCTGGCTTATTTTTTCTTTTGCCGTCAGAACATATATTTCATCACCTGATTCCAAAACATCGCTCTTATAGGGAATAAAGATTTTTCCGTTGCGGTTGATGCACACCACCTCAACATCAATTTCTTCATCAACTTGTTTTAGATTTAACAGCGGAACTTTTACAAACGGGCTGTTTTCCGGCAGTTTGAAAGCAATCAAATACATCTTGCCGCCTAGCAGCGACAGCGCCTCTGATGAACCAGGAATTTTGAGCATGTTATAGACATATTTACCTATCTCCTCTTCCGGGGATATCAGCAAATCTACAGGTATTTTTTCATCTCCATACAAGGTTGCCCATAGCGGATTTCTATATTCAAAAGAATTAACACGTGCAATTTTTCTCGGAATATTAAACAGATATTGCGCTACGGAACAGGCCACCAAATTGACCGCATCATCATCTGTGGCGGCGATCAACAAACGGGCATGCGCCGCATCTGCTTTTTCCAAAACACTTGGATATGCTGCCGAACCAAGCACCGGCAAAACATCAAACTCTTGCGCCAAAGAATCAAGATGTTTTTGGTTGTTATCTATCACAATAACATCATTATTACCTTTGACCAAATAGCTAACGATGCTTCTTCCGACCGAACCTGCTCCGCAAACAATGATTTTCATGATGTTTTCCTTATTGTTTCTCTTCCAACCCGTTAAAATATCTGTCTATTTCTTGATAAGCATCGGCAAAATTGTTTATCCGAACATAGTTTTCTCTGAACTTTCTCGCATCGCGGCAATTTTTGCAATACCAGCAAACATATTTTCTTGATATGCCCAATGCCAATCTTTCTCCATAATATTCAATCAATCCTTTAATATGTGTTAATAAGGCATTCTTTATTGTTTGAATGTCTATCTCCTTGGGCTCTTCACCCCTTTGCAAATATGCATCAATTTCCGATATCAGCCATGGGGCTCCCAGCGCGGCTCTTCCAACCATAACCGCATCTACCCCCGTCTCTGTTATCATGCGTTTGGCATCATATGCCGTCTTGATATCGCCGTTGCCGACCACAGGTATTTTGACCGCTTGTTTGACTTCTTTGATGATTTGCCAATCGGCCTCTCCGGCATAAAAATCGCTCCTCGTTCGACCGTGAATCGTGATATATGAGGCGCCGCTTGCTTCACACATCTTAGCAAACTCAACCGCATTAACATGGTTGTTGTCCCAGCCTTTGCGGAATTTGACGCTCACTGGCAACTTGGTCGATTTGACTGCGGTTTGAATGATTTTTTCTGCCCTTGACATATCTTTCATTAAATATGAGCCGGAATTGTTATTCACAATTTTTTTGACCGGGCAGCCCATGTTTATATCTATGGAGCAAGCACCCAGTTCTTCCACCAAAGGACAAACTTCTGCAAAAAGCTCAGGTTCACCACCAACCAATTGCACCACCACAGGATAATCTTCCCCTCTGACATCGGCAATTTTATAACTTTTGGGATTTTTTCTTTGCACGGCATTGACGGCAACCATTTCCGAAACCATTTGCCCACCGCCGAAACTTTTGACCAGCGCACGCATCGGTCTATCTGTTATGCCGGCCATCGGCGCTAAAAAAACTTTGCTGTCAAAATTTAGTATTTTCATCAGACCCTATAATCATATGACTTATTATATTTATACATATATTCTATATCACCGCTTTGTTCTTGATTGATGTTATATACAAAATCATAAACACCGGCAACATATTGCGGCTCATATTGCGTGTAATTTTGCCCCCCGAAAAGAATGGGAATTTCCGAATATCCGCTTAAATCATTTTTTTGATAAATTTGTGCTGCCGCTCTGCTATCTAATTTTGAGGCAAAACTCAGTTCTTCATAAAAGCTTATACCTAGGCTTTCTGCGGTTTCCTGTGTTTGTTGATTTTTTTCTTTTTCCTCATTGACCTGCTCGTTAAAAGCCTGTTTGTCTTTCAGCTTTTCCTCTTTTTCCATCTCTGAGGATATCTTATGGATATTATAGGCAACATTGGGCTCCAAATATCCATAAGAATAACCAAAGGAAACTTGTCCGGTTTCTTTTTCGGCCGGTGCAGATGTTGATGCGGCAAAACTTTCGGTCCCCTTTTCTTTGATATTGCGGACGGATGTTTCTATCTGCGAGGTCAAACTCGCATATAATCCACTCAGTTTGTTTGCTGCATCTACCATCTTCTATCTCATTAATTGAACTTATCCAAAGCACGGGCCAAAATATAATATATCTTACCGATATCTGCCCCTGTTATAACCGAAAGCAAAATTCCGGCGCGTTCGTTGGTTTTGGCTCTGGTTAACAAAACATCAAAGTCACTCAAATATTTGTTGACCATATTTCTAAAGTCCATATTCTTTTCATAAAGCTTTCTGATTTCCAAAACCTGCTGCTTGCTCATGTTCTTTGCCAGATAGCGCACAAAGGCAGAAGTGTCTCCGTTATAATATTTTTTCCAGATTTCTTCTTCCGTATCCGGGTTGAAAATGCGGTTGATGTCAACAGCCGTGGTTTCCAACTTTTCTATAATATATGAAGCATCTTTCAAAAATGTATCTAGCTGAACATTTTCATAGCGGCTTTCCAAATCTGATATATTTCTTTCTGCTTTCTGCGTGGTATCGGTAATGGTTTTTATCTGTTTGCCGATAACATCGCTGAAAGCAACCGTTTTCTTTATCAGCTCGTCTCCTTTTAAGGCAAACTCGGAACTGCTGTCATTGAGCACGGTCATCACATCCGTCACTTTTTTCAACGTATCATCTCCGGCAGCAACCAACACACCCGATTGTTTTAAGAAAACTTCTCCAGATGAACGAATGTCATTGGATATTCTTTCGGCATTGGCCGCAATCTCCGTGACGGCAGCACGCAATTTGTTGCCCGAATTTTCAAAGTTGGTTGTGGTCATCTTGGAAGCTTCTTCCATTTGCAAGCTCAATGTTTTTAAGTTTTCTCCCAAACCTTTGACCTTGTCATATGCCATGTTGGCGCGATTTGACAATTGAACCGATGTATCATTCAAAACCGTGTTAAAACACTCAACCAGCTGTTTGGTGTCTTCTGAAATTTTTATCATCTTATCACTTTGCGACGATATCAGATTATTTATCTCAAACACGCCGCTGCTGGCCTCTGCCGTAACCGTATTGAAGTTGGCAATGTATTTCTCATAATCGCTCATTGAAGATGCAATCTTTGCACTAGACTTATTAATATGCGCATTGAAATCATCTGCCAATTGGCTCAAAGACAAATTCATCTTCTCAACATTCTTTATAGAATCGCGCGAAGATTTGTTAATATCTTCATTAACCTTTAACAATCTGTCCCCGAGTGTGTTGAACTCGTAAGCAATTTTGGCTGAGTTTTCCAAAATATTTTCGGTGCCGTCTTTCAGGTTCTTATTAATCTCATTGACGCGCTGCGCAACCTCGGTTGAGGCATCTGACAAATATTTGTATTGTTGGGCCAAAGAAGCCTCACCCAACCTGGTTTGAGCTGCAACCGTGTTGGCAATGTCTGACAAGGTTTCGTTCTGATGCTCAAAACTTTCTCTTATCATATCTGTTTGGCTGATGGTTTTGTTCAATACAGAATCGATATTCTGGGCATGACTATCCAAAGCTGCAACTGCATTCTTGCTTTCTTGCACCATATTTTGGTTGGCTTCGTTAATCTTGTCACAATTTGCTATTATCGATGATGTAAACTCATCTGAACTTAAGGTCAAATCCTTAACCGTGTCATTGAAAACTTGGAAATTGTCTCTGAAGGTGCCTGATATCAGCGCCAGTTTATCTGTTATCTCTTGAATGAACTTGCTGACATCATTGTTTTGAACCGAAATTGATTGGTTGACCTCTGCCAACTTGTCAATCGACTTCACCGTGTTGGCCACAACCATATCTACGCGCTTGTTCACATCTTCTTCAAGCAAGGTCATTCTTGAAAAGACCTTGTCTGCACTTTGCTCAATGACCGAAACTTGTTTTTTCAATGTGTCGCCCATGGTATCGGTGTTTTCGGTTAAACGGTCGCAAATGCCGAAAAATTCATTTTCCTGTTGTTTGAACAACAAGCTGATATTTTCTGCTTTTTCATCCATCGTCTGAATCATGTCAGCCACATATTTGATGGTTTCTTGCGTAATCTTGTTCATATTCTCGTTCTGGACAGCAAAAGAATCGTTTATCTTTTGCAAGCTGGTTTCCGAATTTGATGTTGCAATATTGACATTTGCCGCATGTTTTTCCAACGTATCTGCCACAACAACCGAACGCTCTCCTATGGATTTGATAAGTTTTTCCAACTCTTGAGATTGGTTGTTTAAGATGCTTTCCATACGCACAACCTTGCCCAAAGCTTGATCGGCCTTGCTGTCAAAGGCTCCGGCTTGCTCGCTTAAACCATTATTCACCATTTGTGTTTTGGAAACAATATTATTTGATATTTCCAAAACTTCGGCCATTTGTTTTTTCAGTTGTTCTACCGTGTTGCCGGCTTCATGGCTCATAAAGGCAGAAGAACGTGTCAACTCATCTATCTGATATTTTAGCTCTGCTTTAATGGCATCTATCTTCTTGACCATATCTTCAATATTGCTTTGCTGTTGAACAATTGCTGTTTCTCCGACCTTGCTTTGTGCCACAACCAGAGAGCTGGCCTCGTGCAGATTATCTATATTCTTTCTTACCACATCCGTTACTTCTGCCAGCTTACTTTGAGAGACATCTGTTTGCTCTTGCAAAGCTTTGTTGTTGTTTTTGAACTCTTGCATCAGAAGCTTGAAGTTGAGCATTATACCATCGCTGATTTTTTGCAGGTTCTCACTATGAGCATCAATATCTGCAGCAACAGCCTTGGCATTGGCAATGTTTTGTTCTGACATTGCCGACAATCTTGAGGTGCTCACCTCTCCTTTGCTTACAACATCACTTAAATCTTTGATAATTTTTTCTGACAAAAATTCAACATTGTTTTTGCTTTCGGAAATGTTCTTCTCTACCGTTTTGACATTTTCGCTAATCTTTTCCGATATGCCTTCCAAAGATTGAACCTGCATACCAACCGTTTCGGCAATGATATTGGCACGGGAAGCCACTTTTTCCACCTCTGATGACAAGAACTTGCTTTGGGCGGCAAATTTGTCACTTAAACCTTCCGCCGTTTCATCAATCTTGCCCAGATAGTTCTCAACCGTTTGGGTTTGGCTGTTTAAAACCGTTTCAATCTTATTAACGCTACCGTCAATTTTTTGTGATATATCATCACAAATCTCAACGGCTCCTTGTGCCGCCTGCTCCAGCTTTGATGTTTGCGTATCTAACAAATTGGCAATGTTTTCCACACTTTTTACCGTTAAATCACCAAAATCGGCCATGGCTTGGTTGGCTTTGCTGATTTTGTTGGCGTTTCCTTCCAATATGCTCTGAAACATTTGGGTCGATTGATTCAGCTCTTGAATCTTGGGCAATAGTCTTTCCGTTAAAGACTTGCTGTTTTGTTCCATATTGGCCGCTGATGAAGAAAAATCACTGATATATCCCTTAAAGGCCTCGGTTGAAGCTTGGGCTCTTGTCGTAACATAGTCAAAATTTTCAACCAAAGTCTTAACACCGTCGGTCAACTCCACAATTGTGTGTGAAGAATAGTTATCCAATGTATCAACCAATTTGGCAAAATCGTTTACTCTGGCACCGAGTTCTTTTTTGATGATCTCCGTTTGTTGCATGGCATGCTTGGTCACCTCTTGCAGCTCAACCACTTGCGAGCGAATGGCGTCGGCCATGGCTTTTGCCGTTTGTGCGCCGCCTTCCTCAGGATAAACAAGTTGGTTCATATAAGCGCGCAAAAATTTGGCCTCGTTTTTAAAACTTGTGCCGCGGTCTATATAGGCCATAACCACCCATATAATCGCCAAAGGCAAAGTGACACCGGCTAAGAATCCGCCGAACTCGTCAGGCATCATCAAAAACAGGTTTGACCAACCAAAAAACTGGGTAATATATATCAAAACAATGATAAACCACAAAACCGATATGCCAATCATCAACCGTGTCAGGTTGTTGGCCAGCCAGCTATTGCCTTGCGGCTCTTCCGCATAATTAATCTTGCTCATTTCTGACATGAAGCCGGGAAGAGATGTGTTTTTTTGCTGATTTTGTTTATCAACTTGTTGATTTGACATAAATATATTCCCTAGTTTTTTTTTGTTTTCCCCAATACACGATGATTGCTGTCATTCCCATAACAACAATCATCGCACAGAGTGTATATTATTTTTTTTGATTTTTAAATATTAAAGTTCAGCTTTAAGAGTTATCCACAGTCAATTTTTACACCTTAAAACAAACCGCTTATTTTGCCGTCATCATCAATATCTATATTTTCCGCGGCAGGAAATTCCGGCAGTCCCGGCATATCAACAATACTGCCGGCGTAAGCCACCACAAATCCGGCTCCGGCCGACAGGGAAACATCTCGTATCGGCAAAACATAATCATGCGGCGCATTTCTTAAAGCCTTGTCATGCGAGATGGAGTTTTGCGTTTTGGCAATGCATACACAGAGCTTGTCATAGCCCCTTTTACCAAAGGCTTCCAACTTTTTGAGAGCAATCTCTGAAAAATCGGCATATTTGGCACGATAAATCTCCTTGGCGATTTTGCTGATTTTATCTTCAAGCGGTTCTTCATCTTGATATAAATAATGAAACTCGTTTGGTTCATCACACAGCCTTATCACAACTTCGGCTAAACTTTTGACGCCCAAGCCGCCTTTTTCCCAGCCTTCGCAAATCACAGCCCGAATGCCCATTCCTTCTGTCTTTTGTTTCAAATACATCAATTCTTGCTCGGTATCCGTGGCAAACTTATTGATGGCGACCGCCACGGGAACACCGAATTTTTGCATATTTTCAATATGCACTCTCAGGTTTTCAAAACCTTCATCAAGTGCCAGTAAGTTTTCTTCCGATAATTTATCTTTCTCAACGCCGCCATGCATTTTTAAGGCGCGAACCGTAGCCACAATCACCACGGCCGACGGCGCAATATGCCCTTGACGGCATTTGATATCCATAAACTTTTCTGCACCCAAATCGGCCCCAAAGCCAGCCTCGGTTACCACATAATCTGCCAATTTCAAAGCGGTTTTGGTGGCAATTATACTATTGCAGCCATGTGCAATGTTGGCAAAAGGACCGCCATGCACCAAAGCCGGCGTGTGCTCCAGGGTTTGCACCAAATTGGGCTTGATGGCATCTTTCAAAATGGCTGCCATGGCGCCAACCGCGTTCAAGTCAGCCGCGGTGACATAATTGCCTTTTACATCTTTGGCCACAACAATTTTTGCCAAACGTGCTTTTAAGTCTTTAATATCTCTAGCCAAACACAATATGGCCATAACCTCGCTTGCCACACTGATACAAAATTGGGCCTTGCGTTCCACGCCGTTGATTTTGGCACCTTGGCCGATGGTAATATCTCGTAAAGTGCGGTCGTTCAAATCCACGCAACGTTTCCAAACAATTGTTTTTTCATCAATTTCCAATTTGTTGCCCTGATAAATGTGGTTATCTATCATTGTGGCGAGCAAATTGGCGGCCGTGGTCACGGCATGAATATCGCCGGTGAAATGCAAATTTATATCTTCCATCGGGGCAATTTGCGAATAGCCGCCGCCGGTTGCGCCGCCTTTGGAACCGAAACATGGCCCTAAGGAGGGTTCACGCAAAGCAATGATGACATTTTTATTTAACAGATGAAGTGCATCTCCCAAGCCGATGGAAACGGTGGATTTTCCCTCGCCGGCCGCCGTCGGTGTGATGGCCGTAACCAAAATCAGTTTGCCGTTTTTTGCCGGAGAATAGGCAATTTCTTGAATTTTTTTATAGCTGATTTTGGCCTTATATTTGCCGTAAAGCTCAATATCATCAGCTGTCAAGCCAATTGATTCCGCCACTTTTTCTATCGGCTCTAACTCGGTTTGTTGGGAAATTTCAATATCACTTAACATCTTTATTCTTCCTCTTTTTTCTTCAACACATATTGCAACTTTTTCAAGGCTTGAATCTGCATTTGTTGCTCACTCAAGCCCAGAGGCACCACAACGCAAACCTCGGTTTTGGTTTCCGGCTCAATGGCACTTACTTTTATATATTGGCCCTGGCGGACATATTCAAACAATATCTCAGACATTTTTTATATAAAAAGCAAAAGCAGGCTTTGAGCCTGCCTTGCTTACTCCTTGTTTTCTTTCAAAAATTTGTTGTTTTTTGGGAAGCCGAACGGCGCCAGTTTACCCACTTGGGCGCGGTGTCCGAGCCAGGTCAGTAACTCGGTTTCGGTTTTGGTTCCGCCGGCGCGATTATAGGTAAAGCCTTCACTCTCGTTAAAGATTTGGATATCGCTCAAGCCGCCGTCTTTGTATTTTTGCAAGGATACGCCCCGACCTCTGGCCATGCTCGGCACTTCTTCTGCCTTAAAGACCAAAAGTTTGCGGTTATCACCGATTACGGCCACCATATCACCATCCATTCTCTTGCAGAACTTGGTATATTCGCCGTCTTCCAAATTCATAATCTTGCGGCCGTTGCGGGTTTGCGCCAAAATGTGGTTTTCATCCACGACAAAACCGCGGCCGGTGTTGGAGGCAATCAGATATTTGGCTTTGGGGTCAAAGACAAACATCTCGGTGATGTTATCATTAATCCCTAAATCTATCATCAAACGCAGAGGCTGGCCAAAGCCACGTCCGCAAGGAATCTCATTGGCGGGAATGGTGAAGAACTTGCCCGAAGTATCAAACAAAATGATTTTATCGGTGGTTTGAGCATGGATGACTGCAAGCAAAGCATCATCGTCTTTGAACTTAAACTCTTCATTCAAATTGCTGTAGCCTTTCAGCGCTCTAATCCAGCCTTTTTGTGACAGAATCACGGTTATCGGCTCTTTTTCAATAAAGGCTTCAACCGGCACGTCTATTTCTTCGGAAATTTCGGCAAATTCGGTTCTGCGTTTGCCCAAAGCAGTTTTCTTACCAAATTTTTCTTTGGTTAATTTAATCTCATTTGCAATTGCTTCCCAGCGTTTGTGTTC
Source organism: uncultured Alphaproteobacteria bacterium (assembly GCA_944392225.1). Lineage (GTDB taxonomy): Bacteria > Pseudomonadota > Alphaproteobacteria > RF32 > CAG-239 > CAJLXD01. The sequence goes on along the minus strand of CALXWB010000002.1, from coordinate 35,031 downwards.
ATCACTGAGCAATGCCTCTAACTCGCCTTTTTCGGCTGACAAATCATCATATTCTTTTCTGATTTCCATTTCTTCCAACTTGCGCAAAGAACGTAATTTCATATTCAAAATGGCTTCGGCCTGATTGTCTGTCAGCTCAAATTTTTTCATCAACTCGGCTTTGGGGTCATCTTCTTCACGGATAATCCTAATCACTTCATCCAAGTTGAGATAAGCAATCAAGTATCCGCTCAAAAGCTCCATTCTTGCCAAAATTTTGTTCAAACGGAAGTTAACGCGGCGCTTTAAGACATTGTGTCTATGGTTCAAAAACTCGGACAAAACTTCCTTAATGCTCATTACTCTCGGCACGGTGTCTGAATCAAGCACGTTCATGTTCATGGTGAAGCGGACTTCCAAATCTGTCTGCTTGAACAGATGTTCCATCAACAAAGCAGCATCCACGGTTCTGTTCTTTGGTTCCAGCACAATGCGCACGTCATGAGAAGATTCATCTCTGATATCGTTTAACATCGGGAGTTTCTTTTCCATCAACAGGGAGGCGATTTTCTCAATCAGCTTAGATTTTATCACCTGATAAGGAATTTCGGTTACCACGATTTGATATTGACCGTGGCCCAAATCTTCTTTCTCCCATTTGGCACGAATGCGGAAAGTGCCTTTGCCTTGCGTATAAGTATCTAAAATGGAAGAAAATTTATCAATGATGATTCCGCCGGTCGGAAAATCGGGACCTTTGATTCTTTTGACCAAAGGTTCCATGCCGCAATCGGGATTTTCAATCAAATACAGCAGTGCATCGCAAACTTCGCTCAAATTATGCGGCGGTATATTTGTAGCCATACCGACGGCAATACCGACCGAACCGTTGCACAACAAATTCGGCACCATGGAAGGCATTACTACCGGCTCACTTTCTTCACCGTCGTAAGTATCGCGAAAATCGACGGCATCTTCATTCAAGCCTTCCATCATGGCAATGGCAAACTCGGTCAACCTGGCTTCGGTATAACGCATGGCGGCGGCGCCGTCTCCGTCAATATTACCAAAGTTGCCCTGCCCGTCAACCAGCGGATAGCGCACCGAAAAGTCTTGTGCCAAACGCACCATAGCACCATACACCGCCGTATCACCATGCGGGTGATATTTACCAATCACATCACCAACCACACGCGCGCATTTCTTAAAGCCGGATTTGGGGTCCAAGTGCAACTGGCGCATGGCATATAGCAAGCGGCGGTGCACCGGCTTCAACCCGTCTCTGACATCAGGCAAAGCGCGGTCAACAATGGTGGACATGGCATAAGACAAATAGCGGTTGCTTAACTCTTCCGCCAAGTGAACGTCTTTGATTTTTTCTTCAACTGCTTCCATAATTTTTTCCGTTATAACTCTAAATTTTCAAGCAAATTAGCACGATTTGGCGGCAATTTCAAGCCGTGAGTTTGAAAAAAGTTCTTGTTCAAAAAAAACTCGGTCATTTTGAGCAAATCCCTTATTTCTTCAGGGCTTGGCTCATAATTTTGCTCCACGATAAACTGTGGAAAACTAAACAATCTGTCCTTATAAGGTGCGCCGGCTTCAGCGCATACCGCCTTGCCGGTTTTGGGTGAAACATAGCGCAGATTTTCGGTCGTGCCGGTGGCCGAACACTCACTCAAATCAAGCGATATGCCCAAAAAGTCCAACAGATGAAACTCAAAAAAAGCATAATTTGCCAGCCAATTTTTTTGATTTATCAGCCCGAAAAAGCTCTCGATATAGTAATATAACCTATCCAAAGCCAACCGCTCGGGCATGCAGACGTTGCACAAACCGCACATTGCCGCCAAGGTTTCCAATTTGGGCATTTCGGCAATGAAATTAACGGCATCGGGGCTTATCAGTTCCACTTTCAAACTCAGCATATTTTCATCAACCCGGGCATAAGCTTCAAAGCTGACCTTATTGCCCAGCTGATAAACGCCTAAATTTTTTTTGGTCAGGGCATTTTTTACATAGCCTACAACCTTGCCATGCTCTTTGCTGACAATGCTCAAAATGGCCGAGCTTTCGCCGTGCCTTTTCACATTGATGATATAGCCTTCGTCGCTGAATTTCATCTCTTAATAAGGTTTTACCATTTCTTTGGTGATTTTGTCGTAAGCCATCAGCTCGGAAATCACTCTCTTCATATCTTTCAACGCAATGGTGTTGGGACCGTCCGACAAAGCCTTATCCGGGTTATCATGCGTTTCCATGAACACAGCGGCAACACCAACGGCCACGGCCGCTCTTGCCAAAACCGGAGCAAACTCTCTTTGGCCGCCGGTACTTCCGCCCAATCCGCCCGGTTGTTGCACGGCATGGGTGGCATCCATAATCACCGGGCAGCCGGTATCGTTTGCCATTTGCGGAAAGCTTCGCATATCCGTGACCAAGGTATTATAGCCAAAAGAGGCACCGCGCTCGGTCAGGCAAACATTATGATTGCCGGAATCATCGCATTTTTTGACAATGTTTTTCATATCCCAGGGGGCTAAAAACTGGCCTTTTTTGATATTAACCACCTTACCTGTTTTGGCCGCAGCCACCACCAAATCGGTCTGACGGCACAAAAATGCCGGAATTTGCAACATATCTACATGTTGAGCAGCTATCACACATTGCTCTTTTTCATGGATGTCGGTGACAATCGGCAAATCGGGAAAACGTTTTTTAATATCATCAAAAGTTCTCATACCTTCTTCCAAGCCCACGCCTCTGGCACCGTTAATCGAGGTGCGGTTGGCTTTGTCAAAAGAGGCCTTGAAAATATAATTAATGCCATGCTCACGCGTGATTTTGACCATTTCTTCGGCAATCATCATCGCATGGTCGTGACTCTCAATTTGGCACGGACCGGCAATGATGGCTAAAGGCAAGTTGTTGGCAATCTCAAATTTTCCGATTTTGATTGTTCTTTGTTCCATTCTTATATTTCCTTAAATGTTGCAACATATACATTTCTCCATAGCAAAAAACTCTTATCTTCGCAACGATTTTAATCAACTTAAAAACAAAAAAACGCCAAAAGATTTTATTCTTTTGACGTTTTTTTGACCTTAATTTGGCACTTTGAACAAGTGCCGCAAATAAACCTGATGTTTTTCCATCAGATCTTTTGCTTTTTCATCAATGGCTTTTTCTTGTTCGCTTTTATCTTTTTCACCCAGCTCTTTTTGGCTTTTTTTCAAATGCCTTTTAAATGAAAGAACTTCCGGCGATTGAAAAACCGAAGACAGACCATCTAACATATCTTGCAACACATCCGCATGATTATATTCCGGGGCATGTAAAAGCTCGGACAAATTTTCTTCAACCACATAAAAGTTTGAAAAAAACCTTGTTTGCGTATGCAGCTCTTCCACCTCGTGATATTTTTGCAAAGAACTTCTTTGCGGCGTGATAAACAAAACACGTTGATTTTCTACCACCTTTTGCAAGCCTTGCTTGTCTGACTGATCTATAAAAGAAAAGTCTTCAATATAAAGCTTGCTCAAAAGCCTTGCCGCTATTTCCTTTTCCGTGCCGATTTTTCCCGAACTCATAACAAAAACCTTGGCTTGAAGATTGTGACGCAACTTTATCTCTTGATAAATATATGCCGCACTCACCAAACTTGCCAAACTTTCAACAGAAGGCAATATCAGCACATCAAAAGGCATGATATTGGTATAATATTTGTTGATTCTTTCTGTTTGGTCGGTCGTATTTTTTAAGGCTCTGACACGCAACGGATATTGCTTGCCGATATTTAGCCCTACCATCAGTTTGATATAGTCGGCATCATAATCCGGGCAAACCAAAGATAATTTGTTTTCCAGCTCGGGGTGCTTTTCAATCAAAGCTTTGTAGAAGCCTTCATCGGCAATCAGCATGCCCTGCCCATGCAAGCCCAACACATCCACCGAAGATATGAACTTTTTGAGCTGTCTTTCATCGGGTGGCTCGCATAAGTTCAGACCAATGTGATATGTGCTGTAAAAAGCGTGGCTCTCTCTGATTTTTGAAGCTATTCGCTTGCTTGTTTCATCGATTCCTTTAATCAGATATATCATTTTATCCAATCTGGAATCTGATCTTAAATCAAAACAGTCTGAAAAGTATCTATACTCTTCATAAACCTTTTGAACTGTGTCTTTTTTCATATGTATATAAATTTTAATAATTAATTTTAGGGCTTCTTTATATCATTTTTTTTCTTTTTTGCAACAAAAAAAGCCCTCCTTTTACGGAGGGCTCTGTTTGCTTATTTTTTGTTTTGTTTATCTATTGCCGCTTTGACAAAAGAGACAAACAACGGGTGCGGGTCAAACGGTCTGGATTTGAGTTCCGGGTGGAACTGAACACCGATGAACCATGGATGTGCCGGAATTTCCACAATCTCAGGCAATCTGCCGTCGGGAGATTTTCCGGTAATGACCATGCCGGCATCATTTAACTGCTTTTCATATTTCATATTGACTTCATATCTATGGCGGTGGCGCTCGGAAATTTTATCCGTGCCATAGATTTTGCGGGCCAACGAATCTTTGGCTAACACACAAGGATATGCGCCCAAACGCATGGTGCCGCCCAAATCTCCGTCTTGAGAACGTTTTTCTTTGTCTCCGTCTTTTTCCCATTCGGTCATCAAGCCGACAACAGGTTCACAATTGGGGTTCAACTCTGTTGTGTAAGCATTGGCAACTCCTGCCACATCGCGCATGGTCTCAATCACGGCCATTTGCATACCATAACAAATACCCAAAAACGGAATATTATTTTCACGGGCATATTTCACGGCTTCTATCTTGCCATTGGTTCCGCGTTGACCAAAGCCACCCGGCACCAAAATACCAGATACATCCGACAAATAAATGTCCGGCTCGCTTTTTTCCAACAACTCTGAGTCAACCCATTTGATTTTGACCTTATATTTGTTGGCAATGCCGCCGTGAACAAGCGCCTCGTGAATGGACTTATAAGCTTCCAAAAGCTGCATATATTTTCCGACAACGGCAATTTTGACCTCTCCTTGCGGATGACGGATAACATCCACAATTTTTTCCCATTTGCTCAAATCAGGCTCGCCGTCACATTCTATGCCAAAATGTTTGCAAACTTGCTTGTCCATGCCTTCATGAGAATAAGCAATCGGCACTTGATAGATATTATCCACATCCAAGGCGGCAATCACATTCTCTTCTCTGATGTTGCAGAACAAAGCAATTTTCTTCTTTTCATTTTGCGGAATGGGGCATTGAGAACGACAAAGCAACATATCCGGCTGGATTCCATATTCTTGCAGCTTTTTAACCGAGTGTTGCGTCGGCTTGGTCTTGAGCTCGCCTGCCGTCGGAATATAGGGCAACAAGGTTACGTGGATGAACATGGCTCTTTCTTTGCCCAAGTCATAAGCCACCTGACGTATGGCTTCCAAATATGGCTGACCTTCAATATCACCAACCGTGCCGCCAATTTCGCACAAAACAAAGTCTTCATCCGTGATATCTGACAAAATAAAGTCTTTAATCTCATTTGTTACATGCGGAATAACCTGAATGGTGGCGCCCAAATAATCGCCATGGCGCTCTTTGTCTATCACGCGTTGATAAATTTTGCCGGTGGTGATGCTATCCGTTTTGTGGCAAGAAACGCCGGAAAAACGCTCATAGTGACCTAAATCCAGGTCGGTTTCAGCACCATCATCGGTCACATAAACCTCACCATGCTGATATGGGCTCATGGTGCCGGGGTCAACGTTCAAATATGGGTCCAGCTTGCGCATTCTGACCTTGAAACCTCTGGATTGCAAAATTGATGCCAAAGATGCCGATGCCAAACCTTTTCCCAAAGATGACACAACACCGCCGGTGATGAAGATAAATTTTGTATTTTCAGACATATTTTTTCCTTATTTTTAAAGTGAGAGAGGCACCTTCCTTAAAAAAGGTGCCTCTATGTTAACTAAGCTTTTCATTAATCTGCCGCGACCGGAGCTTGAGGTTCCGAATTTTCAGCTGCGGGAGCAGAGGTTTCAACCTCAAGGATTGAACCCGATTTGCGCTCATATCCTTTGTGGTAGATGGATAATGATATACTTGTGATAATAAAAATCGTGGCTAAAATTGCCGTCAAGCGTGTCAGCAAGTTGCCTTTGCCTCGGGCTGACAAAAAGCTGCTGGCGCCGCTGCCGCCGCCCAAACCATCCAAGGCACCGCCGGTGGAGCGTTGCAACAAAATCACGGCAACCAAAAAGATGGCCACAATCAAATGGATAACCAATAAAACTGTTCCCATGTTTCTTATCCTTTTCTCAAACTAAAATCCGGCATTTTTGGCAATGGCGATAAAGTCTTCAACTTTCAAGCTGGCGCCGCCAATCAATGCACCATCGACATCAGGCAAAGATAAAAACTCTTTGGCATTTGCCGGTTTGACAGAACCGCCATACAAAATGCGCATTTTGTTGGCATTGCCTTTGCCCAATTTTTTGGCCAAAACTTTTCTTACGGCGGCATGAACTTCTTCAACATCTTTGGCTGTCGGTGTTTTGCCGGTGCCAATGGCCCAAACCGGCTCATAAGCAATCACGGTGTTTGCGGCTGTGGCTGTTTCCGGCACAGAACCCAAAATTTGTTTAGTGCAAACATCAATAGTTTTGCTGGCATCGCGCTCAGCCAAGGTCTCGCCAATACAAATAATGACTTTCAAGCCGGCATCAATGGCTGCTTGCGACTTTTTGCAAACGAGCTCGTTGCTTTCACCATGGTCGGCTCTTCTTTCCGAGTGACCGGTGATGACATATTGACAACCCAAATCTTTCAACATAACCGGGCTGATGTCTCCCGTGTGGGCGCCTTTTTCCGCAAAGTGACAATCTTGTGCGCCCAAGGCAACTTTGGCCCCGCGCAAAGCTTTTTTAACCGAAGTTAGCAATGTGAACGGCGGGCAAACCAAAAACTCACATTCAGGTTTTCCCATCTTTTTAACTTCTGCGGCAACACCTTTTGCCAATGCAACACCGTCTTCAAGAAGACCATTCATCTTCCAGTTTCCGGCAATCATCGTTTTTCTAGCCATTTTCATATCCTTTATTTTACATATAAAAACACATTTGACTTCTATTTAGCATAAGAAATTTTAATTTTCCAGCTAAAAAAACTTTTTAACACCATTATTTTGTAAAGATTTTCGTGTATTACTTTAAATATTATAAAGACATCTTGCAAAAATGTTTTATAATTGCCGCAATATTTGAATTTTTACTCTATAATAAAGGTGGATGAAAATGATTACCAAATTGTCCAAATTTAAAGATTCTTGGATTATTAAAATTTTGTTGACCCTCACGGCTTTGAGCTTTGTCTCTTTGTTCGGAATTACTGGATATATCGGAGCGGCCGGCCAAAATGAACCCGTGATCGAAGTGGGCTCCGTTAATGTCAAAAAAGCCGAACTTAATGCCGAATTTAATCATGAGCTGCAAATGGCCAAAAACCTCTTCGGCGATAACCTCGAAATCAACGATGCCATGAAAACCGCCATTTTGCAAAATATCATCCAAAAAGAACTCGTTAATGCCATTATGCAACAAACATCTCTGGATTTGGGCGTGAGCATCAGCGATAATTATGTCAGAAAAATTATCTTCTCTCAGGCTGAATTTTTGGGTGCTGACGGACAATTTAATCATGAAAAATTTAACCGCTTGCTCGCCCTCTCCGGCTGGAGCGAAGAAAAATATATCCAAACCTTGAAACAAGATATTGTTAAACAGCATTTGGTGCAAAGTATGGTTGAGGCTTTTAACACACCCAGCTTCATGCTGCCTTTTTTGGAAAAAGTGGCCAACCAACAAAAGGTTTTCAAATATATTACCATTGATGCCGATAAACTCGCCGTTGACAGATCAATCTCTCAAGACGAGCTGGAACAATATTATCAAGACTTTATTGTTCAGTTTACCGAACCTGAAAAAAGAGATGCTTCTTTCATTGTGCTCTCCATTGATGATATTGCTTCTCAAATTGTCCCGAGCGATGACGAAGTTGAAACCTATTATCAAGAACATATTGACCAATTTGTCACCCCGGAAAAACGCAATATTTTGCAAATGGTGTTTGATAAAGAAGATGATGCTTTTGCCGCTATGCAAAAACTTAATGCCGGTGAAGATTTTTACACCGTGGCTCAAAATATGGCCAAACAAACCAAACAAGATACCGAGCTTGGCTGGGTGGCCAAAGACCAGCTCATCGCCGATATGGGAGACCGCATGTTTGCCGCCAAAATGAACGAAATCGCCGGCCCGGTTAAATCGGAAATGGGTTGGCATATCATGAAAATGATCGGCGTGCAGGCTAAAAAAGAAATGCCTAAAGCTCAGGCCAAGAAAAAAATCATTGACGATATCAGAAAAGAAAAAGCTTATGATTTGGCTTATGAAAAAGTGGCCCAAATTGAAGATGAAATCGGTGCCGGAAAAACTTTTGCCGATATTGCCAAAGACAATCATGCCAAAATTTATACCCTTAAAGGCCTGGATGACCAAGGCAAGGCAAAATCTATCAGCAAAGGTCAGGAAAAACTCCTTAAATCTACCGATTTTATTGATACCGTCTTCTCTTATAATGTTAATGAAGTCAGCCAGGTTTTGGAAGAAGAAGACGGCTTTGTCATTGTTAATGTGGATGCTATTGTTGAATCTCACCCCATTGATATCAACGAAGTTAAACCCGAAATTGAAAAAATGTGGGCCGAAAATGAGCGCTCTGCCATTGCGCAAGAGATTGTCAATGACGTGACCCATGATTTGGAAAACGGTGATAAAATTGATGAAGTGGCTGCTCGATTCAAGCTCAAACTCAACACAACAAAACCTCTCAAAGCCAATGAAAATTTTGCCAATCTCAACGGCTTGCAGATGAAGGAAATGTTCCAAGAACCCTTGGACAGCGCCAAAATCTTTGCCGCGGATAATGTGACCGTCATTGCCGTGGCCAGCAAAATTGTTGATGCCAAGAAAAAGTTCAGCCCAGAAGAGGCTAATGCCTTGCGCATGAAAAATGCTGCCGAGTTTTCTCAAGAAACGGCCAATACTTTGGTTGAGGCTTATGGCTCTAACTACAAAATCAATGTGGACTATAAAGAAGCCGGTTTGAGCGATATATAGTCTGCTCCTTAATATTTATGCAAAAAGCGCCCTTTCCTTTTGGGTGCTTTTTTTTTGTATCTAGAAAACCACGCGTTAGACGCGTGGTTTTCTAGATACAATAAAGGGTTAAAACTGCTTGTTTTAACCCTTTATTTTGGCCAGATATATCGCTGTTATTCTATACAGCAGTCCACCGCTTTTCGGACAAAGGCTTTCATTCTTGCCAAAGCTCCTTGCGGCTTGTGTTCTTCAACCTTTATGTCTGCAGACAAATTTTCATTCACTTTGGCGGTCAGTTTTTTAACATCTGCCACACTTGCTTTAACCCATTTGGCATCGGCTGTATCCAACATGTTCATATTCAAGCCCCAAAACAAACAATAGAGCTCATAGGCTTGGTTGAACAAATCATAGGCTTGTTCTTTGTGGCCCAAACTTTGTTGTTTGGTGCCAACTTCCATCAAGCGCATGGACGAAGCCAGCAAATGTTTGGAGATGCACCAGACCTCACCTTCATAAGAAGGAATGATTTTCTGCATCAAATCTTTTCTTTTTTCTCTGATATCTTCTATCAGATCATAAAAAGAGGTTTTGCCGGTTTTGGCGCCGGAAAACACCAAATGTTCTTCAATGGATATCAGGTTCATGATGGCAATGGTCAAATCTTGGTCAGAAGACAAGTCTTTGGGATTGAGCTTTTTGCTGCTATCTATCCTTTCAACAAACTCTTTGACACTTTTGGCCTTGTCCATTGAACCTACTCCATAAAGCTCAGCAAATCATCAGGCGTTGTAACCGGGGCACAAAGCGGGTTATAATAAAACCATGTGCTGACAAGTGCCAAGGCCACAACCGGGACAAAAACTTTTTCAAACGGAAAATGCGCATGGCCACCGTTTCTTGCTTTCATCCACTGGTAAAAGTCAGACGACCAGATGAAGACCAATGCGCCCAAGATTGTGCTGAACAAAAACGGGTCAAGATAAAAAATGAGAATCGGTTTCGGCGTATAGGTCAACTGTCCCATATACATAAAACCAATCATGGCAACACTCAAAGCAACAAGCCAAAAATCTCTGCCCTTAAAATTCCAGCCTTTTTTATCAAACCATTTGATAAGCCAGAATCCGAGAAGAGCCATAAATGCTCCGGCCCAAACTCCGATCACGCTGTCATCCACACCAAACTGGCGTGCAATTTCCAACGAGGCGCCAACGGCTATGGTGCATACGGCACAAGCCGGGTTGGCCCACACAGGAAAACTCACGACAACAGCTAATATCAAAGCCAAAGCAAATATCATCTTTTATCCCTTTTCTTATCTTTTTTTCTATTATTGCTTTTCAAACAAAAAAAGCAACAAAGAATCAGATTTTATTCAGCGTTCTTTTTTTCCCCTGTTTCATGATTTTGCATTTTTAAATAGCGTTTGGCTATTTTTAAGGCATTTTCAAAGGTTGAAGCCACGGAAATTGCACTGATATCCATTTTTTCTTCATTGAAAGCATTGTGCAAAACACGACGCGGTTGTTTTTTGACGTTGGATAAAATGATTTTTGTATCCGTCTTTTGCAGTTTTTTGACAAACTCAACAATGATGTTGGCGCCCGTTGCATCAACAACCGGGACATAGCCCATACGCAATATCACAATTTTGGGGTGTTTGTGCGGCAAATCTATCTTTTTGAAAAAGTTTGAAATTTCTGATGCAACACCAAAGAATAACGGCCCAGAGAAACGCAAAGATATCACGCCTTGATTGTGCAAAACCTCGGTTAAATCGCGGCCTCCGCCCACATATTCCAAAGCTTTTTCATCGGTTTCAATTTCCATTTCTTTGCTCATACGGTGCATGAAAATGACGCTCGACATGATAAAGCCGACGCTGATGGCTGTGTTTAAGTTGACCAACAGAGTTAATAATACCGTAATTATCAAGGTATACCTGTCGCCTTTTGGTCCTAATATCACTTTATACATTTTTTCCAAGCCAAGCATGTTCCAACCAATCAGAATCAAAATGGCAGACAAACAAGCCAAAGGTATATATTTTGCCAAAGGTGACAATAGCAGCATGAACAAAACCAAAAAGACTGATTGCATCATGCCGGCTATCGGGGAATAAGCATTGGCCTTAAAATTGGTTGCCGTGCGGGCAATGGCGCCGGTTGCCGGAACGCCCGTGAAAAATGAACAAATGATGTTTGCAACACCCTCGCCTATCAACTCTGCATTGGAATTGTGATTATCACCGCTCATACCATCAACCACGGTGGCACTCAACAATGATTCCACACCGGCCAAGAAAGCAATTGTTAAACCGCTCGGTATGACTTTTAAGAACAAGTCTAAGTTAAAGTCAGGAATGTGCGGCATCGGCAAGAAATGCGGAATTCCGCCAAACTGGCTGCCGATGGTGACTACCTGAATGTTGAATATACTTAATATGCCAACAAGAATCGTGGTGCCGATAACACTCATCAAATATGCCGGCAATTTGGGAAACTTGGCTCTTATGTAAAAAATTATGACAAAAGAAACTAAACCTATAAATACCGAACTTGGTGTGAAGGTTGACAAATTGCTCAGATAAGCACGCCATTTGGGCAGAAAATCCGCCGGCAGATCTTCAATCTTTAAGCCTAACAAGTCTTTCATTTGCGTTGTTATCAACAATAAACCGATACCGGCCGTAAAACCCAAAACCACAGGATAGGGAATATATTTGATATAGGTACCAAAACGCAATAAACCGGCAATTATCAATGCCAAGCCTGCCACCAACATGGTCATGGCCAAACCGGCATAGCCAAACTGTTGCATCACGCCAAAAATGACCACGACAAAAGCACCCGTCGGACCACCGATTTGATAACGGCTGCCTCCCAAAAAGGCAATGAAAAATCCGGCAACAATGGCCGTGTATAACCCTTGTGCCGGGGTGACGCCGGAGGCAATGGCCAATGCCAAAGCCAGCGGGATGGAAACAATGGCGACGGTTAAACCGGCAACGGAATCTCTTTTGAACTCTTGTTTGCCATAACCTGATTTTAAAACTTCCACCAATTTGGGAGCAAAATTTTTACCATAAAAACTTGTAAAACGGTTTATTAAAGCCAACATTTCTTTTCTCTTCTTTCTTACTTTTTTTGTTATTATTTTTACCAGCGGCTATCAATACTCTTTTTCTTGCCTCTGTCAAGAGCTTGGCTAAAGTTTTTTGCTGTTTTTTTAGAACTTGATTTTTGATGCTTTTTATTTTACTTTCGCAACAAAGGAAACGCTCATGGACGATTTGATTCTTAAAGCAAAAACAACTCATAATCTCAACAAAGAAGAGCTTATCTTGCTTCTTCAAGATGAAACAAATCTTGATTCTTTACTCAATGCTGCTAACAAAGTGCGCCAAGAATATGTCGGTGATGAAATTCATCTGCGCGGCTTGATTGAATTTTCTAACTTTTGTAAAAACAACTGCCTCTACTGCGGTTTGCGTCGCGATAACAAGAATTTGCCTCGTTATCGAATGGATGAAGAAAACATCATCTCTCTTGCCGCCCATGCCAAAGAAATGGGACTTCACACCGTCGTCTTGCAATCGGGGGAAGATTTGCACTTTAACACCGAACGTATGTGCCGCATTGTCCGTGGCATCAAAGAACTCGGCTTGGCTTTGACTTTAAGTATCGGTGAAAAAACAAAAGAAGAATATGCCGCCTATAAACAGGCCGGCGCCGACCGTTATCTTATTCGTATTGAAACCACCGATAAGAAACTTTATGCAGATAATGACCCCGGTATGAATTGGGAGGAGCGCGCTCAATGCATTCGTAACCTCAAAGCTTTGGGCTATGAACTCGGCTCGGGCTGTTTGGTCGGACTACCCAACCAAAGCCTTGCTTCTTTGGCTGATGATATTCTCTTTTTCAAAGAAGTGGATTGCGATATGGTGGGCATCGGCCCCTTTATTCCGCACCCCGACACGCCCTTAAAAAATGCCGGAGGGAAAAAGCTCAATCTTTCGCTTAAAGTGATGGCTCTAACGCGCCTTTTGCTGCCCGATATTAATATTCCGGCAACCACCGCCATGGAAACGCTTGCTCCCGACGGGCAGACAAAAGCCCTGAACGGCGGGGCTAACGTGATTATGCCGAATGTCACCCTCACCGATTATCGCAAATTTTATCAGCTTTATCCGGGAAAAACCACAACCGGTTATACGCCTGATGCGTCTTTGCAAAAGGTGATTGATAAAATTCAGTCTCTCGGCCGCACTGTTGGCTTGGGCTATGGACAAAGTCCGCACTGGCTCAAAGAGCAATGCTAAAAAAAACACTCTTGATTTTTTCAAGAGTGTTTTTTTTATTCTATTTTTTGCTTATTTAATCATTTCTTTCACACGTTCTTTGATTTTTTCAACCACGTCTGATTTCGGGGTATATTTTTCTTCAAACGGCGCTACGGTTTCCCAACCCAAAGCCTCAAATACGGCTTGGATTTGGTTGACCACACCCGGTTTCCAACCATATGAGCCAAAAGCAAAACCTTTTTTGTTTTTGGGTTGCAGACCTTTCATATAGGTCACAAAAGCAGCTACTCTCGGGAACATTTCATTATTCAAAGTCGGGGTGCCGATGCAGATGTATTTGGCATCCAAAAAGTCGACCATTACTTCTGAGATGTCATGATTGGTCAAGCAATATTTGATAACCGGAATGCCGGCATCTTGGAAAACAGACATGACGGCATTGGCCAAAGTGGCGGTTGCGCCCCACATGGTGTCATAAACAATCACGGCTTTGCCTTCATCTTTGCCGGATGCCCATTTGTCATAAGCGCTCAAAATGGCTTTGACTTCTTTTTCTCCGCTCCAAATGCAACCGTGTGACGGAGCAATCATCTCAATATCCAGCTTTAAATCTGCGGCAGTGCTCAAGGCTTTTTCCGCTTGGGCGCCATAGGGATACAAGATGTTGGCATAATAGCTTTGAGCCTCACGCATAATCACGTCAAACGGGGCATCTTTGACAAACAAAGCATCAGTGCAATAGTGCTGACCGAAACCATCGTTTGAGAACAGTAATTTATCTTCTTTATCATAAGTCATCATCGAATCGGGCCAGTGCAACATCGGGGTGGTGACAAAAGACAAGTTGCGTTTACCGATATTCAAGCTATCGCCGGTTTTGACAATCACATATTCCCAGCCTGTGGTATCATAATGGTCTTCCAAAGCCTTTTTGCCCATGGCGTTGGTCACGATTTTGGCTTGAGGAGCCAATTTCATAATAGTGGGAATGCTGCCGGAGTGATCTTGCTCAATATGATTGGCGATGACATAATCAATCTTGCTGAAATCTACCAGACTTCTGACACGAGCCAATTGCTCTTCGGTCATATAGTGTTTGACGCCGTCAATCAGGGTGATTTTTTCATCCATGATGAGGTATGAGTTATAAGTTGAGCCGCGCGGTGTGGTATAGCCGTGAAACTCTTTCAAGTTCCAGTCTTTGGCGCCTACCCAGTAGATATCTTTTTTGATTTCTACGCCGTTCATATTTTTTCTCCTATTTAAAATGTTTATAACGCTTACTATATAGATAATATCTAATTTTGTTATTGACAAGACTCTTTTATTCTTTTAAATAATAATGATAATCATTATCATTTTATGGAAGAAAGATGAAATATTCAAAACAACGCGAACTGGTTCTCAAAACCTTGCAAGAAAATATCTGCCACCCAACGGCAGAACATATTTATGCGCTTTTGAAAAAAGAACTTCCTTCCATTAGTTTGGCTACGGTTTATCGCAACTTAAACCAGTTGGCTGCAAACGGAATGGTTAAAAAAATTGAAGGTTTGGACGGTTCAATTCATTTTGACCACAATCTTTCTAAGCATTATCATTTTGTTTGCATAAAATGTAATAAGGTGTATGATGTGCCTTATGATGTTGCTCCGGATTTGGCCGATAAAGTTCTGTCAAAAACCGGGTTGATCATTGAAAATTATGACATTACATTTAAGGGAATCTGCCCCGAATGTCATAAAAAAGAGTTTCATTAACCTATTTATTGGAGAGATTACATGCAATTAAAAGGCTCTAAAACCGAAAAAAACTTGATGGATGCATTTGCCGGCGAATCTATGGCTCGCAACAAATACACCTATTACGCTTCTAAAGCTAAAAAAGAAGGTTACAATATTATTGCCGATAAGTTCGAACAAACGGCAAACAACGAAAAAGAACATGCTAAATTGTGGTTCAAACTCTTGCATGACGGGGAAATTGCCGACACAATCACCAACCTCAAAGATGCTGCTGCCGGTGAAAACTATGAATGGACAGATATGTATGCTCGTATGGCAAAAGAAGCTGAAGAAGAAGGCTTTACCAAAATTGCATACCTCTTCAAAGCCGTCGGTCAAATTGAAAAAGGTCACGAAGAAAGATATCAAGCTCTCTTGGATTCTTTGTGCGAAGGCAAAATTTTTGAACGCCCGACAAAAGTTATTTGGGAATGTGGTAACTGCGGTCACCGTGTAGAATCTCCGAAAGCGCCGGAAAAATGCCCGGTTTGCGACCACCCGCAAGCTTATTTCTTCCAACTGCAAGAAACTGAGTTTTAATCTCCCGATTAAAGCTAAAAAAACAGCCTTCTTTTTCAGAAGGCTGTTTTTTTATCTGTCTTTGGCGCTTCTTTTCAAACTGAATGCCTGCCATATTTTTTTCAGCGGAGAAACTTTTTTCTTTTTTATTTTTATATTTGTGACCGTGACATAGCTTTCCGCATCATCTGTGGTCAGTTCCGTTTTTTGCGGATCAAGCATGCCGTTTTCCAGCGAACGGCCATATGTATCGCGAAAGTTTTTCCAGGCAATAACACGTTCATTGTCCGTCAGTTTAACAAGCCTACTGGCATCTGCACTCATGATGCGCATTTTGTTATCTATCTTTTTATTGATGTTTTTTCCTCGGCTTCTAAAGAAAGAAAACATCAGTTTTAAGTTTTTGGCAATCTTCTCGCTTGAAAGAGAATATGACAAAACATCTGTCAAAAATTGATATATTTTTTTGATTGATTGAACAATATTTTGGCTGAATATTTTTAATTTTTCCGGCTGGTGCTGCAAAAACTCAAACAAGGAAAGCTCTTTTTGTGCCTTGGCCGGATTGTTTTGATGAATATTTTCCGCTAAGGTCTTGGCGGCATATAAATGCCGACCGCTTTTGCCGGCAACAAAAGCCATACTTTGATATGGGCTTAACGGTCGCAGCAGGCTGAATGTTTGCGGATATTCTCCGGCAAAAAGCCCGTCTGTTTCCGACACAAGTTTTATCAGCTCTTTGGAGCCGCAATTTTTTTCAACCAAATCTGCTTTGTTTGAAGCATTGTTAATTGTGGCGGCAAATGTGGCTATGATATTGCTGTTGCTCAGTTTGACATTGCCTTTTGCCTTGCCGGTTATGATTTTGTGGAAAAGCGTTTCCGCTTCTTTTTCAATGTTTAGTTTATCTTTCTTGCTCAAAGGGGCTTGCTTTTTCTCAACGGCATTTTCTACGATTTGGTTTGAAACCAAAACAAAAGCCATTTCTTCCATCGACATCAACAAATCGCTGGTATAATTTTTCTTTTGTTCTTCTTCCGATTGCTTGGCAAAATTTTTGTTAAGCAGCATATCTTTTTTGATGTTTAATTTGGCAATTTCCACCGCTTGCTCAAACAAACACTCTTTTTTAACCGTCTCGTTTTCGGTCTTATTTTCAACCTCAATATTGGCATAAAAATTAAATATGGGCCACAGGCTCTTATGTTGAGGTTTTCCATGCTTATCCAATGTAAATAAATTCAAGCTTTGCTCCATTTTTTCCAGAGCGAGACTGTTTTTCTCAATTATATATTGCATTTGCAGATTGAGCTGGGGCAAGCTCTGCCCAATGCGGCTGTTTTGCAACTTCAACAAAGCTTGTATGGCTGCTGGCTCCGTTGATGCCGATAATATTTCGATTATCTCCCACAAATCTTCAATATCAATCTCGGCATAGCGCCCGCTTTCTATTAAATCTATGGCCGTTTTTATATCCATTAAACTCAAGCTCCTTTTTGCCTTCTTTTTATTTTGATACGATAGCCGTTTTTCAACTTTTAATCAAGTTTTTTATATATTTTTCTATAAAAAAACACCCCCGCATTTTATATCAGAGGTGTTTTCTTGCATAGCGACTCAAAAATATTATGCCGATTTATGTTTTTGCTTTCGGACTAGAGCAATTTCAAATTTCCGGCAACGGTTTTTCCTTTTTCTTCCATCAGGTCATATGAAATTTTTTCATTATCCTTTAATGTTTTCATCCCGGCTTTTTGAACGGCTGTGATGTGAACAAAAACATCTTTTCCGCCTTCATCAGGGCAAATAAAACCATAGCCCTTCTTGTTGTTAAACCATTTTACAGTTCCTGTTGCCATATCTTTTATCCTTTGCAAAAACAGGTTAATCCATATAACTGTCCTTTGTGGTTTTATTTGCTGGCCAAGACAAACTTTTATTTGTTATGGACGTAAACTTTTTCCGCCAAACGAAGTTACATGTATGAGTCTAGCTTTCCTATTTTATTTTGCAAGTTAATTTTAATCATTATTTTTAAGTTTACTTTACATTTTATCTCTGTTATGCTCGCTTACGCTTGTTCCATTGGGGGAACGGGCTTTTAATTGCGATATTAAACTTTTTTAAGGAATAAACTTATGACACTCAAAAATGTTAGAAACGGAAATTATCCCGAATGGTATCAAAATGTTGTGGCCGAAGCCGATATGGCCGAAAACTCCTCCAGTCCGGGATGTATGGTCATCAAACCTTGGGGTTATGGAATCTGGGAAAGAATCCGCGATGTCTTTGATGAAAAAATTAAAGAAACCGACCACGAAAATTGCTATTTTCCGATGTTTATTCCGCTTTCCTTCTTCCAAAAAGAAGCTGAACATGTTGACGGTTTTGCCAAAGAAATGGCCGTGGTCACGCACTCTCGTTTGGCCATGAAAGACGGCAAACTCGTCCCCTCTTCCGAACTCGACGAACCGCTCATCGTCCGTCCAACCAGTGAAGCCATTATTGCCGACTCGTTTTCCAAATGGGTCAAATCTTACCGCGATTTGCCAATCTTGGTCAATCAATGGGCCAATGTGGTGCGTTGGGAAATGCGTCCCCGCCTCTTTTTGAGAACACGTGAATTTCTCTGGCAAGAAGGACATACCGCTCATGCCACAGCTCAAGAGGCTGAAGAAGAAACCATCCGCATGCTGCACGCTTATCGCGAACTTTGCGAAGATACTTTGGCCATGCCTGTTATCATGGGTAAAAAGCCCGAATTTGACAAGTTCCCCGGCGCCGTTGACACCTACTGCGTGGAAGCCATGATGCAAGACGGTAAAGCTTTGCAGGCCGGAACATCTCACTTCCTCGGTCAAAACTTTGCCAAGTCTGCCAACATATCGTTCATCAATGCCAACAACCAACCTGAGTTTGCCTATACTTCTTCTTGGGGTGTTTCCACCCGTCTTATCGGCGGCGTGATTATGACCCATGCCGATGACGAAGGTATGGTCGTTCCGCCTAGAATTGCTCCTTATCAGGTGGTTATTATCCCCGTTATCAAAAACGAAAATGATACCGCCCAAATTATGGCTTATATCGACTCTTTGGTTAAAGAGCTCAAGACCAAAGCGCCTTTTGCCGAAAAAATCAGAATCAAAGTTGATAAACGCGATCGTAAATCCGTTGATAAATTCTGGGAGTGGACCAAAAAAGGTGCCCCAGTCATTTGCGAAATCGGTATGCGCGATGTGGAAGCCAACAACCTCATGGTTAAAGAACGCCTCAAACTCGGCACATCGGAAGGCAAAGAAGTTATTGCCAAAGACAATTTTGTTGCCTCTATTGCCGAACGCTTGGAAAACATCCAAAAAACTATGTTTGAAAAAGCTAAAAAACGCATGGAAGACAATATTCGCACCGATATCAAAACGCCTGAAGAGTTCAAAGCTTATTTTGACAATGCCAATGCTTGGGTTGAAGGCGATGCCAAACAAAAAGTGGCTTTTGTTCGTGGTAAATGGAGCGGCGATGAAAAAAGCGAAGAAATTTTGAAATCCATGAAAATCAACATTCGCTGTCTGCCTCTTGACCAAAGCGGCACCGAAGGTGTGTGCCTGCTGACCGGCAAACCGGCAACAATCGATGTGATTTATGCTCGTTCTTATTAAAAAACTTTGAACACACCCCAGCCCCAAAGTCTTTTCTTTGGGGCTTTTTTTATTATTTTTTTTGACAGCTCATATTATTTAACTTAAACTCTCTTTGTGAATTATTGGAGAACTTATATGAAAAAATTTGTATGTCTATTCAGCCTGGCCTTACTTTGCTCAACAAGTCTTTCTGCCCAAACGGTAGATACTTCCCTATCCAAGGGCAAAGCTCCAATTACCGAAGAAGACGTGCAAACCATTTTCTTCTCCGAAGACCTCTTGGATGAGCTCAGCAATATTCCTGCAGCTCCTTTGCTGGAAGATGAACCGGCTTTGCCCGCGGCTTCTCCTGCCCCTAAAGCACAAATCTCTCCGGCTCAAACTGCGGAAACAAAAAATATACCTTCTGCTGCAGAAACTTTACCGCAACAAAACACAAATTTGCCTGCTGCAGCTGCTTTGCCGGCAAAACCGCAAACTGCGCCGCAAGAAGCTCTGCCCGAAGATAAAGACAAAACCAGCCAAGTCGGTTCTTCTCTTGTTCCAGAAGATAAAACAGAAATGATTAATCCAGCAAAAGAAATTAAGGCTGAAGCACCGGCTCCTCAGCAAACCATGCCACAGCCCAAACAAGATCTTTTGCCTGAGGAAAACATGCCCAAAGAAAACTTGCCTTTGCAAAAAACAGAGCCCGAAATTAAAGAAATTCCGCTTGAAAAAGAACAACCCAAGGAGCCAACCATTCAGGAGCAAATAGAGCTCCCGAAAATGAGTTTTCCAAGACAGCCGGTTGAAGAGCCAAAGCCTCAACAACCAGCCCCGAAGCCTAAAAAGAAAAATGCTTTTTCTCTTGATGATAAGGCTCCGCTTCCGGCCGCCTTACTCCAAGATGACGGGCTTGCCACCAACATGATTGATAGAGGAATCCGCATTTCTCCCGAACAACGTGCCAAAATGATGATGAAGAAAAAATATGACGAAATGGATATCAATCATGATGGCATTGTTTCAAGGGATGAGTTTGTGACTTATAAAACTCTTGAAGCGCAAAGAATTGCCGAGCAAGTTTTTGACCAGATTGATACAAACGCAGATGCCAAAATCTCCGATGCGGAATATGATGTTCTGATGAACAAAATGATTGAAAATTATATCAGACCACCAAAAAGAAAATAACTTTTATTTATCTTCTTTCAGCAATTCTTTCCAGTTTTTGCCGTTAATCAGCATATCTTTCAAATATGGATTTTTGTTTTCGGGATATGCAAAAACCAGCTCAATTTTTGTCTTGTTATTGCCGGCCAGTTGATTTAGCTTTGGAGCATCTGTTTCCGGAATGTAATATTGATAGATACTTTCAAAACGGTTGGGATGACATAAGTTGTCTGAAAACTGCGTGCAATCCGTTTCTTGCCAATTGAGCCTTAAATTGAGATAATGCCCCGATATCAGGTTGCGCGGATCATAGCCCTCTGCCCGAATGATAATCTCTTTGGCATTTTGGATATTTTGCTCCGTTATAAAGGTCCAGGCCGCCAAAAATATAATCGGAAAAGCTAAAGACAAAAACAACCAAACTTTTTTTGACATTATTTGCCCTCCTTTACCATAATAAATTTACTCAAACTCCATTTTTTCCAGATGTATATTAAGGCCAAAAATACGCAGCCGGAAATAATCAGGCCAAGCCCCGTGGTTAACAAACTACCAAAAACCTGAAGATAAACAAAGAAAATTCTGGCCGCTATGCAAGCCGTTGCCGTGTTCAATAATTTTTCTTTGTTTTTTATCAAGGCATAAGCCGCAACCGTTATCAAAATTGACATGGTCAACAAAAAGCCCCAAAGGTTCAGAATAATTTTATTATCCGGCAAAACCATATAGATGATGGAAAAGCCCAACAAAATGGCCAAAGCACATGTTAACAAACGTGAATAGTTATATTTATAACTAAAATAACCAAAGAAAACATTGGCCAATATCAGGCAGCTGACGACCAGCACCGACATATAATTATCACCGTTCAATATGTCTTCATAAAATATGACGCTAAACATATTACTGGCGCCAAAATCCATCAACACAACCAAGGATACAATATCAAAACCGAGCCAAAATTTCATGGCTTTGATTTGCGGAGCCAAGCGTGTGCGGAAATAATAGGACATAAATCTGTATATATAGGCCAATACCAAGATGCCGCAGACAGATATGGCAAACGGGAAAGTGTGTTCAATGATATCCAGCAAGTTTTGAAAGAAAGGTATTTGCGATAATGTATCTATGGAAGATGTGGTAAAAACCGGGAGCCAAACTAAAGGCAGAACAATTTTGCGGCTGATGACGACCAACGGCAGCGTTAAAATGCTCCATAATAAATAAGCTCTCAGGCCATAAGGCTGGAGCTGATATATTTGCGCAATCAAGCCGATGCTTGCCAATATCATCACGGCATAAAAAATCAGCAAGCCTTCAAACCAGTTGTCTTTTTCTTGTTGTTTGGTCTTGAAAACGGCAACAGCCGTGGCCATCAATATCAAAAAATCTGCCCCGAGCTTGACCCAACCGGGGATAACTTGCCAGTTGGCTGAGATGATAGATATAAAACCCAAGCCGATGCAAAAAAAAGCTAAAGCGAGCAAATGTATGGTCAACATCGGTTTGCGATTTGCTTTTTCATATTCTGATATTTTTTTTGCCTGCTCTGCCGATATTAAATCAGCTGATGTCCAAAGCTCCAATTTTTTTGCAATACTCATTTTTTTATCCTGCACATAATCATCAAGCTGGTTTTATTTTAATTAATTATTGATCATTGTCAAATATATAAAAAAAGACAGAAACGTTTCTTTTTACGTTCTGTCTTTTCATGAATCATTTACCAGCCAAAAAGCGTTGAATACCGTCGATAAATTGCTGTTTTGTTCCATTTTTTTTGCTAAATTTAAAAAATGCAACATTAAGGAGTTCATTTAAAGAAATCTCTTTGACATAAATCTCGCGCTTGCGACGATAATATGTCTTGAACTTTTTGAAATCTTTAAACATCAGAGTCCAGAACCCTGTTTCCTCAATTTTTTTATCAATGGCCTTAAGCTCTTGATAGTCCTTGTTGAAAACAGAGATAAGTTCTTCCGCTTTCTCTTGATTGCATTCAAACACTAGAACCGCTTCCGCCAGTTTTTCTTTTGCTTCATCGTAGTATTCCACATACAACGGGAGCAAACTTTCTTCTACTTCGGCTGCTACTGAAGAAATATGCCCCTCAGTGCAAATTTCAGTAAGCACCGCATTAAAGAGGAGATTGCAAATTCCTCTTAAGTCATGCCCATTCTCTTTGAACAAGCTTGACGCATTTGAAATTTTTACTTCCATAGTTAATTATATAAAAAATTATTTTTTTCTATTTTCTGCTTATCACATTTTGGACAAAAATCAAGCATTATTTGTCAGAATCATAAATTATCAGGGGGACAATCATCTCTTTTTTGGTCAATCCGGCGTGATGAGCTTTAAACTTAACCGAATCTATGCCGCCTTCGATTTGGTATTGCAAAATCCGGCTCCCCGTGGCCAAAGCCATATAATCGCCCAAAAATTCTCTGAATTTATCGTGCATTTTCCCCTTGCCGGCATAGCCTTGGCGCAAATATTCCTCCGATGAAAGCAAAATAAAATCTTGGCCGAATCTTTTGTTGAACTCTTTGACAAATTGCTCTTTTTTATTTTCTTTGACATAAAAAGCCACGGCTCGCGGTTCAATGGCGGGCGGCAGACGCAAACACTCATCAATCTCTTTGATTTTTTCCAGCCGAACATCTTCAGATATATCAATCAAGCCGTGGTCAGCCGTCACAATCAACAGCGCATTTTTCAACTCCTGCGCCATGGCTTCCACGTGCCGGTCTAAAGATTTGATTTTGGTTTTGGTCTTTTCGCTATAACAGCCGGTGCGGTGCATGGTGGCGTCCGGCTCTTTATAATATGCTAAAATAAATTTCTTATCTTCTCCTTTAGACAGTTCGACAATTTTATTACAGACATCACTCATGGTCTGCACATTATATCCACCAAAAAAACGTGCCACACCATAGGCTTTATATTTGCCCTGCTCACTTATTTGCTCAAAAAGTTTTTTGTGGTTTAAAAACTCTTTACCGACATCTGCATCCAAACTTTTGCCGGTATAATAATCACGCCGCAAAAAAGGCTCAATATTTCTGCCATATTCCTTAAAATAGCACTGCCAGCCGGCCCAGCCATGCTCTTGCGGCGTGAGTCCCGTGTAAATGCTGGTGGTGGCGGCCGTAGTCGTGGGCGGAAAAACAGAAGAAATTTCTCTGACCATATGCCGTCTTAAAAAACTTTTTTCTGAAAGATTATGTTCAAGCATATCCACGCCCATGCCGTCTAACACCAACAGCACCACGGTTTGATAATCTTTTTGCAAAAAATCATCTAATGCCGGCAAGGTTGAATGGTGAATCGGACACTCAAAATATTGCAAAACAGAATTGGCCAAATTGACCAAACCGTTTTTATAATCAGGCTTGCAGATTTTGTTCATATTCACTTCTCAACTTGGAAAAAACATTAATATCACGGAACTTTTCATCTGCTCCGCTCCATTGAGATTGTCTTTGTATGCCTTCCAAAACATAGCCCAGTTTTTGCGGCACGTTGGCCGATTTTTTGTTCAAAACATCTGTTCTGATAACGATGCGGTTTATTCCCAGCCCAAAAAACTCTTTTTCCATCAGCTTAACCGCTTCTTGCATATAGCCCTGGTTGGTATATGGGGTTGATAGCCAATAGCCGATTTCTAAACTTTTGTCTTTTTCACTAATGTTCAACGCAGAAATTGTTCCCATAAAATTTTTATCTTTATCTAAAATCATATAGTTAAACTCTGTGCCTTTTTTCCAGGTTTCTTCACAGCCTTGCAAATAATCATAACTATCTTCAATGCTATATTCTTCTTTGGCCCAGCATAGCCAAGGTGATAATTCCGGCAAGCTTTTGTGCACTTCATCATTATGCTTTTGTGCTTGTAAAAAGCTTTTAACCGCTTTTTGCAAAGTTATTCTTGCTCCTTTTATGGTTTCTGATGCAATTATCATTTTTTCCTCCCCTATTTTCAATTTAGAGTAGATTTTTTATTTTTATCTGGCAATATATTTTTATGTTAGGAGAAAAACCATGCTTAAACTTGTTTTACCTCATTCAAAATATTTAACTTCTGTCAAAAAAGCAGTTACAGAATATCAAGCTCATCCTACACCATTTGATATTCATTGTATCAATAAAATGATTGATGCCGAAAAAAATAATTTTAATACATATTTTCATGATGTTGAAAATAAAAGACAAGGTATTAATTTACCTGAAGGACATGTTCCAAACACCACACTTTGGTTGATTGAAAATGAAAAATATATCGGCTCTTTTGATCTGCGGCATGAGCTAAATGATTATCTCTTACAAAACGGCGGCCATATTGCTTATCAAATTATTCCATCTGAACGCAGAAAAGGCTATGTTAAAGCCGGTCTTAAATTAACCTTGGATTATGCTCGGAAAAATTTGGGTATTGAAAAAGCTTTGTTAACTTGCAATTTTGACAATATTGCTTCCTATCGGACCATGATTTCCGTGATGCAAGAATGGGGTGGTGAAGAAATTGCGCCATCTTTAGTTGATGGGCATTTAGAACATAGGGTTTGGATTAATACGCAACCAAAATAAAAAAAGACTTGCTTTTATTTTGGAAGCGTTTTATATAATACTTCGTTATTCGGGACGTAGTTCAGCCTGGTAGAGCGCTTGCATGGGGTGCAAGATGTCGGAGGTTCGAATCCTCTCGTCCCGACCAGATATAAAAAGACCTGCCTTGTGCAGGTTTTTTTATGTCTGTTTGGCGGGCGCAGGATTTGAAGCTCCGACACGGAGGTTCGACTACCAGCAATAGGCGAGACGCGGGTATCGCCGGTTTTGCCCTCAGGCAAAAATTGCGCCTGTGCGGCGGAGTGTAACGACGTCAATCCTCTCGTCCCGACCAGACATAAAAAGACCTGCCTTGTGCAGGTTTTTTTATGTCTGTTTGGCGGGCGCAGGATTTGAAGCTCCGAAACGGAGGTTCGACTACCAGCAATAGGCAAGATGCGGGTATCGCCGGTTTTGCCCCTGGCAAAAATTGCGCCTGTGCGGCGGAGTGTGATGACGTCAATCCTCTTTAATCCGACCAAATAAATTCAGCCGCTTTCCAGCGGCTTTTTTATTTGGAGAGGATTAGCCCTCTTAGGCATCTAATTTCGCCGCGGGCAAATATTTTGCCCTTGCTCAATAAGATGTTACAAAGAACTTGCAGATAAAAAACGCCGGAGCATCGGCGTTTTTTACTTAGCGTTCCTCTCGTCCCGACCAGATATAAAAAAACCTGCCTTGTGCAGGTTTTTTTATATCTATTTGGCGGGCGCCAGTATTTAATTTTTTTTAATGTTTTTGTTTTATTTTTGTCTTAGCTTAAGGATAAAAATAATGCTCAAATTTATTTCCGTAACTCAAGAAAATTTAAAGCTGGCTCAAGATGTGCAAAAAAAAGTTTTTCCTAAAGAATATCAAAATGATACTTTAGAAAACTCTTTAAACTCAACGCCGGAATATCTCTCCCAATTTTGGCTGGTGAAAAAAGGTAAAAAATTTATTGGTTTGACCGGGATTTATTTCTACCCTCAATACCCCAAAGATGCTTGGCTCAACTGGTTTGGTGTGGTGCCTGAGTTTAGGCGCAAAGGATATGGCCGCAAAATTTTTAACCGCACTTTTGCTTATGCTCGCCGTCTGGGCTTTGATAATTTTAGGCTTTATACCGATGCCAAAGACAATGAAAATACTTTGCGCTTTTATCGTTCTCTTAAAATGAAAGAAGAAAAATATCTTCCCGCTCAAGATGATTTTACTGATATTCTGATTTTTTCAAAATCTTGTCACCCTTTCAAAAAAAAGGTCAAAGTTTGGGGAAATAAATATCTTTATATTCAAGAACAACTGCTTTTATCTCAAAATGATATGCTCTCTTATATTAAAGTAAAAACATCTTTATCTTTGTTGATTTTCTTAAAACACCCCTCTATTTTATGGCGCTTCTGTCGTATGAGTTTAAAAAAACTGAAAGATTGTTCTTTTTTTTGATTTTAACTATAATAAATTCAGTTTAACAATACGGGTTTAATGACAAAATATGAATCATCAATTTGACACACTTTTTTCAAGGCTTCAGAGCTCTCCTTTTCGGGCAAAGTTTAAGCTCTCTGACAAAGACAGAACTTATATCCAACAAAAAACTCTTGAAACGATTGAAAAACATTGCCGAGATTTTGTGCAAAAACGCCTTGCCCCGGCTTTTATCTCAAATGACGGCAAACAAACCCCAATGCGCGGGCATCCCGTTTTTGTTGCGCAACACGCCACGGCTTGTTGTTGTCGCGGTTGTCTTTATAAATGGCACAAAATTTCCCAAAATCGTCCTCTGTCTCCAAAAGAACAAGATTATATCGTCTCTGTTATTATGGAATGGATTGAACGGCAAATGGCGCAAGTCTAATCAAACAGGCGCAACAATTTCATAAAATATGATGGCGGATTATCCGATTTGGCGAGGTTATAGGCAATATAGCTTAGCATAACGAAGTCTGTTTGTTTGACATCTATTTTCTCATCCACCAGCTCATTATATCTCTTAATCACTTCTATCGCTAATTTGCGGTTGATTTTATAAAGCGGGAAAAAGTCTAAATATTTGGGCTGAACAACAGCATTGGCAAAATCGATGATACCAACCAAAATATCTTCCTTTTTGGGATTAATCACCATATTACTGCCGCTCAAGTCATTATGGCACAAAGAAAAAGTCTCATTTTTATGATTGCACTGATAATCAGCCAAATCAAAAGAGCTGACCTTTTTTAATGCCTCTCTTGCTTTGGCATAATCAAAGTCGGCTTGTTTGCTTACATCCCAATTATCAATCGTTTCATTTATGGGTGGAATATGTAATTTGGTATAATCAATTTTATGCATCATGGCAAAGAACTCGGCCAAAGTTTGAGCCAAATTTTCTTGCTTATCTTTGGGCAAATTTTGAATCTTTACGGCATTAACTTCATCATCACGATTATCGCAAATTTTGCCGACAAATCTTCTAACCACTGAAAAAGGATATTCGCCTTCAACCAAATTTATGGGGTGAATTTTACTTTTGAACTTATCACTTATTAAAGGCCAAATTTCACTCAAGATTTGATTTTCTCTTTGCATGGTTTGCCAGACAATCTCGGCTTTGGGAAAACGCACAACCTCATCACCAACCGCAAAGGCAAATGATTTGGAACCGCCGACCATTGCGCTCACCTCGCCCTTGTACCCGGCTTTTGAAATTATCTCTTTTATCAAATTGAGGTCTTGAGCTTTCTCCTTGGTTAAATAATTCATTATTTCTCCTCTTTGATAAACTTTGCCGGGATGACGCCGTCTTTTAAAACCAGCATATAATGTTTTATCACACCAAAAATCAGACCTTTGGAAGAATCGCATTTATGCCAAGGCAAAGGCGACATATCAATCTCCTCTTTTGAAACTTGATAAAAATGCTCATTTATGCCGCTTGCTTCCGAGCCGTCTTTGCACCAGATGCTTTCAACCAAACCGGCATTGATTAAATCTTCCAGCTCAAAAGAATATAAAATGCTTCTATCAACAAGGGTTTTTAACACTCTATCATTTCCCTGCCAAGCGATTAGCTCGGTCAAGCAAGAGATGGCGCGGCTTCTCCCCGCAAAAGTTTTTTCCAGCCAGTTGATGATATCTTCTTTTTTATCCGAGCCTACGCGTTTGACATAAGAATGTAAATTGCTATCAATTTTGGAAATGGATTTTATTCCCTCTTCCAAAACCGTGTTTTCTTTCGGAGCATAGTGATATAAGCGCATTTTTATCTCCTATTAAAATTTTCTAGCATATGTATCATTTTTAGATTTTTGATATTTTCACTTTGTTGGTAAATCTTTCTATATTCTTCAATATTCGGCACCATTTGCTCAGATACTGTTTCGAGCATTCTTTTTCGCTCGCTTTCAACACCTAAGCGATGATAAAAATGATGCAAATTTTTTGAATTATCAAAAGTAAAATCTCGTTGAGCTTCAACAAACTGAGTGCATATTTTATTATGAGGATGAGATAAATGTGTCGCTTCTGTTAAAACAGCTGATAAAAATTCTTCTTTGTTTTTGGGATGCTCTGATTTTATTTTCTTTAATATCTTAGCCGTTTCTAGGGAAGCATACATATCATCTTTGCTGTATCCCATTTCATCAACTTTTTCTTTGGAATATTGATAAAGACCTTTCCAGTCTAACAAGCCTTTATCGTTAAGCAAATGAGAACATTTTCCTTGCTTTATTTCTTCAATTATCTTTTTTGTTGCCGGATATTCAAAATATGCTAGCCCTAAATTTTCATTCATCAAAGCACTCGACATTGAAGCAGATGCATTAAGCAAACGTTTTTCTACCATGGAGATTATATTTTCATCACCGGTTCTAACGGCTTGTAACATCATATAGCAAGTAGCGGCTGAATTTGCTTGCATTTCCTTAAAACATCTGTCGCAAAATAATTCTTTTTTTAAATCCTGATGTTTGGCTTTTTGAATATCGTTTGCTTCGTCTCTTGATTTTCCTTGATACAAAAGCTCATAGTGCTCTTGGTTATACGCTTCTTTTTTTTGGGAAGTTGTATAATATTTTCCCTGAACTCCATGCATAAGCTCATGAATTTCCGTATAAATACTATAAAAAGCATCTACAGTCAGTCCAAATGGAGTGATTATAACTTTCTTATTACCATTTTGCAAAACAGAAATTGGTGGAGCTTTTTGTCGTCCATGTTTGGGATGAACATAATAGTCAAACCAAAATTGTCGCTTGTCTGCGGAATAATCGAGCCAATCTAAAATCGGGGTAATTTCTTCAGGGGTTCGTGTTAGAGCATCTTCACTCATAGAGCCTTGCAAATGCACTTCTAAAAGATGATTTTCGTCTTCAAGCGTCTGTTTGCAATTTGCTATTTCGGGAGCTAAAAAATTTCTTACTATATCTGTGTAATCCGGCTTAAATTCTCCCGTTTTCAAAAGATGCCTTATATCTTTATCAACTTCTTTTGCATCGTACTTAAATTTAACGATATCAGAAAAATTCAGCATCTTATGCTATTATCTCCTTTCTAATTCTCTAACATTCATACGAGATTCCATTATTTTTCTTTTTAGCATAATTTCTTTTGATATTTTAGTTTGTTTTTTTGCTATTGCTTTATGATAATTATTAATTTCTCCGGTTTGGGGATCTCCTGTCGTGCCTATTTCTTTTGGAGAATAATATTCACGCATTTTGTCTAACTTTTCTTGAAGCCAATCTTTATGATTTAATTTATTATTTTCTCTTTGCTGCCTTTTTTCTAAATCTTCTTCACTTAATACATGTCTTGTATTTTCAGGATCATCTATATCTAACAAATTGTTGTCGCTATTTAATGATATTGTTTCAAATTCTTCAATATGTACAAAATTTTCATCATTGGATGCATTATCAATACTCTCTTGAATACCTTCTATATTTTTAGTATGAGCAATTTCTACAATTTCTTTCCAATTTGGTGTTTCATAAAAAGGAGGCAAAGGATTATTTAATGAAATAGCTTTTTTTTGTTCCATTTCTGCCATAGATAGTTTCAAATATTTGGTTCCATAATTGGGAATTACACCTACCAAATATCCTCTGGAAATTGTTCCTCCCAAATCTAACCAATATTCTTGAGTATGAGCCCAATATTCTTCAATTGGCATATCAAAAATAATCTTTGCATCAGCTCCTTCTCGTCGGTGCAAATCATCTTCTTGAACTAAACTTTTCCAAAAATCATTTTCATAGAAATTATCTACCATACTTGTAACATCAGGATAATCAGCAAGAGAAAGATGTTCTTTGCCTGCGGCTGTTTTATTGTAAATCAAACCATTTTCAACAAAAGATTCCGCATGTCTGGATGATGTTTGATGAACAAGGCGAATATATCCTTCTCTTAAAGGAGGAAGTTCTTCCGGCTGTGTGGCTATTTTTGCACCTGTTTCTTTATTGAATAATTCCGTCATAGTATATTCTCCTTTGCTTCGTTATCCTTTTTATAAATAATATCAACAAATTAAGCCTCTGTAAATATTATTTTGTCTATTTTAAATTTCTAAATTATCTCCTTTAAGCTTGCAGGTTCCAGAGTTTGGCAAATTTACCTTGTTTATCCAATAGCTCTTTCGGGGTGCCGACCTCGATGATTTTGCCTTCTTCCATGACGACGATTTTATCCATATTCTTTAATGTTGACAAACGGTGCGCTACGGCAATCACGGTTTTGTCTTTTATCAGTTTTTGCAAAGATGATTGAATGAATTTTTCTGACTTGCTGTCCAAAGCCGAGGTTGCTTCATCAAGGAGCAAAATCTTACTATTCTTCAAAATAGCCCTTGCAATCCCGACCCTTTGTCTTTGGCCGCCGGAGAGTTTGACGCCTTTATCCCCGACCAGGGTTTTATATCCTTGCGGCAAATCCTTCACAAACTCGGTGATATAAGATTTTTCCGCTGCGTTTTCAATCTCTTTTTGCGTGGCCTTAAAGCTACCGTAACTCATATTCTCAGCCAAGCTCCGATGGAACAAGGTGGTATCTTGCGGGATGAAAGATATGGCATTGTGCAAACTCTCCTGCGTGACCAAAGCCACATCTTGCCCGTCGATATAAACTGCACCCTGCGGCGTGTTCACAAGGCGTTGCAACACATGGAGCAAAGTCGTCTTGCCACCGCCCGACATGCCGACCACGCCGATTTTTTCACCTGCCTTGATTTTCAAGCTAAAATCATCTATCGCCGGTTTTTTATGATTATAACTAAAGGTCAAATTTTTAAACTCAATCTCCCCTGCTTTAACTTTAAGCTTTTTAGCGTTCAGCGCATCTACAAACTCCGGCTCTGCCTCCAAGAGTTTTAAATTGCTTTGCAACTTAAACAACTCAGTGCGATAATACATCCATTGCCCTGAAATATTACTCAATATTGCACTCATGCTTCGTCCTGCCGTCAGCAAATAAACCACATTACCAACATTGATGATGCCTTTAGCCCACAAGACAACGGCATAAATAATCATGGCAACATCAAACAGCATCACTACAATATCAACCAGCATATAATTTTTATTTCTTATCCAGGCATTTTTGCGCATAGTCTTGGCCACAAGCGCAAAATCTTTGCCGAGCTTTTTCAGTTCTCTACTCAAGCTTCCGAAAATTTTTAAAACCAGATAATTACTTATCATATTCGTTGTCTTTCCAAAGACTTTGTTTTTCATATTTTCTTGCTGTTTGGAAGCTTGCTTGGTATTTTCCGAAAGCTTATGAAAAAACACCAGTAATAAAATGGAAGCAACCATATAGACTATGGCCATTGGCAGATAAATTTTACCGATAAAGCACAAGCATATTATCAGTGACCAAAATTCTGTCCCTGCAAAGACCAACGTATCGCCGATTGAGCTCCATGCCGCGGTGGTGCGACGCGAACCATCAATTTTACCATAAACATTGCCGGCAGAATTTTTGCTCCAGAAATTTTTATGCAAGCCCAGCACACCCACAAACAAATCTTTTCTGACCTTGATGCCTATGGGCGATATGAGTTTGTTTTGCATCAGATATATGACCAGCATCATCAAAATATTGCTGCCAACCAGCACCACAGCCAAAAAGATGAAGGTATTAATTAAATTTTGCCATGTCTGTTCACTGATATCTCCGGCGTTGAGCAAATTGACAATCTCGCTCACATACCACGGCGCAAGCTGCCCGCAAAGCGCAACGAGCGGCACCAGAATAAAAATCGCCAGAAAGCTGAATTTTACCGGCAGATAATATTTTTTCAAAAAGCTCCAAAGTGAATTATTGTTCATTTTTTTCTCCTTTGAGTTTTTGCAAGTTCCAATATTGCCAGAATTTGCCTTTCTTTTTCAGCAATTCATTCAAGCCGCCGTCTTCCACAATCTTGCCTTTTTCCATGACGATTATTCTATCCATATTTTTCAACGTCGACAGACGATGCGCCACGGCAATTACAGTCTTGTCTTTGAGCATATTTTCAATGGCTTTTTGAATGTAAAATTCCGACTCACTATCCAAGGCCGAAGTGGCTTCATCTAAGATCAAAATCGGGGAATCTTTCAGCAAAGCCCTTGCTATCGACAAACGCTGCATTTGGCCGCCGGAAAGTTGATTTTGCGCATTCAAAATGGTTTGATAGCCGTTTGGCAATTCTTCTATAAACTTATCGGCAAAAGCTTCAACGGCGGCTTGTTTGATATCTTCCTTTCCGGCACTCGGCTTGCCATAAGCAATATTTTCGGCAATCGAACGCTCGAGCAAAGCGGAAGTTTGCGGCACATAAGAAATTTGTTGGTGCAAGCTTTCTTGCGTGACTTTTTTAATGTTTTGACCGTCAATCAAAATTTCTCCGCCTTGGATATCATAGAATCTCTGTAACAAATTGATTAAGGTGGATTTTCCGCCGCCTGACATTCCAACCACGCCAAGCTTTTGTCCTGCCGGAATTTGCAAGTTGAAATGATTGAACAACGGCTTATTTCCTTTATAAGCAAAGCAGACATTTTTGAGCTCAATTGTTCCCTCTTTGACTTTCAACGAGAAAGCATTTTTATCATCCACAATCTCGTGCGGGGTGCTGAAAGGAATCAGATTGGTTCTCATCTCGGCAAAGGCCGAACTATAGACAATTGCGCGGTGAATGAGCCACGAAACCGTACCTGCTACATCTTGCAAAAGGAAGAAAATCAACACCATGTCAGCGGTCGTAATAGTTTTATTTTTCCACAATACAAGAGCATAAAACACAAAAGACAGATAAACCAGGTGAAAATAAAGCTTTTCTCCTTGCGATTGCAAGGTTTCCACATTTACCGATTTGTTGGTCTTTACCGTTTCATCTTCTAAAACTTTGTCGGCGCGTTTTTGCTCATATTTGAAACCATTAAACAAGCGCACAAAAAAGTGGTTTTGCAGGGCATCTATCATCTGCCCGCTGACCTTGCTTCTGGCCTCGGTCATCTCGGCACGTAGGTTCATTGACAATGTGCCAATCTTGAGCAGAATGACAACAGATATCAATACTGAGGCCACAAAATAAAGCGAGAATGCAACATTGACAATGGCCAACATTACAAAAATCACAATCATTTTGAAAATATATGATAGATAATATAATGCGGATTGATAAAAATTTGCGCTTTCGGATAAAGCATTGCTTTTTTGTGCTAAGGAGCCTGCCATGTTATCTGAAAAAAAGCTCAAAGAATGACCGTTGATATATTGAAAGCAATCTCTACTCATTTGCTCAAAAATACGCGGACGCAAAACTAATTCGGTGAGCAAATTGAACAAAACAATCAAGATTTTGGCAAGCAGGGTTGTTGCCACCACACCGGCAAGCAGCCACCATATTGAATTGGCTATATCGGCAAATTTGACATTTTCACCAAATAAGCCGACCATTCTGGAAAAGAACCAAGGAGAAAGTTTTTGAGAGATAACCATTATCACGCCGCAAGCGCAAATGGTAAAGAAAAGAGATTTATTTCTTAGGGCATAGCGCCATAAAAACACAAATGGATTGCTTGGAAAAGGCTGCATCTAATATTCCTTAAAATAAGAGCTTCCGAAACAAGTTCGACAAGACAAATTAATGGTTGCAATATATCACTTTTTTTGCTTTCAAACAAGCTTTATTTTGCTGATAAAATTTTTATTGTCGTTGAAGTCTGTTTTTTTAGATGTTATTTTGTCTTTAAGATTTAACATTAATTTTGGTAAGAAAATGGTTGAAAAAAAATCTCTTTACCTTTCCAAGCCGCAATTGGAAGCAGAACTGAACCGTTGCCTTAATTGCAAAAACATGCCTTGCATGAAGGCCTGCCCCATCCACTGCAATCCGCAGGCTTTTATTGCCGCGGCCAAAGCCGGCAACGGTGAACTTTCAGCCAAGCTGATTTCCGATGAAAACCCATTGGGGCAAACTTGCGGCCTCATCTGCCCCGATAGATTTTGCATGAAAGCCTGCACAAGACGATTGATTGATTTTCCCATCAACATTACCAAAGTGCAAGCCACACTCATGGAAAAATTTCGCAACTTCAAATATGACTACTCCAACGTTGTTTCCAACGGCAAAAAGATTGCCATTATCGGCGTGGGGCCAGCCGGTATCTCCGCTGCTTATTTTTTGGCGCGCAACGGCTTTAAATGCGTGATTTTTGAACGCGGCACCAAAATCGGCGGCGCGCTCAACCTCATTCCGCATGAGCGCCTGCCGCAAGAGGCCATTATCAAAGATTGGGAGTTTGTCAACAACTCTGCGCTGATTTCGGTTGTTTTTGAAGCTGATGTTTCTAACCCTGCCGAACTTTTCAATCAAGGTTTTGATGAGGTGTTGGTGGCCGGCGGTGA
>CALXWB010000001.1 GCA_944392225.1 uncultured Alphaproteobacteria bacterium | reverse complement strand
AAGGTCACGACCTGACGTTGATAAGGCTCTTCTCCGGGGCGAATACCCACCGATTCGGCATTAGCCATATTTTCGGAGATAACGCGCAAACGCTCGCTTTGGGCTTTCATCCCGGAAAAAGCAATATCAGATGTCACAGACAAATCGCTCATCAATCATCTCCGTTAAATATTAATCTTTGTGTTAGCGGTTTTAATCATATCCCGATATTTGTTATAGATAGTAATCATTCTGTTATATTCACCGCTGGCTTTGCTTGCCTGGTTGAGTTGGTCTTCAAGCACCACGCCGTTTCCGTCAATGGTTAAAGGAGTGGTCGGTTTGGGGGTATAAACCACAAAACCGTCTTCATCGGTATTTTTTGCGGCATCGGCATGGGTCAAATGTTTGGGATTTGTGGTCACCATCTCAAGTTTTGAGGTTTGCAAATTGAGCAAGCCGTTTTTAAAATCTGGCTCAGCCACGGCTTTAGGCAAATATCCGGGGGTTGTGGCATTGGCAATATTTTCGGCTGCAACACGTTGTTTTGCAGTCTGATAACGCATATTTTTTTTGACCAAGTCAACAATTTGCAGATTATCTAAATCCATCTTATTCCCCAAACATAAAGAGCTTGTTTTCCACGCAAAAACTTTATGCAAAAATCGCGCCAAATTAAAGTTCTTGCCAACTTTTCCCCAAAAGTTTATAATCAAATGCAAGGACCAAACATCAAAAAGGCAACGCTTATGTCTGAAAAAGATATTAAACAAAGATTAAGGAATAGCAATCAAGAAAACAGCTTGTCCACAGATTATGCTGTTGCTTTGGGTTATGAGCCGGAAAAAGACAATGCGCCGAAAGTTTTGGCCAAAGGGCAAGGACATGTGGCAGAAAAAATCATCCAAATTGCCCTTGATGAAGGCATAGAGATTCGCCAAGATGCCGATTTGCTGCAAATTTTGAAAGCCGTGGATATTGACAGTGAAATTCCGATGGAAGCCTTTGCCGCGGTGGCGGAAATCATTTCATATATTTACAAACAAAACGGCAAAGAGCTCAATAAAGACTAAGCCGATTTTTCCATCACACAAACAAAAAAGCCGTCTGTATTGGTTGTCAGGGGAGAAAGCCGCAAATATTTCTCTGAGTGATACGGATAAGGCGCCTCAATCTTGCTTTCCCAAAGCTTTTTCATATTCACAATCTGCATGGTTGGGTTATTTTGCAAAAAAGCAGCGATAATCTCCTCATTTTCTTCATTCAAAATTGAGCAGGTGATATAGATAATTCTCCCGCCGACTTTGGTCTTTTCAAAAGCGGTTTGCAAAATATCAATCTGAATGCGGTTGAGTTTATCGACCATATTTTGGTTGAGGCGGAATTTGGCATCGGGCGAGCGCCGCCAAGTTCCCGTGCCGGAGCATGGAGCATCAACGACAAAACGGTCAAAATTGTTATCCGAGGTGGCCACAAAATCCATGAGTTCAATGTTGCTGATATGCAGGCGTTCCATTCTGGGTTTGATGGCCATCAAGCGCTTTTTTTCAATATCATGCGCAAAAATATGCCCCTTGTTTTGCAACATATAAGCCATAGCCAAGCTTTTGCCGCCTGCCCCGCAGCAATAATCAATGATTTTGTGCTCAGGTTTAACGTCACATAAAATTGCCGCAAGCTGCGAAGCCTCATCTTGAACCTCAATCTCGCCTTCTTGATAGGCAATGCAGTTACCGAGCGGAATGCGTTTGAGCGAGCGAATGCCGTAAGGCGAATAAGGCGTCGGCACCACCTCAAAACCCTCGGCTCTGAGCTTTTCCAAAACCATATCCCGATTTTTGACATTAATACGAAAATCAGCCTCTGCCGGCTCGTTTAAAGATTTGAGCAAACGCACGTCTTGCACTTTTTTATAAAGCCACTCCGGCGTTTCCGCTTCCACAAAAGGAGGATAAACCTCTTCATTATCTTCTTTAAGCCAAGTTTTTTCTTCCTCTGTCAAGGCTGAAGGACAATATTGCGCCCCATTAAAAATCTCTTCAATATTCTCGCCTTTGTGCTTGAGATAGGTGAGCAAAATTTTGCGATATTCTTTGGAGCGCGCATCAAATTCCAGCTTCATCCGGTTACGAATAATCGTCCAAACCGTGTCGGTAATAAAACGACGGTCTTTAGAGCCGATATATTTGCGAGCTTTCAAATAAGCATCAATAATTCCGTCCGCCGGTTTGATGTCTTTGAAAATCTCGCTGATAAGCTCCAAAACAGCCTGATAGCGTGCCCCAACTTGCATTTATCTATCTTCCCAAAGTTCAAAACGCGGTTTGCCGTCAGGAAGTGTGTCTTCAAACATCTTCAAAGGACGCGCCCAAATTTGGGCCTTATTTTTCACATTGCAATAAATAACCAATTCTTCTTTGGTTTCCGTGTGGGTTGCCACTTCCAAAACCAAATAAAGATTGCCCTTATAATGCTTATAAATTTGCCCGCGATGCACCATAATTTTTCACTCCTGTATGTCTTTTTTGAAACCGATAGCGACCAAATATTCCTCCGGCGAACCCTGACGACTGGCATCCGGCTTGGCATGAGAAACTTTTTTGAAACGCTTTTTAATATCATTGAGCAAACCGGCTTCAGCTCCGCCTTTGAAAACTTTGGCAATAAAAATACCGCCTTCTGCCAAAACTTCCTTAGCAAATTCATAAGCAATCTCCACCAAAGCAATGGTGCGCAAATGGTCTGTTTGCTGGTGACCTGTGGTGTTGGCCGCCATATCGCTCATCACAATATCGGCTTCGCCGTTCAAAAGTTCTTTCAAGCGGTCGGCTGCTTCCGGCTCGGTAAAATCTTGACAAATAAGCGTCGCCCCTTTAATGGGTTCTGCTTCCAAAATATCAATACCCACAACCTTGCCCGTTCCTTTATTGCGTTCCACTGCCACTTGGGTCCAACCTCCCGGTGCGCACCCCAAATCAACAATGGTTTTACCCTTGCCCAAGAAATGAAATTTTTCATCAAGTTGGATGAGTTTAAAAGCCGCACGAGATCGATATCCCAAACGTTTAGATTCCGCTACATAGGGATCATTAAGCTGCCTTTCCAACCACCGATTGGAAGACTTATCACGATATTTTGCCGTTTTAACTCGAACGGTAAGCTGGTGTCTACCGCGAATTTCTTTGGCTGATTTGGTTAATTTTACCATTATTTTCCTTATGATGTTCAAAGTTGTATTGATCAATTAGCTCGGAGATAATTCCATCTTTGGCGCTTTTAAGCGAGGCCGTAATTTCTTTGGCCCCGAGCGTATCATAAATGGTTTTAAAAATAACGCAGGCTGCCGTAAAAATACTTGAGCGTTTTTGCCCGATATATAAATTTTCCATCATCTCTGCTCGGGTGAGCTTATAAACACCTTCAATTTGCGCATCAATATCTTTGCAAGAAATGACATGCCCGTCAGATTTATCTCTGTCATATTGTCCAAATTTTTCAATCATGGAAACAAAGCGCAACGGCGTGCTTGATGTTGCCACAAAACAAACTTTATCTCTGATGTTTGCAAGGT
The DNA here is from genome assembly GCA_944392225.1 of uncultured Alphaproteobacteria bacterium. Lineage (GTDB taxonomy): Bacteria > Pseudomonadota > Alphaproteobacteria > RF32 > CAG-239 > CAJLXD01. The sequence continues at coordinate 116,811 of CALXWB010000001.1, read as the reverse complement.
TTGAAGCCTCAACAAAGCTTTGTGTTTCAGCCGCAATTTCATCATGCAGTTTTTTGGCCTTTACCGCATCATATTCCACCAAGTCAAAAGCCTCTGACGCATTACGCGCTCCCCAAGGGATAGATATGGTATATAAAATTTTTGGCGTTTGCGTATTGGTTGCCAAAGTGATTTCGGTAGAGCCGCCGCCCAAATCATACAAAACCACATATTCGCTTTTTCCCTGCACGTGTTCAATGGCGCCTTTCAAATTGAGGCGTGCTTCTTCATAACCGTCTACCACTTCCAAACGGATGAGAGATTCTTTATAAACCGCATCAATAAACTCTGGTGCATTTTGCGCCATCCGGCAAGAAGCCGTGGCAATAGCTCTGGTTTTTACGATATGGAATCTGTCCATAATCTGTTTCATTTTATAAAAACATTCCACGCCTCTGGCAAAAGCTTCAGGTGTAAAGCGCATATGCGCATACATACCCTCGCCCATTTTCACGGAATAAGACTCGCTGAACAAATAACGTTTTTTGGCATCGGCAATCAACAAACGGCAAGAGTTGGTTCCCAAATCAATGGCGGCAAAACAATCACTTCTGTTCATAATATTTTTTTCCTTTTTTAACAAACGGATATCTTCTTTTAAATTTTTTGTGAGAAGGCTTACGATTTTCATTTTGGGCATGCATCAAATCCAAAAGAATCCCCTCACGAATACCACGGTCGGCAACGGTAATTTCTGCAATCGGCCAAAAAGAGCACAAAGCTTCGATAATGGCGCAACCGGCAATGGTCAAATCAGCTTTTTGCGCGCCGATACAAGCATGTTTGCGTCTGCCCTCATCGCCCATGCGTTTGATTTTGGTGATGGCGCGGTCAATATCTTGTTTGCTGATAGACAAACCATCAACGGCCGAACGATTGTAGCGCGGCAAGTTCAGATGCACGGCACCCAAAACCGTCACTGTGCCGGATGTTCCGATGACCTGAATCTCTTGATTGCGGATAGCTTCGGTAATCTGATATTTTTCTTCAAACTCGGATAATATTTTATGTGTGCGCTCAATGATGGTATTATAGGCCAAATCTGTCATATCCTGCGCCGGGAAAGCCTCTGATACGGTGACAACGCCATAAGGAAGCGAGACAAAACCTTCAATAAAAGTTTTTCCGCTGTTGGTCACTCTGGCCAAAGAAATTTCGGTTGATCCGCCGCCGATATCAAAAACCAAGGCCCGTTTGATATGGCGGTTCAAAAGCGGAATACACCCCACCACCGCCAAACGAGATTCTTCTTTGGAAGAAATGATTTCAATATTAAGGCCGGTTTCTTTTTTAACGGCATCAATAAACTCCTTGCAGTTAACGGCACGCCTGCAAGCAGCTGTGGCCACATAACGACTTTTATAAATCGGAGCATATTCTGCCAGCACCCCGGCGCAAACTTTCAAAGCACCGATGGTTCTTTTGATTGCCGGACGAGAAAGCTCATTGTCTTTAATAATGCCCTCACCCAAGCGTGTGATTCTGGAAAAAGTTTCCACGATTCTGAAAGAGCTTGGGGTTGGTGTTGCAATCACCAATCGACAAGAGTTGGTTCCCAAATCAATCGCCGCAAAGTTTTTTGCTTCTTGCGGTGTTAAAGTTTTTTTATCGTCATATGGCTTTATATTATTTTGTTTTTTTCGCCATTTTTGCATTAATTTTCAATTCGATAATAAGTTATAAACCTAAATTGAGATTATAATGGCCAATTTTTGCCTGAAGAGCAAGTATTTTTTCAACAATTTTGCAAAAAAAAACGGGAGGAAAACCTCCCGCAACTCATTCACCATACATCTCGTTTCGAAGCGCCACGCGCAACTCATCAATGGAAACGAGCTCTTTATTTTCATTTTCAAAATACCAATAAACCCAACCATTGCAAGCTGACAGATTTTGTGCAGCGGCTCCGACTTGGTGGATGGATCCTTCCATATTTTCAGACTTCAAGGTGCCATCCGAGCGCACCACGGCACAGTGCTTGCGGTGTGCATCATAGAGAAAATCACCCGGATTGAGGAAGCCTCTTTCCACCACGGCACCAAACGGCACACGCGGTTGGCGTTTTTTAGAAACCATTTCCAAACACATGGCATTTTCCACGGGTTCAACCGCATCAATGCGTGCCTGAGCCCCTTTTACATAGTTAATATCACGTTCAATACCGATAAAATTACGACCGAGTTTTTTGGCCACGGCGCCGGTTGTTCCCGTTCCAAAAAACGGATCCAAAATAACATCACCGACATTGGTTGAAGCCATAATCACGCGATAGAGCAAAGATTCCGGCTTTTGCGTGGGGTGGAGTTTGTTGCCTTCTTTATCTTTAAGGCGTTCTTTTCCGGTGCAAAGCGGAATCTGCCAATCGCTGCGCATTTGCGTATCTTCATTTAAGGCTTTCATAGCTTCATAATTGAACGTATATTTAGAATTTGGGTTTTTAGAGGCCCAAATGAGGGTTTCATGGGCATTGGTAAAGCGTGTTCCCTTAAAATTGGGCATTGGGTTGGTTTTGTTCCAGATAATATCATTCAAAATCCAAAAGCCCAAATCTTGCAAAATATAACCGACGCGAAAAATATTATGATAGGAACCGATTACCCAAATGGCGCCGTCATCTTTCAGCACGCGCCGAGCAGCAGTCATCCATTCACGTGTATAAGCATCATAAGCGGCCAAGCTCTCAAAACTATCCCATTCCTCATACACACCGCTCACATTTGTATTATCGGGGCGGGTTAAGGCATCACCAAGCTGCAGATTATACGGAGGATCGGCAAAAATCAAATCAACCGATTTTTCCTCCATCTGCTTCATGGCTTTGATGCAATCGTCATTAATAATTGTGTTGAGAATAGTTTTACGTTGCTTACTGCTCATAGCTTTTTACCATTAAAATTTAACCAATCTGATGACAGTATCGTCCTATTTGGTTATAAATTTATTAACGCCATAAAAAAAAGTATCTCGAAAAAAATCGAGATACTTTTTTTATCAATTTAACATCGACCGCGGATCCATATCTGATGGAGTAATTCCGCAGCCGTATTTTAATTCATAAAAGAACAAAAGATCCTGATGTTGTAATACAACAGGGATCTGAAGGGACTTCAAGAAGCCGATGAGCTTCTGTGTTTGTTCTCTTGCTACCAAGAGCTGGAGTATTGAATCAAAATCTTCCACATCAAAATGCTTTGCATTTTGTGCAAAAAACTTCAGAACATAGTCAAGAAGTTTTTCATCACTTGGAAAAAAATTCAAAAATAACAACGCATTATTTAGCCAAAACGGCAAAACATTTGCGTCAATTTCTCCTTTTTCTCGAACAAAGGCTTGCGCCTTAGACAGAAACTTTTCGTCTATTTTGTTGCGAATTTCATCCTGCTTCCTAAAGTAATCGGGCCCAATTTCTTTCCAATAAGGGTCTCCATCTAAGGAAAAAAGTGTTTCCCCTAATTTAGAGACAATCTGTCCCAACCCTTTGCAATCCAAAAATTGCAACAGTTGCAGATAATTGCACAACAGGAAATTATCCTGTGCAATTTTAACATCAATCTTTTTCATAATAAATAAATTAAAATTATATGTGATTAACTAAAAAGATATATAAGAATATGTTTTTGTCAAACAAAAAAATTAATTTTTGTCTAAAATTTCTTGTATCGGCTTATAAGATTTGCGATGCTGTGGGCAAATGCCATACTTTTTTAAGCCATCAATATGAAGTTTGGTGCCATAACCGGCATTTTTTTCAAAACCATAATTCGGATATTTTTTAGCAAGATTCGCCATCAAATGGTCACGATACACTTTTGCCACAATGGAAGCGGCGGCAATGGACATAGATTTTGCATCGCCTTTGACCACGGTTTGGGTCTGGCATGGAAAGTTTTTGGGTGTCTGATTTCCGTCAACTAGAGCATATTGAGTTTTGCAAGACAAAGCCTCATAAGCGCGTTTCATAGCCAAAAAAGTTGCTTGTAAAATGTTCATATCATCAATCTCTTGGGCACTGGCCTGCCCGATTCCGATTGCCAAATTACCTTTATGCTCTTCTTGCCGCAAAAGAGCATAAAGTTTTTCTCTTTTTTGGGCAGAAAGTTTTTTAGAATCATCAAGCTCGGATAAGAGCTCGGGAGTTTCATTCCGATTAAGAAAGACCACGGCTCCGGCCACAACGGGGCCGGCCCAAGGGCCACGCCCGGCTTCATCAATTCCCGTTACAAGAGTTTTAAAAGTATCTTCAAGCAAAAAATCCGGCATTTTTCCTCACCTTGTTTTTTTGTATCATCATATACAAAACAAATTCAAAATCCAGATAAAAAAAAAAGATCCGTGTCATCACGACACAGACCTTTGCTGATCTTAGAGACTTTGACGCAAAAAAAGAAAGATAAAGGCTGATCCCCTAAAACGCTAATCTTAAAAGACCCAATAACACAATAACAGTTCTTTATAAATACTGTAATATAGTCGAATTGCATAAACAATACATTAAACAACATAATTTCATTTCTGCTGAGGGTTCTATGCCCTTTTGTTCCATTTGTCAAGTTTTATCTTGTGCAAGGTATCGTGGGAGAAATGCATCTTCCGTTGCAATCATAAAGATATTGATTAGGCGGGCAAACACATTTTTGGTTCACACAAACTTTTCCGCCGCGGCAAATTGGGTTGCAACGCGATGCTTCAGGGCACCCCCAACAAGCAACACCTTTATACATGGTCATAGAAGGTTTTTTACACACTTTCGGCAGAGTTGCGGTTTTGCCGATTTCCCAACAAATGGCATTAAGCTTACGCACGTTTCTGCGATATTGCACGGACGGAGACAGTGCAAAAGAGCTAAAAGAAAAGAGCACAAAAACAAAAAGATAAACTAAAAACTTAATTTTATTGTTTAGCATTATTTTTCTTCTTGTTTCATTTCTTCATAAACCAGTTCTTGTCCATCTGTTGTCTTGAGGGTCAGTTTATTTTCTTGCAAAACAAAAGCGTTAACTTTTGGCAACATCATCAAATATTGGCTTTCGGCTTTCATCAAATTTTCGGGACCTGCCATCATGGTAACACCGGCCGGACCAAATTTCAGTTCGGCACCGTTAACCTCATATGTCCCGAAATAATTATTAACCACATGCCCAAAAAAACGATTTTCAGTTTTATCAAACCCTAATGTAATTTCGGCATTTTCAGGAGCATTGGTCAGTTTATATTCTTTTCCTTTGAAAGACGCATTTTGAGAAGAGCAAGCGGCAAGCATCAGTAAAGCGCAAAACAAATTCAACAATTTTTTCATCGTTTTTCCTTTCATTTTTGGGTTAACAAAGATTTCAGCTCATAAAGTTTGGTCAAAGCTTCTTTTGGGCTCAAATCATCGGGATTAAGGGCATTAAGAGCCTCAACGACGGGCAATTTTTCTTCCCTTTCCTGTTTTTCTTCCATTTTTTTCTGCACCGCGGCAAAAAGCGGCAAATCATCAATCATTTTTGTAATATAAGTGCTTTTATCGCTATGTTCAAGAGAATCCAAAACCTGTTCGGCCCGTTTGACCACCAATTTTGGCAAGCCGGCCAACTTAGCCACATGGATTCCGTAAGACCTATCTGCCGCACCGTCTATCACCTCGTGCAAGAAAACCACTTCGCCGTTAAATTCCTTAATTTTCATACAGTGCAGGCTCATGTTTTTGAGCTTTGAGTGCAGCAAAGTCAGCTCATGATAATGCGTGGCAAACAAAGCCCGACATTTGTTCACATCGTGCAAATGTTCCACCACGGCCCAAGCAATGGACAAGCCGTCATAAGTTGCCGTTCCGCGCCCGATTTCATCCAAAATCACAAATGAACGCTCGTCAGCCTGGTTCAAAATGCTGGCTGTTTCTACCATCTCCACCATAAAGGTTGAGCGTCCTTTGGCCAGGTCATCGGAAGCCCCGACGCGAGAAAATATCTTATTAACCACGCCGATATGTGCAGACCTTGCCGGCACAAAGCAGCCCATTTGCGCCATCAAAACAATAATGGCATTTTGCCGCAAAAAAGTAGATTTACCGGCCATATTTGGACCCGTCAAAAGCCAAATCTTGCCTTTTTCCTCATTCAAGACACAATCATTGCCGACAAAAGCCCCGTTGTGCTCTCTGTTGATTGAGGCTTCAACCACCGGGTGCCTACCTTCTCTCACATCAAAAACAAGGCTTTCATCAACCACCGGGCGTGTATAATTTTGCTCCAAAGCCAAGTCAGCCAAAGCCGCCGCCACATCAAGTTCGGCCATGGCTTTTGCCGTTTGAGAAATATCATTACTCAAGCGCAAAACATCTTCAATCATCTGCGCAAAAAGCTCCAATTCCATCGCCAGGGCCTTGTCTTCGGCGCCTCTGATTTTGTTTTCAAGCTCGGTAAGTTCAACCGTGGTAAAGCGCGTGGCATTAAGCACCGATTGTCTGTGAATGAAAAACTTATTTTCAAGCATTTCGGTTGCAAATTTGCTTGGGGTTTCCACAAAATAGCCAATAACATTGTTATATTTTATCTTCAGTTGTGAAATACCTGTTTGTTGAGCATATTTAGCCTGCAAATCGGCAAGAAGCTTGTGGCTGTCATTTTTAATATGTCTGATTTCATCTAAGGGCGGGAAATAGCCTTCGCGGATAAAACCGCCGTCACGCGCCAGCAGCGGCAAATCATCTTCCAAAGCCTTGAAAATTTTATCCGTCAGCTCATTGTGATATCCCAAGCGCTCGGCAATATCTTTCAAAGCCGGCGGCATATCGGCAATCATTTGTCCGTCAGGTTTTTGAGAAAAATTGGTCAGCAAATTTTTTATCTGCGGGACCAAGTTTAGCCCTTGTGCCACGTTATATAAATCTCGGGGGCCGCCTCTGCCCAGGCTGATTCTGGAAAGTGCACGCTCAATATCGGGGCATGTTTGCAACAGGGCGCGAAACTCTTGCCGTATGGAAGAATTTTCCATAAAGAACTCAATCACATCTAAGCGATTGTTGATTTCTTTAATGTCAAGCAGCGGGTTGGCAATTCGATTATGTAGCAAGCGTCCGCCGGCGCCTGTAATGGTTCTGTCCAACACCCCGAACAAACAAGAACTTTTATCTCCGCTCAAACTTTCGGTCAGCTCGAGCGAGCGTCTGGTGGCACCATCAATCTCCACCACCTTATTTTCAAAAAGTTTTATCGGTTTTTCAATTCTTGGCACGCGGCCTTTTTGTGTGGTTTCCACATAATCGAGTAACAAACCGGCAGCAATAATTTCCGGTTTTGAGAACGCACCGAAAACCTCCAAAGAATGAACTTCATAAACATCTTGCAGCCTTTTTTGCGCATTTTCAAAATTAAAACGAGCCTGCGGCAAAACCGTCAGCTGTTCGCGATATTCTTTCAAAACTTCAAAAATTTTGGGATTTTGTAAGAAATTATCAGAAATCAAAATCTCCACCGGGTTCAAGCGCGCCAAAACGGTGTTCAAAACGGCAGCCTCGTTTTTGTCTTTCAAATTCACATCTTGCGTATAAAAATCCCCGGTAGAAACGTCAACCCAGGCCAGGCCCAAAACATCTGAAACCTTTGCCAAAGACAAAAGAAAATTATTTTTTTTAGAATCAAGGAGATGATCTTCGGTTAAGGTTCCGGCCGTAACCAGACGGATAACATCTCTTTTAACCACGGATTTTGCCCCGCGTTTTTTGGCTTCTTTGGGATCTTCCATTTGTTCGCAAATGGCAACCTTATAACCTTGCTTAATAAGTTTTGCCAAATAGCTTTCATAAGCATGAAAAGGCACGCCGCACATTGGCACATCGGCATTATCAAGCTTGCCTCTTTTGGTCAGAGCAATATCCAAAGCTTTAGAAGCAATCACGGCATCATCAAAAAAAAGTTCATAAAAATCGCCCATGCGATAAAAGATCAAATAATCCTTATGAGCATTTTTGATTTCCAAATATTGCGCCATCATGGGCGTCACATTTTGCAAAACACTGGTATCTGTCATTTTTTTCTTAAAAAATTCATCAAATTTAAACTTGTTTGAATAATAGTATATTTATACTTTTAGTCTAGAACTTTTTACAATTTATGGAACAAAACAATGTTCAAATATAAGCCAAAATTTCTCAATTTTGAAAAAAATTCCCGTTTTGCGGAAAGAGTCATATTTTTATCCATACCCACGGCCATGGTTTTTATCTTATTGGTTGCCGTGCAATTAATGACGCCCATTATGGCCATTGTTTCTTATGCCTCCATTATTGTATTTAACGTCATTTTGCTTTTTCCGATGACCTTTGAAATGCAACAGGTCAAAAAATATATTGAAACTCTGGCTGCCGGAAAAGACTTTGATGACAAGGCGATGAAACTTTCCGAAAACGAGTCCCAAGCCATTGTCCAAGCCATCAACACCATGCACAGTTTTTGGTCTCACAAGACAGACGTTTTGGAGGCACAAACCATTTCAGACACGGCTGTGCTTGACTCCCTGCCCGACCCCATCATCATGATTGACCGCACCGGCAATATTTTAGGGGCCAACATTTCCGCCCGTTCTTTGTTTGGCAACAACATTGCCAACAAAAGCATCGATAAAGTGGTAAATTCCAATAATTTCATTGAAGCCGTTTCAAGAGTCTTAAAAAAAGAAAGCCAATCAGAAAACCTGATTTTTTATATTCAAAAGCCGGTTCAGCAAAAACTTTACGCCCATATCAAACAGTTGCCCTGGATGTCCAAAGGTTTGGCCGTAGCTGTAATATCCATATATGATCTGACCAAAGCCATGAAAATAGAAAAAATGCAATCAGACTTTGTGGCCAATGCCAGTCACGAGCTGCGCACACCGCTGGCCATTATTTCAGGTTTTATTGAAACGCTGCAAACAACCGCTCATGATGATGCCGAAGCCAGAGATAACTTCTTAAAAATCATGAAAGAGCAAACCGACTATATGTCTTCTCTGATAGAAAACCTGTTGTCTTTGTCCAAAATTGAGCTCAATCAAGACCAAAAGCCCGAAGGCAAAGCCAACCTTGGCAAGCTTTTGCAAGATGTTAAGGAAGCTTTATCCATGAAAGCTTCTGAAAGAGGTATGGAAATCAAAATTTTGCAAGAAAAAAACATTCCGGAAATTGAGGCCGACGCGGCTCAGGTTCGCCAAGTTATCCAAAATCTAACCGACAATGCCTTAAAATATGGCCTGGCTCAAAGCGATGTTACCGTCAGTGTTTATAAAACGGAAAGCATTCCCCCGTCAAAAAGCTACAAAGTTGCCGAAGGCAAAGCCGTTGCCATATCCGTCAACAACAAGGGGCCCAAAATCAGCCCGGAAAATTTGGCTCGTTTAACAGAAAGATTTTTCCGCCTGCAAGAACACAAAGATCTAAACATCAAAGGCACGGGCTTGGGATTGGCCATTGCCAAACATATCATATTAAGGCATCGCGGCAACTTAACCGTCAGCTCCACCTCATATAACGGCACCACTTTTACGATTTATCTGCCTGTGCATCAATAGCGGCAAGCTCATCTGGGCTTTTTTGCTTGAAAAAATGCATATATGTCACGGGCTTGATATCTGTGGCTTTATAAACCATTTTTCTGATTTTGGCGCGGATAAACTCTTCCACCTGCGCCTCACGATGATTGAGTTTGATAATCTCCATAGGCAAGGCCGCAACAACGCTGGCCTTAATTTCGGCCGCCAGTTTATCAAATGCTTCTTCTTCCAAAATATCAATGGAAGAAATTTGCAAATCGAGCAAATTCCAATCAGCATCAAAAAAGGCACTGATAAACAAAGAACAATTATAAGCAATCCGCTTACGGTTTTTAATCAGTTGCGAGTTCAAAGAAGTCAACTGTTTGCGATCAACGCCGATAATATCGGTCGGGATCTCACCGATACAATTGATTTCATGATCTTTGAGCAGCATCACATCGCCGTTTTTGGCCAGGGCCACTTCCTGCACACCGCAAGCAAGAGCAAAGCGCCTTTGGGCACGAATATTTCTTTTATCCCCATGCACCGGCAACACAATTTTCGGCTGCAAGATTTGATACATTTTTTTCACATCATCTTTGCAGGCATGCCCTGATGTATGCACCATATATTCTTCGGTTGAAATGACATCAACGCCGGCATCACGCAATTTTTCTTGCATGCGCTCAATTTTTTCTTCATTTCCGGGAATAATCTGAGAAGAAAAGATAATGGCATCCCCTTTACCCAAGACAATATTTTTATTTTCTCCGTTTACAATTCGGGTCAATCCGCTGCGATAATTGGCCTGAGAGCCGGAACAAATATACAGCATTTTATCCAAGGGGATATCCATGGCCTGCTTAGCCTCAACATAAGTCGGCAGATTTTGCAAATAGCCACATTCTTTGGCAATATTAATATTTTGAATCATGCTCATTCCGGCAATAACCGGGGTGCGATCAGCGGCATGCGCTGCCAAAATCAAACTCTCCAAGCGCGCGATATTCGAGGCAAAACAAGTTGCAACAAGCGTATTTTTAAACTTGGGCACCATCTCAATCAGATTTTGGCGAATAACCGCTTCCGATGGGCCGGACTTTTCCAAGTTCAAATTGGTAGAATCCCCCACATACAAATCAACCCCTTCTCGGCCGATTTCTTGCAGACGTTGATGTGCGGTCGGCATAAAGTCCATTTTTCCGTCATCAAAACGCCAGTCTGTAGCATGAAAAACATTGCCGTATTTAGTTTTGATAAACAACCCGGCGTTATCGGGCAAAGAATGTGCAATCGGCACATATTCCACCGCAAAATTTTCAAGTTTGATAACCGGGTTTTGGTTAACGGAATGGAGTTCAACCTCCGTATCCAGATGATATTCTGCCAAGCGCTTTGAAATATGGCCTAGCGTAAAATCAGCGGCATAAACCGGGCATTTAAGATTGGGCCAAACATGAGCAACGGCACCGAAATGGTCCTCATGCGCATGTGTAATAAACAGAGCCTCAATATCGTTTTGGTAAGGTTCCAAAAAAGAAGCATCGGCAAAACCTAAATCAATACCGGGAAAATCGTCATTTAAAAAGCCATAACCGCAGTCAACGACAATAATTTTTCCGTCAACGGCATAGGCATACATATTAAAGCCCACTTCTTCGGCACCACCCAAAGAAACAAAATATAAACCTTCTTTATCAAAACAATTCATTTTTTAACTTCCGTTTTTTCTTTTATATATAGAAAATATCTCCGGCATAAATTTTTTCAAGCCCGTTTTGCGTTTCAAGCAGCAAAGCTCCGTTTTCATCAATATCTCTGAAAATACCGCATTTTGTCTCTTTTACGGTTCGGGCTTCAATATTTTGCCCGAGCCCTTTGGCATTTTTGAGCCATTTTTCTCTGATGGGAGAGAAGCCCTCTTTTTGCCAAAGTTCAAAATTTTTATCAAAAGCTTTAAGATATTCTTTGAGCAATGTCAACCTGTCTGTCACATAGCCTTTGTCAGCCAGGCTCAAAGTTTGATACATCACATTTTCAAGTGATGGGGCTTTAAGCACATTAACGCCGATACCGATAATCAAAAAATCATTTTCGCCCTTTTCCAGCAAGATACCCGAAATTTTATTATTTTCAAGCAAAACATCATTCGGCCATTTGAGTTTAATGTCAATTTCAGGAAACAAATTTTTCAAAGCATCAAACAAACTCAACGCCACCACAAAGACCAAACCGCCAAGTTTAGATAGCGGCACTTGAACGAGCAAAGACATAAACAAATTTCCGGGAAATCCGAGCCAAGTGCGCCCTCTTCTGCCGCGTCCTTGATTTTGCATTTGGGCCGAAATCACATATTTTCCGTCATGCATGTTTTGAGAAAGTTTGAGCGCCTCATCATTGGTGCTGGAAACTTCTTTTTTATCAATCCAGTTCCAATCAAAAATTTTTTCCATTTTACCTCATCACGGCCTCAAGCCACACATCCAATCTTTCCATAAACAATTTTGGGTTCAAAATACCGATAACAAAGAGAACGGCCGTGCCATACAAGCACAAATATACGCTTTTATCCACCCTGTCAAAAGATCTTTTTTTCTCGGCAAAAAAAATCGTTTGCAAGAGTTTTGAAAATGCATTCAGAACAAACAACAAACTCAGCATAATCACGGCAATTGTTCCGTAAGCATGATTGAGCATCAAATGGTCAACAGCTTGCAGTTTACCCAAAAAACCAAGCATGGGCGGAGATCCGGCCAAAGATACGATAAACACCAGCATAAAAGCCGCAATTTTGGGTTTTGATGCAAAAATGCCGGATATATCGGCCACCCCGGATAAATATTCGCCGTTTGACTTTATGCCAAACATAATGGCACAGCAAGCAAACAAGGCCAACCAATAAACCAAAAAGCAAATAAACGCACTCAAAATTCCGTTGTGAGAAAACGGCAACAAACAAAGACAAACAATCCCCAAAGAATAAAGCGAAATCATAAAGAAAAAGCGGCGCAAATTTTCTTCATACATCACGGCCAAAGCCCCCACAAGCACAGATGCAAAAGCTGCCATCTGAATCAGCAAGCACAAAAAATCTGCAAGCGGAGAAAAAACATTCACCGAAAAATAAACCAAAGCAGAAAAACCGACAATGCTTGGAAGCAATATTCTGAAAGCATAAACCGGCATAATGCTCAAACCGGCAAGCTCTGCCTGGCAAAAATGCAAAGGCACCAAGCCAAGCAAAAAGAACAAAGCCAGATATATTCCGCCAACGGCAAAAAGCTCATATGATGAAACAGCGTTTTTGGCAAAAAACATCTGAATTTTTTGATATTCAAAACTATGCGTTTTGCTCCAAATAAAAAACATGGCCACGGCAAATATCAGGTCAAACAAAAGCACAAAGAAGAGATATTTCCGTTGAGCTGATTGACAATCATAATCCTCTTCACAAAGAAAAAGCAAAAAATAAAGCATCAAGCCGGAGATGACATAACCAATAAAAAACATCAGCAAATCTGAGGCAGAAATCATCAAATCAAACCCCAAAAACGCATTGATGCTCAAGGCATAATAAGCAAATGAAGATTTGTTCTTATTCAAAAACCATTTGCAAGACAAAAAGAAGACCAAGAAACAAGCCATTACCAGAAAAATTTTCAGCATAAGTTTATAAGAATTTTCCAACCCGAAAGCATGAAGCGCACGATGGTTGAAAACAAAACAACTGCCGAGCACAAACAAAAACAAAACATATTTTGCAAAGGTATAAAAAGTTTTTGGCGTTTGCGTGCTGCGATATTTTGCAATCAACCCCATAAAAAAGGTGGAAAGCAATAAAAAAAGCTCAGGAAGTAAAGCAAGATTTCTAACAGACATTTTACCACCTCATCAAACACGCAAAACAAACCACAAGGGTTTAATAAAAGACATAAGTAAAATAAAGCAAATAAAGAGCATAAACACAAACTTTCCCTTGCTTAAATCGGCAATTTCATGCCCCGCAACGGCACATTTCTCAACATCGCGCAAACGGAACAGCTCTCTGAGCAACGCTGCAGACATAATCATCAAAGCGGTAAGCATCACCATTCCCATTTTAATATTAACCGCCAACAAATTGGAAAGTATGAGAAAGTTGTTCAAAAACAAAGAAGACAAAGGCAAACCGATAGCTGCCAGCGTCATAAAAGAATAGATAAAAGCAATTCTTGGGCAGCCGCAAAGCACGCCGTCATCAAAGAAGCCCAAGCGTTCATTTTCTTTGGCAATATAGGCAGATAAAACCTCTAAAGAAGTAATGATAATCAGAAAGCTGAAGAAAGAATAAGCAATGTTTAACAAAACAACATTATTTTGCGTCAAAATGCCCAACAAATACATAATATAATAAACAGTGATATAAGCAAAAATCTTATATTGCCTATCTTTATTGATAAAGCCGATAAGGGCAATAAAAAGCATTGTAATCACGGCCACAATCTGCAAAACCATAACGCCATAATAGAGTGCGTTGGGCAAAGACGGCGGCAAAAATCTAACAAAACCATATAAGCCGGATAACGGCAACATCATCGAAATCAAAAACACCATAGAATTTCTGATACTGGAGTTGGTTGACGCAATCCAATAGTGGAACGGCCAAATCGGGATTCTGAACAAGAAAGAAACAAAAATGGCCAGCCAAATAAAATATTCCAAGCGGCTAGTCAATTTTAGCTTGCTGAGTTGCTGCAGCTCAAACATACCGCCCTGGTGATTGAACAATGCCACCATGGCTATGAAAAAAATAATGGCTCCGAGCATACTATAGAGCAAAAAGCGGTTGATATATTCTCGGCGTTTGACATCGCCGAACATGCCGAGCAACATAAACAGAGGCAACAAAGCCCCTTCAAAAAAGATATAAAAAGAAAAAATATCGGCAGAAACAAACAACCCGTTAAGCATGCTCAAAAAGAGCAAAGACCAAACCATCAACGGTTTTTGTTTGTTTACTTCATTGCGCACCCCGATAAAACCGATGATATAAGCAATATGAATGGCCAAAATGAGCATCAAAGACAACACATCAACCCCAAAGACAATATTAATATCGGGGTTTTCCAACCAATTATAAGTTTCCGTCAGCTGCAAACCGGGTTTATAAACATCAACCAGCATAAAAATACGCAAAATCAAAACAATATTGGCCACAACAGAAAACAAAGCCACGTTAAATATATTGCGTGTTGAACCGTCTTCCGCCTCTTTGGCCAGGAGTGTAAACAACATTCCCATCAATGGCACGATGATAATCAAAGACAAAATGGAAAAAGTGTTAAGCATCGGTCATTTCCTCATCAAAACGGCAACAAAAACAAGCACAAAAGCAAGGATGATCAAAAACAAAAAATTAGCCAAAGAAAAACGATTTATTTTTCTTGCCGCCAGGACCAAATAAGCAGTTGTCTTGCGCAAAAAGTTGATAACCGTCCTTTCAATCAAGATAAAATCCACCAACAACCACAAAACTCTGCCCACAATGGTCAGCGGTGCCACGATCACAAAATCAAAAATATCTTCAAAAACATCGCTTTGCTGAATATTCTCACTTTGATAATATTTTTTGCTCAAGCGCAAAGGATAAAGCCAGAGACAAAATAGATAAAACAATGCGGCATAAAGCAAAACAAGAGAGAGCGATATTTTTTGCATTTCCGCCATAAAGAAAAGCAAAAAAGCCAAAATTGCAAAAAGCAAAACGGAAGGATTTTTAAGCATGGCCAAAACGCGCTCATCGGCACAAGAAAAGCCAAAAAATATCTGCCGCATTACATGAGCAAAAGCCAAGGTGAGCAAAGCACAAAAGAGAGAAACACAGAATATATTTATATTTTGGAGCAAACTAAAAGTGCAAAAAACATCTGCAATAAAAATAATGGAAAACACCAAAAAGCAAATTTTCAACCCGGAAATAAAGCCCCCGGTTTTAGAAACCAAAACTTCAAAAGAAGAAGCGTTAAAAATGCCATAAAAGAGCAAAGATATAATATATCCGCCAATCAGCAAACAAAACAGCGGCATAACATTTTGGCCTGATGTGCACAAAAACATAAAAAGTGCAAAGGCATAAAACATCTGCCCAAAACCGATTGTTTTTTCTTTGATATTATCAATCATAATTGTGGTGTAGAAACCGCAAAGCAAAGATAAAACGGCAGCCACTTTCAGGCCCGGCAAAGTATAATCGGAAATCTGCAACAAAGGATAAATTTTATAAATAATAATCAAGCCGGAGAACGGCGCGGAAGCAGAGAGCAGATAAGAAAAGCGGTTAAAGTTCAAAACGCTCAAATCATAGAGCTGATTATGAAACATAAACAATGCCGTTTTGGTCAAAAGAGCAAGCAAAAGCAAAAAAGAAAGCAAATCACGGTGTGCGCCGAGTTCATCAAAACGTTTTAAGGCAGAAATGTTAAGACTTCCGACATAAGCATAAACAATGCTGAAAACAGAAAAAAGAGCCATATCGGAAAGCAAGTTATAAAAGGCAAATTTTTTCTTGGCATCAATATCATCAATCAGGCAAAAACCCAACACGCTGAGCAGGCAGCTGCAAATCAGAAGCTGCAAAAGATTTTGTGCACAAATCAAAAGAATAAAAAAGACCAAATTGAGTAAGCACAAGCTGACAAAGCGCTGTTTATTTTCTTCTTTTTTATCAAAAATCGTCAAAAGAGAAGCCAAAAGCGTAATCACCAGCAAGGATAGGATAAGGATTTTGTTCTGCGGGGTGGACACAAAGCTCACATCCACATTAAGCCCCATATATTCAAGCCAAGGCAAAGTTTTAAAGTTGCGGTGCGGCAGAGTGATAAAAAAATAAAAACCGGCAAGCGTCAATAAAGATAAAATAAAAGAAACCATTTTTTCCAAACGTTTGTTCAAAAAAATGTTTCCGCCGGCACCCAAAATCAAGAGGAGTAAAACAAAATTTGCCATAATATCACACTAACACATCGCCAAAAACTGATAAATTTATACCAAATCCGCAGTTTTTTTAAAGTCTTTCTTTCAGGTTATAAAGAATTTAATTGCAGCTTATTTTTCAAACGGATTGAACCAAGATATTTTGCCGCTTTTTTGTAAAACGGCAAACAAGTCATCAAAGAAAGCAAAATCATTTCTTTTGTAGCTGAGACAGGCATGATGACCGTTGATGCCGATAATTTTTCTGCCGGACTTTATCAAATCTTCAAGCTCCTGCAAAACAACTCCATGCGGCTTTACTTTAGCAACAGACCAATCGCAAAAATCATAATCTACATGTTGCTCTAAAGGTTTATCGGCATAAAAATTGCTTTTAGAAACAGCCAAACCGGCATGGAGCAATTTTTCTTCCAAAGCAGAATTGATGTTGTTATATGGCGGGCAGAACACAGGCAACAAAAGAGGACCGAATTTTTTTTGAAGCTTTTGATAATAGGCCAAAATTTTTGCAAAATCGGCATCTGCATTTTGCGGATTTGGAAACTCGTTTTGCTTTTCTCCAAGAGGGGCAAAATTTCGGTGCACTAAGCCATGCAGAATCACTTTTGTCTGATATTTTTGGAACAGTTTTGTAAACCACTCTCCCTGCTCCATATAATTTTGCGGCACAATGGCAAAGACGGCCGGAATTTGATATTTATCAAAAAGTTTGACCAAGGTTTTGACCTTGTTTTTATATTTATGATAAGAAAAAATTTTGTTAAGCTTAAACTTTTTCGCGCGGATATCATCATCGCGCCACCAAAAAGCAATTTTTCCATCCCAGTTATTTAGGAAGTTTTCAAATTCGAGCAGTTCTTTTTCCATAATTTTGAGCTTTCAACAAAGGGCTTATTTTTCATAACCTTTGCCATTTTGCAACGCCGGATTATAATTGGCAATATTAAAAAGCTTTTTATCATTTATTTCTTCATCTTTCAAAAGACAAGAGCCAATATACAATAAAACCTCAAAATTGTGTGAAGAACTGTTTTTTGCCGTCACGTTTTGCAATCTGTGCCCGTTACGATTGTTAATATTGCGAGAAACCTTTTGTCCACTGTGATTATAAACGGAAACAGACTTTGGAAGTTCTAATGCAATATACTTGCAATTTTCTTTATTTTGAATTTGAATGGCCGATTTATCTTCAGGCAATAAATGCATATTATGATATTGTGTTGGAAAATTTGTAAGCAAAACTGTTTCCGGATTATTGGGATTTTTATCATTGCAAAAAAGAGAAATATTATGATAATCGACTTTTTCACTTTCCAAAAGAAACGCATATGAAACCACATCAATATTTTTCCATGCTTTATCTACCTGTTTTTTATCATAAAGCTGATAAGCCACGTTTTTCAGTGCATTTAAGCATCTGTGAGCATTAGCCGCGCCCATACAATAAGAAAAAATTTTCAAGTTTTTCAACTTTTCTTCGATTTTTTCAGGAGAATATGCTTTTCCGCCAACAACTTTTCCCTCTTCATCAAACTCCAAATTTTCTCCGACAAATGAACTCCAATATTCTTCAACAAAATATCTGTCTGCATCTAAAAACTTTTGTGGTTGATTAATTGTTTTCAAAATTGTTGATGCCGAAATTTCTTCAGGAAAGGTAATCGGCATGCAAACAGAATAAATAGAAATATTCAAAAACTCTTTTTGCTTAAACAAATCTTTTGTAGCATAATGAAAAAAATAGTTTACATTATCCATTTTTGAACAATCGCTGCGATTTACACCAAAAAAGAATACATTTTTCTGGTTATAATCAGGAAGATTGTCACAAAAATCAAGATTATTGTCTTTGTCTCTGACAAAGCAATCATAATCAAAATCTGAAAAGATTTTAGAAGAGTTTTGAACACAAAAATTCTTCACCATATCAAAAAAAGCGACCATATCAGCGGAGCGTGTTTCTTTTTCACTTAGAACAGGAATTTCTCTGGATTTTGCGATCATCAAAGCGCGCAAGCTCAGGACGAAATCTTCAAATTCTTTAGGTTCGATTTTATAACCTTGGGTCTCAATTTTTTGATAATTTTTCGGGTCAAATTTATACAAAAAAGCATTAAATTGCCGCATAAAGCTTTGCATTTTTTCAGGTAGGACAGCACCTTCTTGTTTATGCTGTTCATTTATAAAAGAGTTAACAAAAGCATCGTGAAAAATTTTGGCATAAGGATTAGACATTTTTCTTCCCTCGCAGAATCGTTCTGTTTGAAGTATAATAACAATTTTTTTCAATAAATGCAATTTCATCTATTTAAAAAATAAATTTTTACAGCTTTTAGATTTGCATAATTGAAATATCAACTTTTGATATTACATCAAAATTGTTTGTTATGTCTAACAAAAATTAAAGGAGAAAAAATATGACAACACAAGGTGTACGTTACCCAACCATGGCTTTCATCACCGGCGGCGCCGGACAAGCAGATGAAGGAATTCCCCCGCAACCTTTTGAAACCTTCTGCTATGATTCGGCTTTGATGCAAGCCCGCATAGAAAACTTTAACGTCATTCCATATACCTCGGTTTTGCCCAAAGAAATTTACGGCAACATCGTTCCGCTTGATGACAAAATCGTCAAACAATTCCACCATGGCGCGGTTTTGGAAGTGATTATGGCCGGAAACGGCGCCAGCCGAGATGACCACAAAGCCATTGCCACCGGCTTGGGCATTTGCTGGGGAAAGAATAAAAAAGGCGAATTGATTGGCGGTTGGGCTGCAGAATATGTTGAATATTTTGATACCTTCATTGATGATGAAATCGCACAAGGTCATGCCGAAATGTGGCTCAAAAAATCTTTGAACCATGAATTGTCCCTGCGTGGTGTTGAAAAGCACTCAGAATTTCAAATGTGGCACAATTATATCAACATCACCCAACAGTTTGGCTATTGCTTAACAGCTCTGGGTTTCCTCAATTTTGAGCACGCCGAACCGGCAAAATTCACGCCCGTTCCGCCCAAAAAATTGTAATACTCGTGTAAAAAACTTGCCTCTTTGACTAAGGGGCAAGTTTTGTTTTATTTAGTTAATTAAGGAAAAAAAATTATGGCTGATAAAAAAACTTCTGCCGCCCCGCTGAAAAACAATCCCAACGGCTTAGGCGTCTTTGCCTTAGCCGCAATTGTTGTCAGCTCCATGATTGGCGGCGGCATTTATTCCTTGCCGCAAAATATGGCCTCGCATGCTTCTGCCGGAGCCGTTTTGCTGGCTTGGGTCATCACCGGCATCGGTATATATTTCATTGCCAACACCTTTAGTATTTTGTCCATGGCCAAGCCGGATTTAACCACCGGTATTTATATGTATAGCCGTGAAGGATTCGGCCCCTTTGCCGGATTTACCATTGGTTGGTCATATTGGCTTTGCCAGGTTTGCGGCAATGTTGGTTATGCCGTTATCACGATGGATGCTTTGAACTACTTTTTCCCGCCCTATTTTGCCGGCGGCAACAACCTTGCCTCAATCATCGGCGGCTCCATCATCATTTGGGGTTTCAACTTTTTGGTCTTGAAGGGCATCAAACAAGCTTCCGTCATCAACACCATCGGCACGATTGTCAAAATTGTTCCTTTAGTTTTGTTCATCTTGATAATGCTGTTTGTTTTCAAATTTGCCCATTTTGACTTTGATTTCTGGGGCGAAGCCATTGAAACCAAAGCCAAACTCGGCGGTTTGGAAACCCAAATCAAATCGACCATGTTGGTCACCTTGTGGGCCTTCATTGGTATTGAAGGTGCGGTTGTCATGTCTAACCGTGCCAAAAACGCACAAGAAATCGGCAAGGCCACATTTTTGGGCTTTATCGGTTGCTTGGTCATTTATTTGCTGCTTTCATTACTGCCTTATGGCATGATGTCACAACCAGAGCTTGCGGCCGTTCCGCCGCCGTCCACGGCCGGGATTTTGGAAAAAGTCGTTGGTCCTTGGGGCGCTTGGATCATGAACATTGGCTTGGTTGTTTCAGTGTTGACCAGCTGGCTGGCCTGGACCATGGTCACGGCGCAAATTCCGCAAGCCGCAGCTGAAAACGGCACATTTCCGAAAGCCTTCACCAAAGAGAATGAAGCCGGTTCACCGAGTGTTTCTCTTTGGGTAACCTCAGCCATGATGCAAATTTTCATCTTGTTGGTTTACTTCTCCAATAATGCATGGAACACCATGTTGAGCATCACCAGCGTCATGGTTTTGCCGGCTTATCTGGCATCATGCGCATATTTATGGAAACTTTGCGAAGATGGTGAATATCCAAACGGTTTGCCGGTTAAACGTTCTTCGGCTTTGTTTACGTCGGTTTTCGGCTCAATCTATGCCCTCTGGCTGATTTATGCCGCCGGTCTAAATTATCTGCTAATGGCGGTTGTGATTGTCACCTTAGGCATTCCTGTTTACATCTGGGCAAGAAAAGAGTCTAATCCGAACGAAAGGCTTTTCACTGCCAGAGAATATGCCTCTGTAACTATCTTTATTATTCTTTCATTATGGGCAATTTATGCCTTTGCCCACGGCATTGTCAAAATCTGACAAGCGCTTGGAGCCAACAAAAAACAGGTGTCAAAAATTTTGGCACCTGTTTTTATTATGATTGGTAGGCGTGACAAGACTCGAACTTGTGACCTCTACGATGTGAACGTAGCGCTCTAACCACCTGAGCTACACGCCCATGACAGAAGCGGTTATAACACAATTTTTTGAAAAGAAAATAGTTTTTTTATAATTTTTGCATAATTTTTGTTCCTGCGAGCCCGACGACCTCGTTGGTTCGAGCTGTCCTTTTTCTCACCATAAAAAAATCCCCTCCGCTTTGGGAGAGGATTTTTTATGGTGGGCCCAGATGGACTCTTCTTGCTCCGTAAATTTCGCGCTTATCTAAGCGCTCAACAACTCCGCTTCGGGCAAGCCAGCGATAACGCCGGCTTTGTTGCCTGCCGGCAAGTCGCCGCCTAACCGCTGCTATAGCTCTCGGCAAAAAATGTTTCCCAAACATTTTTTGTTCCTGCGAGCCCGACGACCTCGTTGGTTCGAGCTGTCTCTTTCTCACCATAAAAAAATCCCCTCCGCTTTGGGAGAGGATTTTTTTATGGTGGGCCCAGATGGACTCGAACCAACGACCAGACCGTTATGAGCGGCCTGCTCTAACCAACTGAGCTATGGGCCCGCCAGTTGACAGCTATGAAAATAGGCGATTCACTTATGATAGTCAAGCCCTTTTTTCAAATTAATATCACTTACTCAAGTAAGCCAAGAATATCATGATTATTACCCATAGATTTAACCAAAAACGTGGTAACCAAAGCTTTGGAATATTTTTGAAATAACAGTCCATGACCCAAGCACAAACCAAAATTGATATTAAAATCTGTGTTACATTCATTCAAATATTCAGCTTGTGAAATCGGATCACAACTCGGACCGGCCATTTTTTCACAAATTTCCGCCCCATCCAAACCGCTTTGCTTGCAGTTTATGGCACAAACTTCAAAGCCGGCCTCTTCGAGCTTTTTAATAAACTTATCGGCATATTCCTGCACCCCTTTGCAATTTGCCACCCCGATTTTTTTGAAACCCGAAATTTTGCAAAAATCAATCAATTCTTGCAATCGGGACGGATTTCTTGCATCAAAAGCCACTTCCATATCATGCTTATCTTGCGCACTGTAATGTCTCATATCTTTTTCCTCTATGTTTTTAGCAAAAAAAATAAACACTCAAGAAAAAATCTCAAGTGTTTATTCTTCAAATATATTCTTATCAGTTATCCAAGAAAGAGCGCAACTTACGCGACCGGCTCGGGTGTTTGAGCTTGCGCAAAGCTTTGGCTTCGATCTGACGAATACGCTCACGCGTCACGTTAAACTGTTGACCAACCTCTTCCAAAGTATGGTCCGTATTCATACCAATACCAAAACGCATACGCAACACACGTTCCTCACGGGGTGTAAGTGAAGAAAGAATGCGCGTGCAAGTTTCTTTCAAGTTGGAGTGAATTGCAGAATCTAAAGGCTGTAAAGCACTTTCATCGGCAATAAAATCACCGAGAGAAGAATCTTCTTCATCTCCGACAGGGGCTTCCAAAGAAACAGGCTCTTTGGCAATTTTCATAACCTTGCGCACTTTTTCAAGCGGCATGGACAAGCGTTTTGCCAATTCTTCAGGCACCGGCTCACGTCCCATTTCAGCCAACATCTGACGCGACGTGCGCACCAGCTTATTGATTGTCTCAATCATATGCACCGGAATACGAATGGTGCGAGCTTGGTCGGCAATGGAGCGGGTAATAGCTTGTCTGATCCACCATGTGGCATAAGTAGAAAACTTATACCCGCGGCGATATTCAAACTTATCAACGGCTTTCATCAACCCGATATTACCTTCCTGAATCAAATCCAAGAACTGCAAACCACGGTTGGTATATTTTTTGGCAATGGAGATAACCAAACGCAAGTTGGCCTCAATCATCTCTTTTTTAGCGCGTTCAGCCTCACGTTCACCTTTTTTAATGGTATCGACCATGCGGCGATATTCACTGATGGGCAAACCGCATTCTGTTGCCATTTGAGCCACATTTTCACGCAACTCTTTAATTTCTTTGCCATATTTTTCAACAAAGTTTTTCCAATGCTTATCTGTTTTTTTAGAAATTTTTTCAATCCAGTTCGGGTCAAGCTCAGATTTCTGATAAGCTTCCAAAAAGTCTTCACGTTTAATTTTGCAAGAAAGGGCATAACGCAAGAGCTTACCTTCCAAGCCCATCAAACGGCGGTTAATTTCGTTGAGTTGTTCAACCAATTGTTCAACACGCACGGCGTTGAGGTGAATAGAGCTCATCAATTCCACAAGTTCTTTTTTAACCTGCAAATATTTTTTCTCAACGGAAGGTGCAATATTTTTTCCGGCAATAATAGCGGCCACACGTTGGCTCTGAATTTTTTTCAAATCATCATAATAGCTGGAGATTTTGTTCAAAATTTCCAGAACCGGTTCCATCAAAGCCTCTTCCATAGAGGCAACCGAAGCAGAAATTCTGCCTGTTGCACCGTCTTCGTCATCCACATCATCAGATGCATCGGAATGCTCTTCGCTGTCAACATCATCGGCATCATCTTCAACCCCGTCATCGGCATCTTCGAGCTCGATATCATCGGCCAAATCATCATCAATATCATCGAGGTTGTCTTTTTCTTCAATTTCTTCGGCCACTTTTTCAAAGTCATCATCGGCCGGTGCGGCAACATCTTCCTCAAAAGCCAAGGCATCGGCATCATCGCCATACATCATTTCCAGATCGACGATATCGCGGAGCTGCATTCTGCCCTCGACCAAATCATCGCGCCAACCGGCAATAGCTTTCAGAGTCATTGGGCTTTCGCACAAACCGTCAATCATCACGGTTTTTCCGGCTTCAATACGTTTGGCAATGGCGATTTCGCCTTCGCGAGAAAGGAGCTCAACCGTGCCCATTTCTTTCAAATACATTCTAACGGGATCATCGCTGTGACCAAGCTCTTTCTCATCAAAATTTCCGCTTTCGTCATCGTCATCGTAATCGTCATTATCGTCGTCATCATCAGCGCCCATTTCATCGGCATCAGCTTCATTAACGATGCTAATTCCCATATCGGAAATGCTGGTCATGATATCTTCAATATTTTCGGATGATTCTTTTTCAGGCGGCAAAGCGCGATTAAGCTCTTCCATGGTAATGAAACCACGAGCGCGTCCTTTATCAAGCAAGCGTTTAACGGCACTTCCGAGATTATCAATCAACGGTGTGTCGCTCACTGTACCTTCATACAGGTCTTGACTATCTATATCTGACATGAATATTCCTTGTAAAATCGATTTTATTTATAATAAACTGCTAGCTTTAGAAGTTTCTAAATATTTCTTGACAATTTGTCAATAGAAAGAACGTTATATTTCCCAAAAAAATGCAAAAAAAAGATGCAAAATGATATATCAATCAAAATCTTGAGCTGCAAGCAGATTTTCTTTTTCTTTTTTGAGAAATTCAAAGCGTTTATAAACCTCATCGGAAAACGATTCGGAAGACTGAATCTCATTCATGCAATCTTTAATCTCTTTATCAATCTGAGCAAGCTGCGACTCCAAAATTCGCTTATCCAGATTTTCGCGCATACGAACATCATTTGGGTTTTGCATTTTAAGCATTTTAAACTCAAGAAGCTCCTCAACTTGCTTTTGCAACCCGCGTGCCTGCAAAGCCGCTTTCATTTGCTCAAAATCAGCAATTTTTTCTTCTTGATTGATTCCGATAATATTTTCAAGTAAAGAATTAAGTTTAGAATCTTTTATGTTGAGATTTAATAATTTTTCTTCATATTCGTCAATCAGGCTTGGATACAAAACCAAAGCTGAAACCACATACCTTGCCCCCAGCTCATCCAAATGAACCTTGGGTGTGGCCAATGGAGCCTGATATACGGGAATATCGTTTTTCGGTGCAAAATAACGTGTTTTTTGCCCATAGTTTTTGCGATACATAGGAGCTTGTTGTGTTTGTTCTTGCATCACCTGCTGACGCTTGCGCCAACTGGCTCCTTTGCCCAGCTCATTATAAATCTTGTCTTGCATTTCTTGAATATAATAATTGCGCACCGTTTCATCCGTGATTTTGGCCACTTCTTCCTTGATGTTTTTTTCAATCAGGGCTTTTTGCTCCGGCGTTGAAACATCTTTTCCTTCGATATTTTTTTGCCAAATCAAATCTTTAAGAGGAACAACTTCAGATATTGCTTTATCAAAGGCCTCTCTGCCGAGTGTTTTCAAAAATTCATCAGGGTCTTTGGCCCCGGTCAAAAACACATATTGCAGCGAGTTTCCCGCTTTCAAAATCGGCAACACGCGGTCAACCGAACGCACAGCCGCACGACGGCCGGCTAAATCTCCGTCAAAACAACAGGTTGGGACATCAACCACACGCCAAGCTTCTTGAATCTGGTCTTCGGTCAAAGCCGTTCCAAGGGGCGCCACCGCATAATGAATGCCATATTTATCCATGCCGATAACATCCATATACCCCTCGCAAATGATGAGCTTTTTCTCCTGATATCCGGCATCTTTGGCGTAGTTGAGGTTATAAAGCACGCGGCGTTTGTTAAAAACCGGCGTTTCCGGCGAGTTTAGATATTTAGGCTGTCCGTCGCCCATAATACGCCCGCCGAAAGCAATCACTTTGCCGCGCTTATCCATGATCGGAATCATCACGCGGTCGCGGAAAAAATCATGCGGGCGCCGGGTTTTGTCTTCGGGAATGGTCAAAAGCCCAAGCTCGTTCATCTCCTTATCATTCACGCCTTTAGAGGAAAGATAAGTCTTTAAGCCGTTGTTATTCGGGGCATAACCCAAACGAAACTTTTGAATGATATCATCACCGAAACCGCGATGTGCCAAATATTCCAGCGCTCTTTGCCCCTCGGGCATGCGTAAAGACTTTTCAAAAAACTTGCAAGCCAGCTCCATAATATCATAAAGCGAGTTGCGGCGTTCCACTTCTTCCGGCTTGACATAAGAATCCCGCGGCACTTGCAAGCCGGCTTTTTCCGCCAGTTTTTCCAAAGCTTCCATAAATGACAGATTGTTGGCTTCCATCTCAAATTTGATGATATCACCATGTGCACCGCAACCAAAGCAATGGTAAAAACCCTTGCTTTCATTCACGGTAAAAGACGGCGTTTTTTCATTATGAAACGGACAACAAGCCTGATATTCGCGCCCTTTGCGCACGAGCTTGACCTTGGCGCCGACCACGTCAACAATCGACACTTTCTCACGCAGCTCGTCACAAAATCTTTGTAAATCAGCCATCTACAGAATCAAGTTAAAGTATTATCCAAGCAAGTTTTTAATCATACCGTTAGCGGCACCCATATCCATCTGACCGGCATATTTAGACTTGAGGGCACCCATAACCTTGCCCATATCTTTCATAGATTGAGCCCCTGTTTCGGCAATCACGGCTTTAATGGCATTTTCCATATCGGCACCGCTCAATTGTTTGGGCAAGAATTTCTCGATAATGTTGATTTCAGATTGTTCTTTATCGGCCAAATCTTGACGATTACCGTCCAAATACATTTTGATTGAATCTTTGCGTTGTTTAATCATACCTTGCATCATGGACAAGAGTTCGGCATCGGTGGCTTTTTCTTGACCGCGGCCACGTGCATCAACATCTTTTTCTTTCATGGCGGCAATAATCAAACGCACGGCAGACACGGTTGTCATATCGCGGTTTTTCATAGATTCTTTCAAAGTGTTTTGCAAATCATCTCTTAACATCTATTTTCTCCTTAAGATAAACAATTGTTTTGAGAATAAACACATGGGCGCAAAATTGCAAGGCAAAGTTTAAAAATAATGCCGCCAAGAGAGCAAACTCTCTTCCATATCTTTACCGCTGCGCCATTCTTTGACATAGCGTAAGGCCAAAGCATTGTTCTGATTGAGCGTATAAGCGCCCTCAATGTTAAGCTTGGTCTTCTCGCCGAATTTATCGGTGGCATAGACTTGCTCAGCTTCGGTAAACAAGCGCCATTTATCAAAATCGGCAAACACGCCGACGGCCCCGCCCATACCGAGATAAGCATTATCCGGCAAAAATCCGCCATAGGCTACATAGCTGTTGAGCTGCGCATAGGTCCATATTTCATCGGTCAAAGCATAGCTGACGCCTGTTCCGACCTTGAGGTTGGTCACATAACCCTCATCTTGTGTATCGGGATTATATTCGCGAGCCACATCCCATCTGATTTCATAAGAAAAAGGCCGAAACATGGCATCCATCGGCGAGATGGATTTGATGCCGACAATATCAAATTTTTGCAGCACGGTTTTGTTTTGTTCGTCATAGTGGCGCAGGGTTGTGTTGAGGAAATTGATTTCCGCCCCGCGCAAAAAACCATAGTTATCATCAGTCAAAGAATGATAAGCCGGCCGGTAGGATATTTCTTGAAAAGCCTCCCCGTTTCTAAAACCGGTGCCGATTTCCGCGCGCATGGAATCATGTGTGAGATATGGCTCTTTACCCTTATCCAATTCTGCAATACTACCCTGCTCTGACACTTTGTTGCGCGCCATCAGGAGCTTGAAACTTTGCTTACGATAATCGGCAAGCTCCAAATTTTTGGCCACATACTGATATTGCACAAACTGGTATGCTGTTTCCAACACATCGGCTTTTTCCGGCTCGGATAAGCCGTTTAAGTCATATTCATGCTCATGGATAATCTCTAAATATTGCTCTTTTTGCTTATCATTCATCATTGTGTAACGATGCCTGATTTTAGCCTGACGTGACGGACGATAATTAATGTCCTTAACCAAGCCTTGGCGTTGCAACACCGCTTTAATGGTATCAAGCGGAATGGTCTGCACCGGAAATTGCTTGGCAAGTTGCATGGACGGCCGCACGGCGTCAAGCACTTCCATCAGCATATAAGAGCAATTCTGCGTAAAGAAATAATATCTGGTTTGAGAGTGCCCCACTTCCCATAAATGCGCCACAAAAAAGTCCAATTCTTGCGGCGTAAAATCAAGGTTAAATTCCCAAATATCACGGTTTTCAATGTTGTTATAGGTATTGATGATGTCATAATACGGCTTGACGGTAAAACCGCCGTAATACCCGCCGGTCAAACCCCAAATGGCAAAAAGCACGCTGTTCTCTTGTCCGGCCGTAAAAGCACCATAGTTGGCACCGTGTGCCAGAAGTTGTGTTCCCTTGCGTGCGGTATCGATTCTAAGCAACGTATGCCCGAACAACGAGGACGGATTGTTCATATAAGCATCGGTAAACAGGAGCGTCACGCCGGCGGGGCGCAAATCATCATAAAACTGCTCTAAATCTTTGCATTTGGGATAAGACTTGGAAACAAGGCCGTTTTTTTGCAAAAGCTTATAGCGTGCCGGAAAGAGGCATTTTTTTTCCGTATCATCGGTATTTTCAAACAAATTGATTGTGGCTTGCAACTCGGCTTGCGGGTTGGTTTTGCCTTCAGAAGATAAGAAAAAAGGATCGGAGTCAATCGTGCTGACATATCCGCCGTCTTCTTCCTGATAATGCACCACGGCCAGCCACTCGGGCGAGCTTTCAAACCCGGCAAAAGCCGGTGTGGCAGCCATAAGAAAAGGCAACAAACAAACAATCTTTTTCAGCACAATAAACCCCTAACAAAAAAGCGGTTCGAAAATATAAAAAATTCCGAACCGCTTGAGGACAAACAAACGATTAAGCTTGAGTAACTTCCATCAACTTCAAGGTAACGTTAACGGCATCAACATTTTCATCTTCAAACATATAAGCAAAATTTTGTTTGGAGATTTCGCCGAGTTTAGCGCTGTCCATATTCAAAATACCGGCCAAAGTATCAATGGTTTCACCGCGACCGGCAGCTGCATCGAGCGCATATTGCTCCATATTATTTTCCATAAAGGCCAAAACCATTCTGCCGGTTCCGCCGGTAACGCGACCGTTTGGGTCGCAGCCGGATGTTCCGAAGGTGATACCGAAAGTTTGGGTAAAGAACAAACCGTTGGTGGTCACGGCCAAGACTTGCGGAGCAATACCGCTCTGACCGCGCCAAGCCATAGAGCCCAAACCGCAACCTGTGCTATCAATGGCAGAAGCATTGGAAGCAAAGGCCATCATTCCGGCGCCAACTAAAGCAAATACAACTTTTTTCATAAAAACCTCCATAAAAAAGATAACAAAAACACGATAACACGGCACAAGTTTTTGTATAGATAAAAAAAGAGTTTTTCCCAGAAAAAGAAACAATTTTTAAAAAAGCTTGCATTTATAAATATTAATGGCTATAGTAGATGCCAGTGAGAGATAATATGAGCTGTGATGGTTTCTGCCGTCGCAGTTTAATTTTTATCAAAATCAAAAAATATAATCAGTAATTTTAATTGAGGTAAGTAAGATGGAAAAGTTCCCTTTGACCAAACAGGGCTATATTGAGCTGGAAGAAGAATTGAAAAACTTAAAAGCCGTTGAGCGCCCGAATATCATTGCCGCCATTGCCGAAGCTCGTTCTCATGGCGACTTGTCAGAGAATGCCGAATATTCTGCTGCCAAAGAAAAACAAAGCTTTATCGAGGGTCGCATCCAAGATTTGGAAGCTGTTCTCAGCCGTGCTCAAGTGATTGACCCGAAAGAAAGCAAATGTGATGTTGTGCGCTTTGGTGCCACCGTTTTGGTTGCCGATGAAGATACTGATGATGAAAAGAAATATCAAATTGTCGGCGATTATGAAGCAGATATCGACCGCAACAAAATCTCATTATCTTCGCCTTTAGCCAAAGCATTGATTGGCAAAGAAGTCGGTGATGTGGCCGAATATATGGCTCCCGGCGGCAAAAAGTCTTTTGAGATTTTGGAAATTGACTATATCTAGTCAGAGATAAGACCAAACAAAAAAAAGCTGTCTGAAAAGGCAGCTTTTTTTGTTTTTATAACTCGGATATAACACTTGCCAAAGCAAATGAAAAACACTACCTTATGCGCAATAAGATTTTTTTTGGAGAAAGATTAATGACAGAATATAAAACCAAAATGTTGATTATCGGTTCAGGTCCGGCCGGCTACACGGCAGGTATATATGCCGCCCGCTCCGGCTTAAACCCGATTTTGGTATCCGGCAATCAAGAAGGCGGACAGCTCACCATCACCACCGAGATTGAAAACTTCCCCGGTTTTCCTGAGCCAATCGGCGGTTTGGAGCTGATGCAACGAATGAAACAACAAGCCGAGAATGTGGGTGTCACCTTGATAAGCGACTATATCCGCGAGGTCAACTTTGACAAACGCCCCTTTATCTGCAAGTCTGAAAACGGCAATACTTTTGTGGCCGATTGCGTAATTATTGCCACAGGTGCTTCGGCGCGCTGGCTGGGTTTGGAAAGCGAAAAGAAGTTTTTGGGCTTTGGCGTTTCAGGTTGTGCCACCTGTGACGGTTTTTTCTATCGAGGCAAAGATGTGGCTGTGGTTGGCGGCGGCAATACGGCAGCAGATGAAGCTCTGTATTTATCCAACATTGCCAAATCAGTCACCCTCATTCACCGCCGCAATGAGTTGCGTGCCGATAAGGTGATGCAAGAGCGCGTGCTGAAAAATGAAAAAATCAAAGTAGAATGGGACTCTGTTGTTGATGAAGTTTTGGGTGAAATGCCCAAAGGCGTGACCGGCGCGGTTTTAAAAAATGTTAAAACAGGTGAGAAAAAAGAAATCAAGGTTGACGGCATATTCATTGCCATCGGCCACCACCCCAATACGGACATTTTCAAAGGCATATTAGATATCAATGAAGAAGGCTATTTGATAACCAAGCCAAATAGTTGCCAAACCAACATTGAAGGCGTTTTTGCTGCCGGCGATGTGCAAAATCCAAACTTCCGCCAAGCCGTTGTGGCAGCAGGTTCGGGTTGCATTGCCTCACTGGAAGCAGAAAAGTTTTTGAACAAATAAGATAAAAAAGGCTGTTTTTATAACAGCCTTTTTTTTAATGTTTATGCTTCAAAAGAAATATCAATTTTCATATTAAAAGCACGGGCAATTTGGCTCAAATTTCCCAAATTGAGCTCCACCAAACCCAGTTCAAGTTTTTCCAAATAAGAAGACGGCACTCCGGTTTGGGTGGCCAAATCAAAAATGGTCAGACGGTGCAATCGCCTCAAGGCGGTGAGTTGCTCACCGAGGGCGAGTTTGGTTTGTTTGAGGTTAAGACGAGCTTGTTTTTTGTTTAGCATATTTCAACTCCAATTTAATAAAGGACAACTTTTGCCGTCAAACACGCCGTGTTTGTGGGGTCAAGCTGCCACCGGCTTGTAAAAACATACCGCCGAGAGGAGAACCTCAAGGCGGTGGAGCTGAAAAACTGCCATAATATCAGTCACCCTTATTCGACACAAAGTGCTTATATCGGATACTCCACCCTAAAAGTGGACTTATTATGGAGATGTTTTTCAGACACCACAGGCTATCTCTAACCTGCAAGGGATATTCTAGAGATAATAAAGAAAAATGCAAATATTTTTTTGAACAAAGCACACAAGCCCCGCCTTGCTCAAAGAAAGTATCGCGGCTTCAAGACACGACAGAACGGAAGTCAATTAGGGCTGTCAAGCTGGCTTCAGCTTGCCGTAGAAACAATTTTAAGCTAGTTTTTTATATGAGAAAGATAATAAGATTTAAGGAAAATTGTGATAATAACGGATAAGAAAATTGTTTATATGAGGGAAATAATAAGAAACCAGAAAAAATTTGAGGGAGTTTACAAATTAGTAAATGACCGAAAATTTTATTTGCAGTTTCTGTATTAGATTTCCATAGAAAAAACTAACTATTCGTAGCGGAGAGCATTAATTGGGTTTAACAGCGACGCTTTATAGGCGGGATAAAGCCCAAAGAAAAGCCCGACAAGGCCGGAAAAAGAAAACGGCAACAGAATATACATCAAAGTCGGAATTGGCTTTAAGCTGGAGAAAACAGAAACCAGATAAACACCGCATAAACCAAGGATGATGCCGATAAGCCCGCCCAAAAGAGAAAGCACCATAGCCTCGGTTAAAAACTGCAAACGAATATCCCAAGCCTTGGCGCCGATGGCCATACGAATACCGATCTCGCGCGTGCGTTCCGTCACCGAAACAAGCATAATATTCATAATGCCGATACCGCCGACAAGGAGAGAAATCCCGGCAATTGAGCCCAAAAGAATGGTCATGATTTGGGTGGAGTTTTCCATCATCTCCATCATTTGCGTGAGGTTACGGATAACAAAGTCATCTTCCTTATTGGCGCCCAAATTGTGGCGTTGGCGCAAAAGTTCGGTAATTTCTTCTTGCGAGGTATAAGTGCTTTGCGCATCAATTGCCTGCAGCATAATCATTTTCACTTGGTCTGGAAATTGGATTCCCATCACCTTTTTTTGTGCGGTGGTAATGGGAATAAAAACGGCATCATCTTGGTCCATACCCATACCGCTCTGCCCTCTTTCTTCCAAAACACCGATAACCTGAAACGGGATTCCTTTAATGCGGATGGTGCGCCCGATAGGGTCAACATCGCCAAAGAGTTCGTTGACCACGGTTTGACCAAGAATGGCGGTTTTGTTGGCATTTTTTGTATCAGATTCATTAAAAAAGCGGCCATAAGCCAAGTTCCATTCCTTGATTTCAAAATAGCGGTTATCCGTGCCGGTAATGCCGGTTGACCAGTTGGCGTTGCCATAAACAATCTGTGCCGTTTCTTCCAACACCGGGGCTGCCAATTTGATTGCGGCAATTTTTTCCTGAATGGCATCACCGTCAGCTTTTTTCATGGTAGGTTGTGAGCCGTGCCCGCCTCTGGCACCGCTGGAAGTTGCCACGCCGGAACGCACGATAATCAGGTTTGAACCCATGGTTTTCATCTCGTTTTTGATGGAAATTTGTGCCCCATGCCCAATGGCCAACATCACAATCACGGCAGCCACACCGATAATAATGCCCAAGCTGGTCAAAATGGAGCGCATTTTGTTGGCTTTAATGGCGCGAATGGCAATGCTGAAAATGGTTTTAAGCTGAATCATCTTCATTCTCCGGCAAACAAATCTTTTTGCGCATGTTTTCTTTTTTTGACCTTTTCATCGGAGTGGATCTCTCCATCAACGATTTTGATAATGCGGTCGGCAAAAAGAGCAATATCTTCTTCATGCGTCACCAAAATGATGGTGCGGCCCATTTCTTTGTTGAGCTTGGTAAACAAGTCCATAATTTCCACACTCATCTTAGTATCAAGATTGCCGGTCGGCTCATCGGCAAAAATGATGGGCGCATCATTAACAATGGCTCTGGCAATGGCCACACGTTGTTGCTGTCCGCCGGAAAGCTGGTTTGGCATATGATACATTCTTTCTTTCAAACCCACGCTTTTGAGTGCATTTTGGGCACGCTCCAAACGTTCTTCTTCCGGCACGCCGGCATAGACCATGGGCAGTTCCACATTTTCAATGGCGGTGGTGCGTGCAAGAAGATTAAAGCCTTGAAACACAAAGCCGATTTTTTTGTTGCGAATTTCCGCGAGCTGGTCATTTGTCATTTTTTCCACATTCACGCCATCAAGGGCATATTTGCCGGAAGTAGGCTTATCCAAACACCCCAAGATATTCATCAATGTAGATTTTCCCGAACCCGACGGTCCCATAATGGCCACAAACTCTCCTTGGTTGATTTCCAAAGAAATACCTTTAAGGATTTTGAGGTTAAACCCATCAAGCGGATAAGATTTGACAATATTTTTAAGCTCAATCAAAGCCATTATCTAGGCATCCTCAATTTTGTTTGGCGTTCAAGTTCAGCTGCGCTTTTGCGCTCAAGAATAATTTCATCGCCTTCTTTCAAATCAGCGGAAGAAACTTCGGTGTTATTATCATCGCTCACGCCGGTTTTAACGGTGATACGCACGGGGTGACCTTGGCGCAAGACCCAAATACCTTTGTCTTTATAGCGTTTGGCCGAAGTTCCGTTTTCATCGGTCATATAAAAGCGCAAAGCTTTATTTGAAACCAAGAAAACATTTTCTTTGTTGGAAGTAATAACTTCCACATTGGCGGTCATACCGGGTTTGAGCTTCAAATCTTTGTTATCAATTTCAATAATCACTTCATATGTCACAACATTTGAGGTGGTGATGGCTTGGTTGCGCACTTGAGTCACCACGCCATGGAAAATTTCATCCGGGTAGCTATCCACGCTAAAGTCCACCTCTTGCCCATCTTTCACCTTGGCAATATCAGCCTCCACGACAGATGCTTCAATCTGCATTTTGGTCAAATCTTCAGCTACGGTCACAAGCGTTGGCGTTTGAAAGCTGGCAGCAACGGTTTGCCCGACTTCCACTTCTTTAGAAACAACAATGCCATCCACCGGCGAAACAATTTTGGTGTAGTTCAAATCAATCAGAGCCGAATTTAAAGCTGCCTTAGCTTGTTCCACTTGCGCTTCTTGCAAGGCAAGTTGTGCCACGGCGTTGTCATAATCACGTTCGGCAGATTCGAGCTCGGCATCGGCAGAATAGCGTGATTTATTGAGCTTTTGAATACGTGCCAGATGCTTTTTATAATAAGTGATGTCGTTTTTCACCACATCGACTTGGGCTTTTGCAATATCAAGAGCTGCTTGTTTTTGCGCCACCGTTGCCTCAAACAAAGCCGGATCAATCTGCGCCAAGACCTGATCTTTGGTCACCTTAGAGTTATAATCGACATAGATTTCAGAAATGGTACCGGAAACCTGTGTGCCGATATTAATGGTGGAAATCGGGTTAATAATGCCTGAAGCCGTAACCTTTTCAATAATATTCCCTTTTGAGAGTTTTTGCGTCACATATTCATCTCCGTTTTGCTGAGGAGAAAACAAAAAGAATCCGACTCCGATAACCACACAGGTGATAACACCATATTTCAGATATTTACGCATTTTCTGCAACCTTTACTATAAAAACATACCTTTTGTTTTATAAAATAAGCAATTTTATTTAAAAATCTATAAAATTCCTTGTTTTTTATTCAACGATTGTTTATCCTGAAAAAACTTAATTAAGAATTTGTATACTATTAAATAACGCAGATGAGAATCAAAAAGTTCAATTCTGCATATTATTAAAATAAAAAAAATAAAAAAAGACATGAAAAATGATCAAAACTTAGCCGGCACAATGACACAAATGTCTCCGGCAACTGATGACAACATCTTCTTGAGAAAAATCATTAATGACGTTGAGCATGGAATTTTTCCAAATGAAGAGACACTGCAAGAAGTTGACAAAATCTTTGATTGTCCAAACGTTGCAAAAACCAAATACATTTATGCAACAATCATTGCCTTTGGGCGCTCAGAAAATGAAAGCTTGAAACAAAAGGCAGCAGAATTAAACAAAAAAATAAATAACACAAAAAATAAATAACAATATGGATAAAAAAGATTTTTTCAAAAAAATTGAAACTCTTCCTTTGGCGGAGAAGATAGAAAAGATAAAAGAGGCTTTTGACAGTAAACACAGCCAAGAAATCATCACCAACCTCATCGCCAGAAATAAGGCATTATCTTTGGACGAAAAACACGCCCTGATGAAAGAGCATATTTCGGAGCAAGGTTGGGAAGAAGCTTGGCAAAAAGTGGTAAAACAAAGCCAAACCAAGCCCCGTAATCTCTCCAACAAGATTCGGCTTGAACCCTGGCTCAAGCAGTATCTCAAATGGGAGTTGCTAAGCAACCAAAAAAAGGGAGAAAACAACATCAAGGTTTTAAATGCTTTAACAACGTTTTTAACCTTGAAAAGAGATGAGAATGAGTTCGTTGATAAAAATGATTGCAAAATCATTTCTCAATTCTTCATCCCAGATTTATATCCTCGCTATCGAGACCAGATGAATTCTCTTATCATCGTTTGCTTCCGTTTTAGAAAGCAAATGATAAAGCAATTGGCTGCCATATTTGTAGCTGAACTGCTGGAAAGAGAAATCGTCGACATGGTTCTGATGTTAGAGCTCGTACGTGGCGGCTATGTCAGCACAGAGGTAAGCTCTCTTCTTCTTCGTTTTTCAGAAACCATAAAGAAAAACGAATATTTGAGAGAAGAGATTATTTCCGAGATGAAACGGCTTTATGTGTTATCCAGTATCACTTCAGATGAGAAGGCATTACTGGACAAAATAGCATCAGCATATAAAGCAGTATAAACTCAATCTGCTATGAGAAAAGGTTTCTTCGTGAGAAGAGACCTTTTTTTGTGCAAAAAAAAGCGGACCCAATTTCACAATTGAATCCGCTAAAAACAGAAAAATATGGCTAAAAAAGAGTTAATTTCTAAATCTGATTGCAATGCCCAAATCAGTCATGACAACCTTACCTTCATGAAGAGCATCTTCAAATTTGAGCCAAACTTTGCAACCGATATCTGTTTTATCCAAAGGTCGGAAAGCAAACTTGGTCATAATGATTCCGACTTCATTTTTGGACAAGATGAAGAAAGCATAACCCTCTCCCAGCATTTTTGAAGCAATTTTCCAAAGCACGACCGGAAATGCTTTTAACCGCTTGTCTTTGACCTCGGCAAAAAACATTTCATCCGTAAGTTCATAATCTTTCAAAACGTCAGAAAGCCTATTGGCAATCGTTTTTTTAAAATCTTGCGGCAACAGAACAATCTCTGCATCACCGCTAACAATTTTCTGCTCCATATCCACAATTATATATATAAATTTATATTTTCCAGCCAGAACATACAATATTTTGTTCAAAAGTCAAGAGCATCAATAAAATACATTCCAAACTATCAAGATGCAAAAAAATTTAGCTTTACAAGTAAAGGAAATTGAAGCTAAATAAAGCCATAATTTGCAACAACAAAACAAGGCTTAAAAAACATGAAATTCATCACAAGATCGGCAACCTTATTTTACCTGAGCATTATCTTAACGGCTTGCCAAAGCCAAAGTGTTCCGCCGATTGTTCCGGCCGTTGAAGCCCCCAGAAGCGTCACCCACCGCATGAACATCATCGGCGAGGTTGAGCCGATATATTTTCCGCCGCTGAAAGCACCCATTGCCGCCCGTATTGATACCGGGGCCGAGCAATCCTCCATTGATGCCGATAATATCAAATATTTTGAAAGAGACGGCGAAAAATGGGTTTCTTTTGATGTTATAAACCGAGAAACCAAAGAAAAATATACGTTCAAGAAAAAACTCGTTCGTCACACCAACATCAAACGCATTCATGTGACTGAGAAACGCCCTGTGGTTGAAATGAATGTCAAATTCGGTAACGAAACGTTTAAGGCTGATTTTTCTTTGGCGCAAAGAGATAAGTTTGAATATCAAGCCTTAGTTGGCAGAAACATATTAACCGGTCGCGCCATTGTTGATACCTCTCTTTCCAACACCTTAAGATAATTGAAGAAAAGATATGAAAAAAGCTCATTTTACCGTCCGCGGAATTTTGTTTGTTTTGTTGTTTATCTCCATGGCTTTT
This sequence comes from uncultured Alphaproteobacteria bacterium, assembly GCA_944392225.1. Taxonomy (GTDB): domain Bacteria; phylum Pseudomonadota; class Alphaproteobacteria; order RF32; family CAG-239; genus CAJLXD01. Next base: position 79,213 of record CALXWB010000001.1, on the reverse strand, counting down.
GCCGGATATAGCATATATTATAAAATCAAATATTGGGGCTTTAGTTTGAGCCCGCAAAAAAACGCTGATGTATGGACGGTTGAAGCGCACATCAGCTTCATGCCCACGGGAGATCCCATCAAGGTTAGTCTGACCACGCCGTCAGAAAATTATAATTTTAAAATTTTGGAACAAGATGTCATTGCCGAAGGGTATAAAACCAAAAAAGAAAAAGGAGAAACCAATAAATTGATTTTAACATCTCCGGCAAGAGAAGGCCTGCAAGATATCTATTATCGGGTTATGCTTTTTGACAACCAAGATGCCAAAGGCAAGACCAAAGCTCCCGCGCCACAAGCTCCCAAACAACCTTTTTTTGATGACCAAATGTTGGCCACCGCCAAAGAGATTTTAAAATCAGCCAAATCTCAGCCCGGAGACGATGTGCAACAAATCATTCGTCTGTTCAACCAACCCACGCTGGATACCAATGTTTTGGCCTTTTTGCCCATTAAGAAAAACAGCAAAGATACCATTGCCGCCATACGCAATTTACTGGCCTTAAAAAACATTCCTTCCCGCACCTCTCGCGGTATAAAATTAAGTGAAAACCGCAAATCTTTCTCAGCAGATTTAATGCTGGAAGCCTATATGGACGGCAAATGGAAAACTTATAACATCAAAGATGGTAAAATCGGTGTTCCGTCAGACTTTATCTTGTTCCAACGCGGCGGAGATTCTCTGTTAGACGTTGAGGGCGGAGAAGATTCAAGCATCAAATTTTCGGTTATAAAATCTGTCACCTCGTCTTTCAACCTGGCCGGCAAAAGAGCCGACATTGCCCAGCAAAAAACTTGGTTTGACTATTCAATATACAATCTCCCCGTCGCCGAACAAAATGTTTTAAAATGGCTGATGATTTTTCCGTTAGGCATTTTAATCACGGTTTTACTGCGCAACATTGTCGGCATTCAAACCATGGGCACTTTCACCCCGATGTTGCTGTCCATGGCCTTGGTCAAAACCGGGTTAGCGGCCGGTTTGGTCAGTTTTGGTTTGATTATGGTCATAGGCTTGTCCATGCGCGCCCTGCTCTCCAAGCTCAATTTATTGCTGGTTCCGAGAATTGCCGCTGTGGTCATCTTTGTAATATTGATTATGCAAACCTTCACCGTTCTAGGTTGCCGTTTCAAACTTGATATGATATCGGCCGCAGCATTTTTCCCCATCATCATCATGGCTTGGATTATTGAACGCGCTTCCATCACCTGGGAAGAAGACGGCGCGGCCAATGCCTGCCAAGAACTTGTTAATAGCTTGATTGCAGCCTTGATAACCTATTTTGTCATCAACAATGAGGTCATTCGCCATATTATGTTTGCTTTCAATGAGCTGAATTTGGTGATTTTATTTGTGGTAATGCTGCTTGGAACCTACACCGGCTATCGCCTGACCGAGCTGAGAAGATTTGCGCCCATTGCCGAAAGGAAATAAGATGTTTTTCAAAAACTTTTTTTCTTCCTTTGCCAGTCCGTCGAGCTTAAGAAAAGCCGGCGTTTTGGGCATGAACCGCCGCAATTTTAAGTTCATCAGCAAATATAACAACAGAAGATTGTATCCGCTGGTAGATGACAAGGTTCAAACCAAAACCCTGGCACAAAAGTTTGGCATCACCACGCCAAATCTGATTGGGGTGATAGAGCACCAATATGAGGTCAAAGACCTACTCAAAGTCATTGGCAACAATAAAGACTTTGTGATAAAACCGGCACACGGTTCGGGCGGCAAAGGTGTATTGGTTATCAAGTCTTTTAGTGAGGATTGCTTTGTCAAAGCCTCGGGCGAAACATTGAGCTTTCATGATGTATATAAGCATATATCCAACATTTTGAGCGGATTGTACAGCTTAGGTGGCCAATATGATGTTGCCGTGATTGAGGAGTTGGTCCATTTCAGCAATATTTTTAAAGATTATAGCTTTCAGGGCATTCCCGATGTGAGGATTATTGTTTATAGGGGCTATCCGGCCATGGCTATGATGCGGCTGGCCACCAAAGCCTCAGGCGGCAGAGCCAACCTGCACCAAGGAGCGGTCGGTGTGGGCTTAGATATCAGTAAAGGCACCGCCTTAAAAGCGGTAATGAACAATCTGCCGATAGAGCTTCACCCGGACACGGGCGCCAAATTGAGTGAAATTTCCGTTCCCTACTGGCGCGAACATTTGCTGATTGGCGCCAAAGCCTATGAAATGACCGGGCTTGGTTACCTGGGTGCCGATATTGTGCTTGATGCCGACAAAGGCCCAATGATGTTGGAGTTAAATGCCCGCCCCGGCTTGGCCATTCAAATTGCCAACGGTTTGGGCATTGAGGGCGTGTTAAAGCGCATTGAGCATTATTATCCCAAAGACCTGACGCCGGAAGAGCGTGTCGATTTTGTTTTAAATTTTGGTAAGAAATAGTAGCAAAGCAAAATTTTCATACCTATATATGATATAGATATAATAAAACAAAGGACAAGAAAGATGACAGAAGAACAAAAATTAATCAAAGGCGGCAAAACCCAAAAATTGGCAAAAGCCAAAACCAAGAGTTTGCCAAAAGAAGAAACCAAAAAATTGGGTGTGAGTAAAACCAGAGCCAAAAAGATTAAACATTCTTATCAGGTTAAAGACCCGGAAAACGCTTTGCTGCTCAAATTAAAAGACGGCGATGTGGTTATCGAGATGTTCCCTGATGTGGCACCCAACCATGTCAAAAGAATCAAAGAGCTGGTAAGACAAGGTTTTTATAATGGTTTGAAGTTCCACCGCGTGATAGAAGGCTTTATGGCCCAAACCGGCTGCCCGTTGGGCAACGGCACCGGCGGCAGCGGTCAAAAGCTCAAAGCCGAGTTCAACAAAATGCCGCATAAGCGTGGCACGGTTTCCATGGCGCGTTCGATGTTTCCCGATTCGGCCGATAGCCAATTTTTCATCTGCTTTGATGATTGCGATTGGCTCAACGGACAATACACCGTTTGGGGTGAAGTCACTTCCGGCATGGAATTTGTTGATATGATTAAAAAAGGCACAGGTCAAAACGGTGCGGTCAGCAACCCGGATGAAATCATCTCGATGAGCGTGATTGCTGATTTATAATAAGTCATTGATTTTTATAAAAAAGCCTCTTTTTTAGAGGCTTTTTTTGCATTTTTAGACAAAAAACTGTTGTTTCAACACATAAAATATGATATAACGAGTCTATCAAAAAGATAATTATGGCAACTATTAAGGAACAAACTAAAGTGTTACTCTTTTATGGGGACTTCTTTAGCCGGCGTGGTTGCTTATGTTGAACTTAAAAAAAATTTATTATGTGTGATGTAACAAAAGCCATACTGAAAGGGAATTTCCGCGCTTTGGCTATGATGGATTTTTCTATCAACGACATCGAATCAATCCTAACTGATGCCGAAGAAGCTCTTCAGGACGATGAACGTCTGATCGAAGAAACAGTCGCTCGCAACAAAATGTTGCAAGACCGTATTGAACGGGCGCGGCGACGAATTGAGGAAAATCAAACCATCATTGAAAACGGCGAAAAGCTGCTTGAGATAATGGAGCAAGGAGAATGGGTAAATACCATGCTCTCCGGGGATTATGATTAATCTCTTTCTCCCAACACAAAGACATAAAATCCTTAGTCTGCAAAGACTAAGGATTTTTTTTATCCCTTAATTAGCACAAACGGATAGCCTTCTTTTTCATTGAAGGGTTCAAATTGGGTAAGTAAGGTGTCAAAGCAATTCTCATCAATATAAAGTGCGGTATCATCGGTTTGCGTGCGGTTGAGAACGCGCCTCTTGGCAAGTGCCATATCGCACTCCAAAACATGAAAAACAACATTTGGCGTCAGGCTTTTTGCCCATTGATAATATTCTTGGCGTTTTTCTTTGCTCCAAAAGCCATAATCCAAAATCACGTTTTCACCATTCTGCACGGCTTGTTTAGTCTGCATGCGAATATAATCATCAACAATTTTATATTTGGCGGCAAAATCATCGGGGTTGCGCCCAAAGCGCTCTTTCATAATCTCATCATGCGTAAAAAGTGTAGCAGGTAATTCCAACGCCAATTTTAAAGCATAAGTTGTCTTGCCAAAACCTAAAAACCCGCAGAGCAATATGATTTGCGGTTGCGGTCGGATAATAATATGCTGAAACCATTTCTCTTGAAAATCAGTTAGATGATTAATTTCTTCATCGCTGAAATTCATACCTTCCGGCGCGATAATTAACTTATCATCATCATCGTTGGTACGATGAAGAATTGCCACACAAATACCCGCAAATTCCGTCAACGGCTGAGAAACACCCAACACATAAGCATCCAACTCTTCCCCGTCCCCGGAAACGGTATTAGGCACATAGCCGTAATTGAGTTCATACTTAAACCCATGTTTAGGATGCAAGCTGTTCATTGGCCTATCAATGACAATTCCAATCTTTTTTCCGAGATAATCTTGAGTTTTCATCTTCCCTCCTCTTTTTTGTAAAGCATAAAAGGAAAATCCGCTAAAACGCAAGCACAAAAAAACAGCAGGTTTTTATTCCTGCCGTTTTTTTGTTTTTAACGCATTTGGCGTTTGAGTTTTGGCCGGCCTTCTTTTTCGGCACGTTTGTTGATTTTGCGAAGTTTGATATTTTCTTCATCAAACGCCTCGCCGATAATGGCAAACATCATCGGCACAAAAATCGTCGCCACAAAGGTAGACATAATCATACCGCCAATCATGCCGGTACCGATTGAATGACGGCTGGCCGCACCGGCACCAGAGGAAACCGCCAACGGCAAAACACCGAAGGTAAAGGCCAAAGAGGTCATCACAATCGGGCGGAAACGAAGCTTGGCGGCCTCAATGGCTGCTTGCGCATAGGTCAAGCCTTCATGCACTTTCATCACCGCAAATTCCACAATCAAAATGGCGTTTTTGGCAGACAAACCAACCAAGGTCACCAAGCCGATTTGGAAGTAAAGGTCATTTTGAATACCGCGCAACCAGGTGGCAAGCAAAGCCCCGAACACGGCAAACGGCACCGACAAGATGACCACCACCGGCAAAGACCATTTTTCATATTGCGCGGAGAGAATTAAGAAAATCATAATCACACCGAACGCAAAGGCCATGGTGGAAGCTCCGCCGGCAATTTTTTCTTGGAAGGCAGAACCAATCCAAGACAAGGCATAATCATCACCCAAAACTTGCTCAGCCACTTCTTCCATCGCGGTAATGGCCTGACCTGATGAATATCCGGCGGCAGGGTCGCCCATCACTTTGGCAGCCGGGAAGATGTTGAAACGGGTCACAAGTTCCGGCCCTGTCACGCGTTTAACATGAATAAGGGTTGAAAGCGGCACCAAGTCACCGGCTGTGGACTTCACGTAAACATAGCGCAAATCATCCGGCGTTCTGCGGAATTTTGATTCCGATTGCAAAGTCACACGGAAGTTTCTGCCCATATAGGTAAAGTCGTTGATATAAAGGCTACCGAAGGTTGATTGCAACACCGCATAAATGCTATTAATCGGCACATCCAAAACCATGGCTTTTTCTCTGTCCAAATCAATGGTATATTGCGGCGTGCTGATAGAAAACGTCGTCTTAACATTGGAAAGCTCGGGCCGTTTGTTAGCCGCGGCCAAAAATTCTTCGGTTTTTGCCATCAACTCTTTGGAAGACTTGCCGGATTTGTTTTGGATATAAGCCTCAAAACCGCCCGTCGTGCTCATACCCATAATCGGCGGCAGGTTGAAAGAAAAAGCAATACCTTGCGGTTGGCTCATGCCAATCCCCGTAAAGGTTTGTGCCAAGGCCTCGGCTGATTGGTTAGGTTCTTGACGCTGGCTCCAGTTTTTAAGGGTAATGAAGCTGACCCCCGAATATGTGTTCTGGCTGGAAGACAGCATATTAAAACCGTTAACTGTCATCACATCGGTCACATTGGGGTTACTTCTGACCATATCGGCAATTTTGGAGCTGAACTTCTCTGTTCTCGGCAAAGAGGAAGCTTCAGGCATGCTGTAAGACATCAGCAAATTACCCATATCTTCGTTTGGCACCAATGCGGTCGGAATCACTTTGAACATTCCCAAAATGCCAAGCAAAATAAGCACAAAACCAAGCATGGCAGATTTACGCCATTTCAAACAAAATTCCACACCGGCAATGTACCAATCCGTTACTTTTTCAAAGAAGGTATTAAACCATCTGAAAAAGGCCATCGGTTCTTTTTTCTTGTGTTCTTTTTTGATAATGATGGCGCAAAGAGCCGGTGTTAAGGTCAGAGCCACCAGCGCCGAGATGATAACCGAAACGGCAATGGTCACCGAGAATTGTTTATACATCACGCCGGTCATACCGCCCAAGAAGGCAATTGGCAAGAACACGGAAGACAAGACCAAAGCCACGGCCACAACCGGGCCGGAAACTTCTTCCATAGCCTTGATGGCAGCTTCTTTCGGCGATAAGCCTTCCTCGCTCATAATACGCTCAATATTTTCCAAAACGATGATGGCATCGTCCACCACAATACCAATCGCCAGAATCAAACCAAACAAAGTCAATAGGTTGATGGAAAAGCCCAAGACATACATTCCGGCAAAAGCACCGATAATCGAAACCGGCACTGCCAAAATCGGGATGAGCGTGGCACGATAATTTTGCAAAAAGAGATAAACCACGGCAATAACCAAAAGCACGGCTTCAAAAAAGGTATGGATAACCTCGTTGATGGATTCGGTCACAAACAAAGTGGTATCATACGGAATATCATAGGTAATGCCTTGCGGAAAGCTTTTTGAGAGTTCTTCCATTTTGGCTTTAACCAATTTAGCCGTTTCCAAAGAGTTGGCACCTGATTGCAAATAAACGGCAAAAGCCACGGCCGGCTCACCGTTGAAGCGGGAGCTGACGCTATAATCTTGTGCACCGAGCTCAATTCTGGCCACATCTTTGAGGCGCAAAATGGCACCGTCTTCATCGGTTGAAAGAATGATATTGCCAAACTCTTTGGCATCAACCAAACGACCTTTGGTGTTTACGGAATAGGTATAAGGCTGAACTTCTTCCATCGGCTCTTGACCGAACTGTCCGGCCGCATATTGAGAGTTTTGTTCTTGCACGGCTGTAATCACGTCTTGCGGTGTGAGGTTATGGTCGGCCAATTTATCCGGCGAAAGCCAAATACGCATAGAATAATCTTGGCTGGCAAAAAGCGTGGCACTACCCACACCTTTAATACGTTTCAGCTCATCCAACACGTTTAAAAGCGCATAGTTGGAAACATAAACCGTATCATATTGGTCGGTGGTGGAACGCATGGAAATAACCTGCAAAATGGAGTTGGATTTTTCTTCCACGGTCACACCTTGTTTTGTCACTTCGGAAGGAAGTGTCGGGGTTGCCATCTGCACTTTGTTGTTCACATCAATCGTGGCTTGGTCGGGATCTGTTCCGATATCAAAAACCACACCCAAAGTCAAATAGCCGGAAGATGTGGCGTTAGAATACATATAAATCATGTTTTTAACGCCATTGATTTCTTGTTCCAGCGGGGCAGCCACGGTGTCTGCCAAAACTTCAGCCGTTGCGCCGGGGTATGTTGCCGAAACCTGAATCTCTGTCGGCACGATGTTTGGATATTGCTCCACTGGCAAAGCATTCATGGCAACCAAGCCGGAAAGCACGATAATCAAAGAGATTACCGTTGCAAAAATCGGTCTTTCAATAAAAAACTTAGAAAACATCGGATTTTTCCTTACAAACTAGTCATTCACCTTGGCATCGGCTTCAATATTATCATCAGTTGTCAATACGGGAGTCACGGTCATGCCGGGACGGACTTTCATCAGGTTGTTGATAATCACCTTATCACCTTTTTCCAAACCCGTATCAACAATCCAACCGCCGTCTTGGGTAGTAAGGCCGGTATTAATGCTGACCATTTCCACAACATTTTGCGGATTAACACGGTAGACATAAGCTCCGTTTGCACCTTGCATCACGGCATCTTGCGGAACAACCAAGGCATCCAGACGCACCATACCTTCCATAAACAAGCGCAAGAACTGTCCCGGACGAATGGCTTTATCCGGGTTTGGAAAAACGGCACGCAGTTTAACCGTTCCTGTTGAGGTATCAATGGTCGGATTAATAAAGTTGATTTTGCCGTTATATTTATAGGTTTGACCGTCACCTAAATTAATTTTGGCATAAATTTCATTGCTGTTGGTATAAGGATTTTTGATTTTGCCGCTTTCCACCATATTGGTCAAAGCCATCATCTCGTTTTCGGAAGCAGAAAAAATCACATAAATCGGGTCAACTTGGGTCAAGTGGGTCAATAAACCGGCATCGCCTGTTGTAGAAATGAGGCTGCCTTCGGATTGCACTTCCAAGCTGGTAATACCGCTAATCGGAGCCGTCACTGTGGTGTAGTCCAAATTAAGTTGCGCTGCTTCCACTTCGGCTTGAGCCAGTTGCTTGCTTGCGGTCAAAGAATCATAATTGGCCTGAGCATCGTCTTTAGATTTTTCGCTGGCATAACCTTGTTTGAACAATTTCAAGGTTCTCTCTAGTTGAATTTTGGCGTTTTTGAGTTCGGCATCAGCCTGAGCCAAACGGGCTTTGGCTTGATCGAGTGCCACCTTATAGGGTTTGGGGTCAATTTGGAACAAAACGCTGCCCTCTTCCACATGCGAACCTTCCACATAGTTGCGTTTGAGCAAAATACCGCCGACTTGAGCGCGCACTTGGGTTTCTTTTGAGCCTTGCGCACGCGCGGCAAACTCAAAACTCAAAGGCACGTTTTCCGGCTCCACCTCAATAACCGAAACTTTGGGTGCCTGCATGGCTTGTTGATTTTGAGATTCTTTTTCCTTACAGCCGGCCAAAGCCAAAAACATAGCTGCCAGCGTTAAAAACTTCTTATTAAACAACATATTAATCCTCATATTTTCAGAAACAACTGTAATAAATTTAATTCATTTTTCGGAAATATCCACTTTTTTATCAAAAATTTCAAGAATTTTTATTAACCTGAAAGAATGTATTTGGGGATAAAAAAAGCTCTCCGAAGAGAGCTTCAATTTTTAGATAAGCTCCAACACGGCTTCCACCAAATGTCGCGTTCCCTCCGCCACTTGTTTGATAGAGTTGGCGAGCATATAGCAAGGCGTGGTCACAATCTTGTGTTCTTCATCCACACAAACTTCGGTCACGGCTTTGTTCTCATGTTCGGCACCCATTTTTTTCAAACCGGCCGCCACTTTTGTATCATTACCGATGGTGAGCTTGACATGATGTTTGCCAAGCACTTTGGCAACAACAACCGGCGCAATACACATGGCCCCGATGACGATTCCCTCATCAAAGCTCTCCTCAATGGCGCGGCGCACTTCGTGATTGATCTCGCAATCAGACCCTTTCACGGCAAAGTCGCTCCAGTTGAGAGCTGCCCCAAAACCACCCGGAAAGATAATGGCATCATAGTCTTTGGCTTTGAACTCTTGCAAGTCTTTGATTTGTCCGCGAGCAATACGAGCCGATTCGGCCAACACATTGCGATTATCTTCATCTCCGGCAATGGCCACCGCATGGCCGGTAAAATGGTCAATCGTGCGGGCTTGCCAAGTATTGGGCGCAAAGCATTGATATTCGGCACCTTGTTGGTCAATGGCCAACATGGTCAAAACGGCTTCATGAATCTCGCTACCGTCAAACACACCGCAACCGGCAAGAACAATGGCAATTTTTGGGCGCTCAGACATAACATTTTCCTTTCTTTTTTGCTGTAATTAATTTATTAAGAAATATATAATATCATAATCATAAATAACAAGAACAAATTAGATTAATAAGGCAAGAAAAAAAATGCAATGGCAAATGAGCAAGTTAAAAAACGGCTTGAGAATAATCACCTCCACGCGGGAAAATTTGGAGAGCGTGTCTTTGGGCGTATGGGTCAAAACGGGTTCAGCTTATGAACCGGAAGCCATAAACGGCATCTCTCACTTTTTTGAGCACACCTGCTTTAAGGGCACCAAAAAGCGCAATGCCTTACAAATCAATGAAGAGATTGAAGATGTCGGCGGACAGATGAATGCTTACACCTCACGCGAGTTTACCGCATATTATGCCAAAATGTTAAAAGCAGACGCTGAGTTGGCCGCCGATGTCATTGCCGATATTTTGCTCAATGCCACTTTCCCGGAAGAAGAATTGGTCAAAGAAAGAGAAGTCGTGGTGCAAGAAATCAAACAGACCATCGATGCGCCCGATGACATCATTTTTGACTATTTTCAAGAAACAGCTTTTCCCAACCAAGCTTTGGGGCGCTCCATTTTAGGCCCGGCAGAAAAAGTCAGAAGCTATAACGGAGACACACTGCGCCGCTACATTTCCACCAACTATGCCGGAGAAAATATGGTTGTTTGTGCAGTGGGCAACATCAAGCACGATGCCTTTGTCAAAATGATTGAACAACGCATGAGCTCTCTGCAACCCAAAACAAACTTCACCCCGGAAAAACAAAAATATCAGGGCGGCTTTTTCATTGAAAAAAGAGACATTGAACAAGCCCATGTTTTGCTTGGTTTTGAGGGAGAAAAATATGAGAGCAAAAGCTACTATCCGACCGTGATTTTATCAACGCTTTTGGGTGGCGGCATGTCCTCACGCTTGTTCCAAGAAATCAGAGAAAAAAGAGGCTTGGTTTATACGGTTTATTCTTTCTCCAACTCACACACGCAAACCGGCTTGTTCGGCATTTATGCCGGAACCGGCAAAAAAGAGTTGGAAGAACTGATGCCGGTGGTGGCAACAGAGGTTAATAAAGTCTGCCAAGAAAAAGTGAGCGCAAAAGAGCTGCAACGAGCCAAAGTTCAGCTCAAAGCCAGCATGTTGATGGGCTTGGAAAGTTGCTCCTCTTCGGCCGAAGTTTTAGCGCGCCAAATGCTCATTTTCAACCGCATTATCCCGATAGAAGAAATGGTTGAGCTGATAGAGCAAGTATCAATGGAAGACATTCAAAACACGGCCTGCAAAATCTTTTCCAAGAAGCCGACTTATACATTGTTGGGTTCGATAGATAAATATATGCCCTATGATGAATTGTGCCAAGCAATAAAGGTGAAAGCATGAGTGAAAATTTGAGCGTTTATATTGCCGAGCCGCGCGGTTTTTGTGCCGGTGTCAGAAGAGCCATTGACATTGTTGAACAAGCTTTGAGAGATTATGGCGCGCCGGTTTATGTCCGCCACGAAATTGTCCATAACAAACACGTGATTGAAGACTTGAAAAATAAAGGTGTGATTTTTATAGATGAATTAGCACAAATGCAAGATAAAAGCCGCCCGCTCATTTTCTCTGCCCACGGTGTGCCGCAAAACGTGGTGGATGAGACGGCAAAACTTGGCATAAAGACCATAGATGCCACCTGTCCTCTGGTCGCCAAAGTGCATAACCAAATCAAAAAGCTCTATGATGAAGATATGGAAATCATTGTCATCGGCAAAAAAAATCATGTTGAGATAATCGGCACCGTCGGACAAATTCCGAGTAATGCCAAGCTGCATATCATCAACACCAAAGAAGACATTGCCGCTCTGAATATCAACCCAGAAAGCAAAGTCGGCTTTGTTACCCAGACCACCCTTTCGGTGGATGATACCAAAGAGATTGTTGCCGCTTTGAAGCAAAAATTTCCAACCATTTTCGCCATGCGCAAAGATGACATTTGCTTTGCCACCACCAACCGCCAAAAAGCCGTGAAAGAAATGGCAAAACTTGCCGATTTGATAATTGTCATCGGCTCCAAAAACTCGTCCAATTCCAAACAGCTCAAAGAAGTGGCCATAAAAAACGGCGCCAAAGAAGCTGTTTTGATTGATGATGCCGGCGAGCTGGATTGGAACCTTTTGAAACAATATCAAACCGTGGGCATCACCGCCGGAGCTTCGGCCCCGGAATATCTGGTGCAAGATTTGCTGGCCCAAATCAAATCGCGTTATGAGAATATTAAGATTATGGATATAAAAGTAGAGTATGAAAACGTCAATTTCAAACTCTGACCAAGCGGGAGAAACAACATGTCACGTGCGGAAGACATTTTTCAAAAGCTCATCTATTTCGGAGAAGATGCCATTGATGAATTTATCATCAACCAGCAAACCGAAGAGCTGTTTTTAGACTTCAAGCAAGCTGTTTCGGTTGGCAAAAACTTTGTCACTCTGCACCGAGATGACCGCAAAAATTTGGCCAAAGCCATCTCAGGTTTCGGCAACTCCGAAGGCGGGGTGATTATCTGGGGTGTGGAATGTTCGCGTGATAATGAAATCGGCGATGTTGCCAAAGCCAAGGTCAAGGTCAAAAACGTGCACCGTTTTTTAAGCTGGCTGGAAAATGCCATCTCCGGCTGCACCATTCCCAGCCACAACAAGGTCAGAAACCACATCATCAGTTGTGATAAAAACGGCGATGGTTTTATTGCCACTTATATCCCCAAATCAGACCTGGCACCATTAATGTCCACCACCAACGGCGCCATTTATATCCGCTCCGGCTCCAACAACGTGCCCGCGCCCTATTCGGTGATTGCCGGAATGTTTGGCAAGCGTCCGCAACCCAATGTTGAGTTGATTTTGGCAGACAAGCAAATCAAGGTTTTGGATAATGCCGATGAAGATTTGATTTATCCGCTGAACATGAAAAATCCGCCCAAGAAATATGTCAAAATCAGCTTTGCCATTCATGCCGAAAACGTCAGCAATGTGATTGCGAGAGAAATTTATCTCACTTGCCGCACGGTCAGCACCGGCAGTGAATATAACAAAGTTCGTTTCACCAATTATAACCAGATGGACGCCATCCCCGGCATAGAAAATCAGCTCAATTTGATAACCAAGCCTGAGCTGAGACTTCCGCCCCGCGGCATATTCAAGTTCTGCAACGTGGATATCATCCTCTCGCCTTTTGCCGAAGGAGATTTGGTCCTTGACGGCGTAATTGGGGCTGATGAATGTGCACCTAAAGACTTTGACGTGCACATTGCCAAAAACAGCCTGCGTTCTTTTGTTGCCAAGGCTTTAAGAAACAGCAAAAACCCCGACAAATTGTTGAACGAATTTTTCTCAGAATTTTTAATCAATATGGAATAGACAAGAGATGACGGCGATTGAAATTTTTACCGACGGCGCTTGTTCCGGCAACCCCGGAGCCGGTGGCTGGGGCGTAATTTTGCGCTATGGTGAAACCGAAAAAGAATTAAGCGGCGGCGAAGCCCACACCACCAACAACCGCATGGAACTAACCGCGGTGATAGAGGCTTTGAAGGCCTTGAAAAGAGAGTGTGAAATCACCCTTTATACCGACAGCCGCTATGTGATGGACGGCGTCAATGAGTGGATGCCGAACTGGAAGAAAAACGGCTGGAAAACCACCAACAAAAAATCCGCCGTCAAAAATTTGGAACTCTGGCAAGAGCTGGATAGTTTGTTACCCAGGCACAAAATCAAATGGGTTTGGGTTAAAGGCCACAACGGACATCCTGAAAACGAGCGCGTGGACAAGCTTGCCCGCGATGCCGCCAAAAGCTTTTTAGAAAAAGAATAAACACCTACATCAAAAAAACTCACCTTCTGAAAGGAAGATGAGTTTTTCTTTTTTTAAACCCAAATCTACCTCAAAATCATTTTCCCAAAAATTGATACCAAGTTTTAACCGCCAAATGATACAAAAACTCCCAATTTAAAAAGCATATCAACCAAGAAAAAAGCCCAATAAAGCAAATCAAAATATTAAAAAATTTCTCATAAATTTTATCACTTTTAAATACTTTATCAGAAAAAAGAATAAACAAAACAAATAGTATTATTGAGAAATCAAAAAAGACATAAAGTATAGAAAAAGGAATCTCCGAATTAAATCTGATATCAAGAGCCAAAGCACCTGCTGAACTAGTTGTTACGAGCAATATCTTTTTTAACAATACTTTTATCGAGTTAAGACTAATTTGCATTTGCTTTGCCTCTTGATAAATATTAAAAAGGACTATTTATTTTTATCTCGGTTTGTCATCTTATCAAAAATTTGACTAATACTTTCACTTTTTAATCTCTTTACAAAAGGAGTTGCACCTTTAGAAGCATTGCCTCCTCTGGAAAAAGCTTCTCCCAACAGAGCTCCTGTAACGCTTTTCACTGCTGAATCTGCATAATCCGAACCGCCGTTAGCCGAACCAACACCATATGTTATACCTGAACTGGTCGCATCAAGCAAGTTTTTTCTTGCTAATTTTTGAGCTGGTGATGAAGCTCTTGTTTTGCTAAATTTTATCGGAGATACAATAGCACCGGACACTTCCATTCCTCCTGTTAATATCGGCGCCTTTTTATATCCCTCTTCCAAAACACTTCTTCTATTATCACGGTATTTTTTATATCCGCGCTCAAATGCTTCAGACATACTTTCTTTTTGCTTATTCCACTTTGGATTTAAACTTCCCAAAGCATAACCGACACCACCGATAGCTCCTTCAGCTTCATCTGCCCATCCAAAGCTTAGTCCCTGCAAACCTCCTGTTGCTCCATATTCTCCTTTTTTCAATATCTTATTAAACATAGATTCCGTTTCACCTTTAGGTTTCATAACGCCATCAATTTTTAAATTTTTATCTTTTTGAAAAGACCTTATTCCATCAAACATTTTTGTATCGACTATGGCATCAATTCCCCATTCAGGTTCTTTATAATAGCCAAAATTCTTTAAATGTTTTTTGACATTGATAACATCATCAGAATCAATGTCTGCTGTTGTTTCAGAAACTTCTTTTTTCAAATTAAATGGTTGCATAAATAAAACTCCTATTAAAATTTTTAAAACAAAAAAAGCTGATGAAAACTCATCAGCTTTAAAACGAACACACTTATCCCAAGTGATAATTCAATATAATACAAAAAGTCTCAAAAGTCAAGGAATTTTTTCCTAATCTGCAAAACCTTTAATCACTTTGGTCAGCTCATCTTCAGTCAAAATCTCGGGCAAGACCATTCCGTCCGGCACACTGCGGCTGAAGATGATATAAAACGGCAAGCCCGAGCGCCCGAACTGGCGCATAAATTCCAGCACTTTGCGATTATAATCGGTCCAGTCCACATCAATATATTTCACTTTGTAGAACTTGGCTAATTCCTCAATTTTGCTGTTGTCAAACACCGTCACGTCATTAAATTTGCAGGTCAGACACCAATCTGCCCCCACACGAACAATGACAATATTCCCTTCTTTCAAATAAGCATCAATTTGCGCGCGGTCAATTTTCACTTCCCTTGTCAGCGCCACTTCCGCCATGTGGATTTTGAAGGCCTTATCGGCTTGATACAAACAACCGATTGTCACCGCAAGCAATAAAAGGCTAATCACGCGGCGCACCAGCTTTTTGGCACTCTGTCGCACGGCCAAATCTTCATTCTGATTTTCAATTGAATCATAAATCAACCGCCGCAAATAAAACATCAGGAGGAAAAAGGCAAGCCCTGCCCCCACCCAAAGAACCGTATTCCAATCGGTTTGCGCTTGTAAAATTGAAAGCAACCAAACGATGGTTAAAATAAGCATCAAAATCATAAAGGCGCTGAGCTTTTGCATCCACGGCCCCGGTTTGGGCATCAATGCGCCCAAATCAGGATAAACCGCCAAAAGGATATAAGGCATTGCCAGCCCCAAGCCCACCAGCGGCAACAAAATGATGATATCCGTTATGGTGCCGGCCAAGGCAAAACCGAGCGTTGTGCCAAGATACGGCGCCGTGCAGGGCGTGGCCACCAAAACGATAAACAGCCCGGCCAAAATATTGATAAAGTTATCTTGCCTTGGGTCCTTATTTTTAAGCCGTTTCAAAATGAATTCCGGCGTTTTGATATCAATCAGCCCGAAAATCTGCGCCATAAAAAACACCATTACGATTGCCATAAACACCAAGAAATATGGGTTTTGGAACTGCATCCCCCAACCAATCGCCACATCGGCGGCTTTCAAAGCGCAAAGGACGGCTGTTAACAAAGCAAAAGCCAGCATAATGCCCAATGCGGTGTAGGCAAAACTCTTGCGAATGGCTTTTTCTTCCATCGCGCCATAGCGGGTGAGTGTTAAAAACTTCAAAGACAATACCGGGAAAACACACGGCATCAGGTTCAAGATAAACCCACCGACCAAAGCCATGATTATCAGCATAACGGAAAATGTGGGTTTGTTGGTATCAAAAATCGAGGCTTTTTGAGGTTTAATCTGGGTTCTAATCATCTGCGAGGGGCTGATTCCGGCTGTGATTTCAAACTCTTTTCCGACAATATTTTCATCTTTATTTTGCACCTTAAAACGCGCAATGATTTCGTCATCATTCAAAGTAATTTTTGGTCGATAAAATCTGATATCGTCTTGCGATTGAATAAACAAGCTGATTTTTTCCGGGGAGGTATCTGTTTCAAAAACCACACGCAGAGTTTGTTCACCGTTGGCATCGCTGTCCACCACGGCTTTTTTCACAAAAAAGGCCTTGCTTTCTTCCTTGGGCAAATTGGCAAAACTACGCTCAATAAAGTTGCTCAAGGCCGATTTTAAGAACGTATCACCTGTTTTGAGTTTCAGTTGCGGTTTGAACTCCAGCCCATGGCACTGATTTTTTCCGCAAACATGAGCCTTAATATCGGCATTCAGCTCAAGCGGTTGCGTGGTATTTTGGAGCTCAATTTCCAAAGGAATGGCAAAATCGCCGACATAGCCGATGATATTATCATCCGTATTATCAATCACGCGTGTCGGCATCGGCATATGGATTTTAACATTTTTCACATTTTTGGAAGCAGAAAAATCAAATGTGGGTTTGGCAATGTTTTTTTCCGGGCTCCACAAAAGCATATAGCCGTTTGGAAGGTCAAAATGGATAGCAGCCAAGATATGAGCATTTTTACCCACGGAAACATCATTGGAAATGAGGCGCACATCGGCATATTGATTTTTTTGCCAAGCCCCGAGCCCCTGCAACCCGGTAAACGGATTATCATAAGCAATGCCGTAGAAAAAGAGTTTTTTGAATTCCAAAGCGCCAAGCAATTGAGCCAATTTGAAAAAATTGCCGTAAGCCGAATTTTTTTCCGCCATTTTTTTCTGATAATAAAGCTCCATAGCCTCAAAATCGCGTTTATCATTGCCATAGCTCAAAACTTTTTTAAAATCTGTCACAATGAGCGGAGTAACATCACCATTGTCAATATATTCAATTTTTTTTGGCACATCATATTCACTGTCATCCAAAACCAGCGGCGGCGGTTCCGGGAGCAGCATTTTTTCTTTAATTTCATTATATTTTGCCTTCACGGCGCGGTAGAATTTCACCTTTGAGCGAATATCCTGAGCTTTTTCTTCCAAAGCCTCATCAGACAAGCCTGGATAATGTTTTTTTACATCCGGCATAATATTTCCGTCAATTTTATCACCGGGATAGTTAGCCTCAAAAAAAGTATAATTGCCCAATATTTTTTCAATCTGAGCATAAATGGAAGGCGGATTCTCAGATTTTTGTTCTTCATCGGGCTTAAAATCATAAATAATTTTGTTCTGAGCCAGACAATTTTCCCCAAAACAAACAAAAGCCAATAAAAATAATAAAAATTTTTTCATAAAACCTTCCCGCCGATGAAAAATTGTTTTAATATTATTATATTTTATGATATTATACATATTGGAGATTTAATACAAGAAGATTTATTTTGAAGGTGCGGCAATGGAAAAAAACAAAACAGATTTTTTAACGGGAAAATGTCTGATTGCAATGCCCAATCTGCGAGATGAATATTTTGCAAAATCCATCATTTTAATCTGTTCTCACACAACAGATGGCGCAATCGGCTTTGTTTTAAACCAACAGATAAAAGACTTTAACTTTGCTGATCTGGCCAACCAATTGCCCATCACGCCACAATATCCCGTTGAACCGATAAAACTTCACCAGGGCGGCTTGTTGGAGCGTATCCGTGGTTTTGTTCTGCACTCAACGGACTATATCAAAAATGACACAGTCGTCATCAACAAAGACATTGCCATTTCCTCTTCCATAGACATAATCAGTGATATAGCCTATGGCATCGGCCCCAAAGAAAACCTGATTGCTTTGGGCTATTCCAGCTGGGCCCCGCAACAATTGGAAAATGAGATCAAAAACAACACCTGGCTTGTTGTTCAGCCGGATAATGAGCTCATTTTTCGCACCAAAGATGAGGAAAAATGGCAAAAAGCCATTGATGAACTGGGCATAGACATTTCTTGCTTGTCGGCCGATTCCGGGCACGCATAGATGCAATTTATAAAAATTGTAACAAATAAATAACACTTTTAAGGTTGCAAAATATAGAAAAAAAAACTACCATAAAGTATGAGTTTACATAATAATTATTCTATGGAGACAAAAGATGCAAATACCAAACCTTAAAAGGCTATGCTTATATAGTCTTATTGCGATGCTGACATTTCTCTGTTCAAATGCAACATCAGCAAAAGCTTCACCATCTCTTTACCTTGATACCAATTCTCAAACAGGCTACAAACTGGCCGCGATTCAATTTCTTCCTGATTATTCATATGAAGATGAAACATACAGAGGCAATGCCGCAGATAAATGTGCCGGCTTTACCTTGACCTCAGTTTCAAGTGTCAGTGCCAATGCTTCACGTTGTCCATATGACCGCAATCGCTATAGAATTAACAGCTGCAAAAGCGGATACAAAGCAGTCTATACCGACGGCGTAATTACCGATTGTACAAAAATCACCTGTGGCAACATGTCTGAAACAATCTCAAAAGGAGAAAAATGTCTCAAAGTTTCTGTTGAAGGTGTTTTAACATGTTATACCGACTGTCAAAAGATTGATTGTGCCGATGAATATAAATACAACTGTTTAAATAAACCGGCAAATGCCAAAACCATGGTCAAATGTCCGTCATGCAATCCGTCTGGCAGCAACATGACTGTGGACTTTGGTTCGGGTCAATATAATCAAGGCACGGTTGTAGCCGAATGCGGCACGGATTTTTGCAAAATTTCAGAATGTAATGACGGATATAAATTAAGCGAAGACGGCCTGTCATGCGTTCCCAAAGATGATACCTGCCCCAGCGGATTCTTTAAAGAATGTGAAACCGGCAAAACGGATAAATTTACCTTTACCGAAGCCGGTTCAACCTGTTTTCAATGCCAACCGCCTGAAACAGATCAAGAAAAATGTGAAAAAGAAGGTTATCACACCATGGATTATTGGGAAACCCTAAAACCAACCAGTGGTTTTGGAAAAATCCCGGGCTTGAGCTATAACAACACCAATTCCAACTCTTTTGCATATATTTTGAACAACTTAGTTGGTATAAAAACCGCTCAGGCTGAAGACCTAGTTACAACAGATTTAGATCAAAAAAACCAACTGCTTGGCGGTGGAGGAACTAGCGGATTGGTTGTCCCGACACAAGGATGCTCATCAAGCTGCACAGCCAATAGCTGCGGCACAGCGGCATGCCAATATTGCTCATTCTGCCAAACACTTGCTTGCATCTCAAAAAATGATTGTTCCAGAGCAGAATGTAAAGATGCTGATATCTGCAAACCAACAGTCTCAACCGGCGATTGGACAATTGACGGAATTTCCAGCGGCGTAAGCTTTACAACTTACGAGTTTGAAATAAGGACTAAATGCCCCTATGATCCCAACTATGTTAAAGGACAATGGGTTGCCGTCAAAAAATGCACAGAAAACACCTGCTCCGGCTACACATTGGATGAATGCCCGGAAAATGGCGTTTGCGATAAATGTACTTTGAAAAACACAGATTGTTCATCCAGCGGCAATAAATACAAACTGACAAGCTGCGCTGAAGGATATATTGTATCTGCAAACGGAAATTCTTGTAATAAGAGCCTCATTCAAATTGATCCGGAAATAGGAGGAAACAATTCAGGAAATCATGATTTGGTTATACCTGAAGAGTCTACTTGCTATGCTGTGCTTGGTCAAAATATCAGTGATGAATGCCTAAATAAATGCGTAGAATATGTCAAAAAGAATGGACATGCTCCATCAAGTTGCGCATCATTAGAGCAATCCAGTAATAATTCATTAGGCATCCTAGATAATACTGTTAAAAGCCACAAATTTTAAATAGAAAGGAGAACCACAAAAAAAAGCACCCTGCACAGGGTGCTTTTTTTTACTTGCAAAATATAAAGATCAGATTAACTTCAATTAGAAAATACCTCCGTCAACAAACCATTTTCCATTGTCAAACACCAAATGGAAAGCAGCACAATTCGGTAGCTTATCAAAGTCATAATGCAAAAAGTTGAGCATAGCCCCCATCGTGCCGCCGTGAATGGCTACACCGGCAATTTTAAAATCTTCAGAAGTTAGTTTAAGGAGCTCTTTCATCACTCTGTTTAGAGCGTCTTTCTTGCTTTCGCCACCCTCAAATTTGATGTTGAAATATTGAGGGTTGTTCCAGTTGTTGACAATTTCGGGCACTTCTTTTTGCAAATCGACAATCAGCTGCCCTTCGGCTTTGCCGTAAAAACACTCACGCAAATCAGGACGAATTTCCACCGAAATATTCAAAGCTTTTGCCACAATTTCTGCCGTGTGCTTGGCACGGATGAGAGGACTTGAAAAAATTTTTTCCAAACCTTTGTTATTGAGCTTGTCAATCAGCCCTTGTGCTTGCAGAATACCGTTTTCATTCAAATCATAATCCATGCCGGAACCTTGCCAGCGCTTTTGCTTATTGAGTTCGGTTTCACCATGACGAAAAACATAAAAATCTTTACGCATTATTTCTCTCTCTTTTCTTTCAAATCGGCATCTTGAACATCTGCCCAGGTAATAGTGGTTTGTGTCACACCCTTCTCCCAGACAAACCAGGCAAACTCCATGGCCGGCGAACCAAAGCCCAAAAAATCCACTTTATTGGGAATAACAATCACTTTGGCCGGTGGAAACTTGGCATAAAGTTTGGCACGTTTTTTGCCGGTCAGATAACGAATGGGCAAGAGCAAAGCCAAGCACTTTTCCGAAAGCTTCAAGCCTTGCACAATAAATTCATATGCTAGATGAAACGGCGGATTGGTAATGATATTGGGGGCAGTTTTGGTGGAGGTGAGAAAATCCACTCCGCCTTGTCCGTAACCTCTGTCAACCAAATCGGAGCTTTCCACATCTTTATAATGTTGCAACAACACCTCGGACAAGCGTCCGTCACCGCAAGCCGGCTCCCAAATTTTGCCCGTGAAGTGATAATTATTCAAAAGTGCTTCGGTCACATATTTCGGGGTCGGATAAAAATCTTCTTTTTGTCGCAAATCTTCCACCTTGCGACCAAGGAGTTTATATTGTTCATTCACCATTCACAAATCTCACATAAAAAAACTAGGCTCAAAATAAAATAAATCAAATTGAATGTAAAGAAGATTATCAATCCGATTTTTCTTTACAAAAACAAATTCCGCCCCTAGCATAAGCAAAGATTTCATTTCTAAAAGGATAATATCATGATAAAGTTTATTTTACCTCTTATTGTTCTTCTGTCCGCTCCTTTTTCGCTCAAGGCTGAGGAGCAAATTTCTTATCAATTAAGCACCCATATTTTAGATGTAAGTGCGGGCAAACCGGCATCAGGCGTCACCATCAAGCTCTATCAACAACAAGAAAACGGCGCATGGCAGGAAATTGCTTCCGGCATCACCGATGCAAACGGCCGCATTGCAAACTTTTTGCCGCAAAACAAAGACAATTCGGGAACTTATAAATTGAGCTTTGCCACTAAAGACTATTTTGCCAAACAAAATTTGAACTCGATTTATCCTTATGTGGATGTGGTTTTTGAAATAAATGAGAACACACACTATCACATTCCGTTGACCATGTCTGCCAACGGCTATGCCACCTATCGCGGAAATTAGGCGGAGCTTTTCTTTTCTATCGCACCCTTTTCTGTTCGATTCCTGTCTTTTGTAGTCATACACATAGAGCGCCCGCTTTGGGGCGCTCTATGTGTATGGAGCAGGCTTTCGGGAATTCGCCAGTTTGTTTTGTAATATTTGCTGCGTGCGTTGTCACTTCTCGCAAATTAACAAAACGGCACCGCTCACAACGAAAAGCTCCACCGGAGCTTTTCTATCGGTTCGCGCCCTCTCGGGTTCGATTCCGGTCTTTTGTAGTCATACACATAGAGCGCCCGCTTTGGGGCGCTCTATGTGTATGGAGCAGGCAACGGGAATCGAACCCGCATTTCAAGCTTGGGAAGCTCGCATTCTAACCATTGAATTATGCCTGCAAAGCGTTTTGATAATATTACAAAAAAAAATAGTTTCAAGCACAAAAAAAGGTGCAATGAAAAATCATTGCACCTTTTTTTTGGCGGAAAAAAACTTTCCGTAACATAAGAAAACAAGTTCATTGAAACCGATTATAAAAATCAGCAACAACAAAAAGACAGACCCGTTAATACAATCTTTGAAACCGAGGATAGCCACCGCAATCAACAAAACAAAAACAATCAAAGCCTTTATTCCATAATGGTTATTTGAGATTTTTTTGAGCAGCGGCGCATCAATATTTTGTTTTTTCAAAGTGTTATATATAACCGGTGCAAAAAGCCGACAATAATCCCAATGTTCCAAGGTCCAAGTCTGAACTTCTTTTTCATCCAGATAAGCCGTAACAGCTGCCGCCATAGACTCAACACTTATCAAGCCGGCATTATAATAAACCAACGGATGAGGCAATTCACCGGCCGCCAAAATATCATCTATCCAATCGCAGAAGAAATCTTCTTGCAACAAGTCTGGAGAATATTGTGCAATCAGCTCAAATTTTTGAAAAAACGCTTTCTGTTCCTGCACCAATGCAGCCATATTTTCGGCATAATATTTCCGCATAACGGAAACAAAATAGAGCAAATCCACAACGAACTGCTTTTTCTGTCTTTCATCAAATTGAACTTTTTTTCCAACTGTGTGGTCATTTTCAAGGCAATTGACCACATATTCAAAATTTTTATACATCATAATTAATATTTTAATAGTTAATATGTTTTGGCAAATATCATAAAAAAAGATAGATGTCCAGCCCAAAGATAAACATAAAAAAATAAGCTGATAAACTCTCATTTTTTGATAGCTTTTTGAAAAGTTTCATGCTATAAAACGCGCATATAGAAAGATTCTATAAGAAAT
Source organism: uncultured Alphaproteobacteria bacterium (assembly GCA_944392225.1). Taxonomy (GTDB): domain Bacteria; phylum Pseudomonadota; class Alphaproteobacteria; order RF32; family CAG-239; genus CAJLXD01. The sequence goes on along the minus strand of CALXWB010000001.1, from coordinate 55,930 downwards.
TAAACCCGAAGCCGGCAGATAAGGCACAAAACCGTCTATTTTCCGGCTTTATTTGTGATAACTCTAAACTAAGGATAAAATATGTCTGACGTTAAGATGAAAATGATGGATGGTAACGAAGCTGCCGCTTCCGTTGCCCACCGCATGAATGAAGTCTGCGTGATTTACCCGATTACCCCGTCTTCACCGATGGGTGAATGGGCTGATGCGTGGTCTGCAGCTAAACAAAAGAATATTTGGGGCGTTATTCCTGAAGTTCAGGAAATGCAATCCGAAGCCGGTGCTGCCGGTGCTTGCCACGGCTCAATCCAAGCCGGTTCGTTGACAACAACATTCACAGCTTCTCAAGGTCTGTTGTTAATGATTCCGAATATGTTCAAAATCGCCGGTGAACTTTCTCCGTTTGTAATGCATGTTGCCGCTCGTTCATTGGCATACCATGCTTTGTCCATTTTCGGTGACCACTCTGACGTTATGGCTTGCCGCCAAACCGGTTTTGCCATGCTCTGCTCAAACTCTGTTCAAGAAGCTCATGACTTTGCCGCCATTGCGCAAACTTCAACCTTGCGTTCTCGCGTTCCGTTCATGCACTTCTTTGATGGTTTCCGCACTTCTCATGAAATCAAAAAAATCAAACTCCTTTCTGATGATGATTTGAGAGCCATGCTCAAAGGTGTTGACTACACCTTCAACGCTAAACACGCTCTTCGTCCGGAAGCCCCTGTTATCCGCGGCACGGCTCAAAACCCTGACGTATTTTTCCAAGGTCGTGAAGCAGCCAACCCCTACTACCACAAGGTTGAAGAAATTGTTCAGGAAGAAATGGACAAGTTTGCCAAGATTTCTGGTCGTCAATATCATGTTGTTGACTACTATGGTGCCAAAGATGCCGACCAAGTTATCGTCATCATGGGCTCTGGCGGTGAAACGGCTGAAGAAGCTATTGACTACCTCAATGCTCAAGGTGCCAAACTCGGCGTTTTGAAAGTTCACTTGTATCGTCCGTTCCCTGAAAAATCATTCTTAAAAGTTTTGCCCAAAACCGTTAAGATGGTTTCTGTTTTGGATAGAACCAAAGAATCAGGCTCCATCGGTGAACCTTTGTATTTAGATGTTGTTGCCACCATCACACAAGCTTTTGCACGCGGTGACATTGCTTCCATGCCGAAAATCGTTGGCGGCCGCTATGGCTTGTCTTCTAAAGAGTTCACTCCGGGCATGGTTAAAGCCGTATTTGACAATGGTGCTTCTGCTCACCCGATTAACGGTTTCTCCGTTGGTATCACCGATGATGTCAGCAAAACTTCTTTGCCGTTTGACGATTCTATTGATACCGAACCCAAAGATGTTGTTCGTGCCGTATTCTTCGGCTTGGGTGCAGACGGTACCGTTGGTGCAAACAAAAACTCCATTAAGATTATTGCTGAAGACGCCGGCAAATATGGTCAAGGCTACTTTGTTTACGATTCTCGTAAATCTGGTTCTATGACCACATCTCACTTGCGTTTTTCTGACAACCCGATTAAATCGGCTTACCTCATCAACAAGGCAGACTTTGTGGCTTGCCACCAATTCCCGTTCATGAGAAAAGTTGATATTTTGAAGATTGCCAAACCCGGTGCCACCTTCTTGTTGAACGCTCCTTACAGCGAAAAAGAAGTTTGGGATCAGTTGCCGATTGAAGTTCAAGAAGAAATCATCAACAAGAAATTGAACTTCTACACCATCAACGCCGTAGACGTTGCTCGTGAAACCGGCATGGGTCAACGCATCAACACCATCATGCAAGCTTGCTTCTTTGCAATTTCTAACATTTTGCCGAAAGATGAAGCTATTGCTCAAATTAAAAATGCCATTAAGAAAACTTATAGCAAGAAAGGCGACGCCATTGTTCAAAAGAACTTTGCCGCTGTTGATGCCTCTTTGGCTCACTTGCACAAAGTTGAATATCCGTCAAAAGTTACTTCCAAATTCCATCGTTTGGACCCTGTTCCGGCCAACGCTCCAGAATTTGTCAAGAAAGTAACCGCCGAAATCATTGCCGACCGCGGTAATGAATTGCCGGTATCTGCTTTCGAAGAAGTTGTTGACGGAACCTGGCCGACAGCCACAACTCAATACGAAAAACGCTGCATTGCAACCGAAATTCCGGTTTGGGATCCGGATACATGTATCCAATGCGGTAAATGCTCTTTGGTATGCCCGCACGGCGTTATCCGTATGAAAGTTGCAACTGAAGAAGAATTGAAGAACGCTCCGAAAGGCTTCAAATCTGCTACCTACAAAGGAAAAGAATTTGCCGGCAAACAATTCATCTGGCAAATGTCTCCTGAAGACTGCACCGGCTGCGGCATCTGCGTCAGCGCTTGCCCGGCTAAGAACAAAGCCGATCCTTCTAAGAAAGCCATCAATATGGATCATATTGAATCTCACTTGGAAGAGCAAAAAGCTTGCTGGAACTTCTTCACCACATTGCCTTATGTCAAACGCACCGAAGTTGTTAAGAACTTGCCGAAGACCACTCAGTTGATTCAACCTTTGTTTGAATTCTCTGGTGCTTGCGCAGGCTGCGGCGAAACCCCGTATGTTAAATTGTTGACCCAATTGTTTGGTGACCGCATGGTTGTTGCCAACGCAACAGGTTGCTCTTCAATTTACTCTGGTAACTTGCCGACCACACCTTATGCTAAAGATGAAAAAGGCCATGGTCCGGCTTGGGCAAACTCTTTGTTTGAAGACAACGCCGAATTTGGTTTGGGTATGAGATTTTCTATCGACCAACAAACCGGTTTTGCCAAATCTTTGCTTGAAGGTTTGAAAGACAAGATTGGTGCCGAATTGGTTGAAAAAATCTTGAACAACCCGCAATCAACCGATGTTGAAATTGATGCTCAACGCGATAATGTTAAAGAATTGCGTGCTAAATTGGCCGGAATCAAGACCGAAGAAGCCAGCCACTTGGATAAATTGGCTGACTACCTGATTAAGAAATCCGTATGGATTTTGGGTGGTGACGGCTGGGCCTATGATATTGGCTTCGGTGGTTTGGATCACGCCATTGCTTCCGGCAAAAACATCAACATCTTGGTTATGGATACAGGTGTTTACTCTAACACGGGTGGTCAACAATCCAAAGCAACCCCGATGGGTGCTTCTGCCAAGTTTGCCACAGCCGGCAAATCTTTGCCGAAGAAAGATTTGGGCATGATTGCCATGTCTTATGGCAATGTTTATGTTGCTCAAGTTGCCTTTGGTGCCAACGATGCTCAAGTCATCAAAGCCATGAACGAAGCTGAAGCTTACAATGGTCCGTCAATCATCATTGCATACTCTCACTGTATTGCCCAAGGTTTCAACCTTGCCGATGGTTTGAGCCACCAAAAAGATGCTGTCGAGACCGGTTCTTGGCCGTTGTATCGTTACAATCCGGAAAACATTGCTCAAGGCAAAGCTCCGTTGATGCTTGACTCTAAAGCTCCGTCTAAACCTTTGTCCGATTATATGGCAAACGAAACACGTTTCCAAATCGTTCACAAGGCCAACCCGGAACGTTATGAGAACTTGCTCAACAAAGCTCAAGAAAACGTCAACGAAAAACGTTCTCTGTTGGAGCATATGTCCGAGTTCAAAATTGAAGCCGGTGAATAATCGGTTTTAACCTAAGCATAAAAAAAGCACTCTGGCGAAAGTCAGAGTGTTTTTTTGTGCTTCGAGACAAAACTTGACAATTTTAAAGACAGAATTTGCAAAAACAGTGCAAAAGCCCAAAATCTCAATAGACAGCAACAAAATTTTTCATAGACTATAGGCATAATAAAATATTATTTAAGGAGAATTTGAATAATGCAAAATGACAATCCGTTGCAAGTGTTCAAAATAGACTTAACACTTGCCAAAATTATTATCAATAAGCACTTTTTTTTCAAAGATTTCAATCAAGAAAGTGAATATGCCAAACTTCCGGGGCATTATCAACGTGCCATCAGCCGCGAAGCCGCTTTTCAAGTTAAAACACTGTCTCAAACCGAGGGCTTATCCGAGCTTTTAACCAAAGATGAGATGGCAGAAGCACAAACTCTGCATGACGCCATTTGCGAATATTATGCCCATAAAGGCCTGACGGAAATGAGGCAAAATCATTCTGATTATAGCCGTTTTTTTGCCACTTTGTTGGAAGCAGACAGCCACGCCATAAGCAGAGGAGCTGCCCGAGAAGAAGATCCGCGACAAGATAAAACCTATCGCCGCGCCAAACACATCAACAAAGATATTGCCGCCGGCAAAGCCGAGGGCAAGTGGCTTAATCCGCAAGAGAGCTTGCAAATTATATATGCCAACTTAAATAAAAGATATTACTAAGTGGCATAAATTTTCACAATCTAAATATAAAAAGTTCCCTTTTTTGACGAAAAGGGAACTTTTTGTTGACAAAAACACAAAAGAAATTATGCTCTGAATAACAAGATATTATAAATAAAAAATTATGAAACCGCAAATTATTATAAAGCCTTGCTCAGAATTTGGAATATTCCGAGAGGCAATAGTCAGAGAAAAGTTTCCTATTGGAACGTGCCATCTTCTGCTCATCAGCAATGGTAGAGAGATGCATTATGTTTGGGGAATATATTCTCCCAATCGATTAGATATGGTGCCTGTTTTCGAGGTTGATACGGCCTTACCGCAGCAGCTTGATGGTTTTCAGATAAGAACCATTGAGGAGAATAGTTTATTTTTCCATAGAAAAAAAATTTACTTATTCCACCGACTGAACGAAGAGTTTGAAATTTCAGAGATTGACATGTATACCACAGCCTATGAAGTAAAGCTGTTTGCCGCTTCTCTGGGGTTAAAAAATGTTGAATGCCACATTGCCAAAGCCAGCGTCATCGGCAAGAGCAAAAAACAAGCCTTATCCCTCATTGGATATTGCTGGCGTGTATATAATCAGCAATATTGCTGCACGGTTCCGCTCTTTTCAGAAGACTATGAAAAAATCAGGCAGTATGACTACAATGAGCTTGATTTTGAAGAAATATGTAAAGGCGAACTTGTCAAACACGGAAAAGAACTCTGGCGTGTCTATCAAGATAGTGAGAAAGAGTTTTTCATTGTCAAAGAAAAACTCTTTCAAATATGAAAAAAGCCCATCGAAAGATGGGCTTTTTTGTGTCTTATTTCAAGTTTTCAGGATTTAAACCTTGCAATTCTTTAGGAATAAAAATGCCGTCTTTGCGAATGAGTTTGTCATCAAACCAAATTTCTCCGCCGCCTCTTTCAGCTGTTTGGATAAGAACCAAATCCCAGTGAATGGCCGAACGATTACCATTAAAGGTTTCATCGCTATAGGAGTTTCCGATGGCCATATGAAGAGAGCCGGATATTTTCTCATCAAACAAAATATCAAGCATCGGCTTAGTAATATATGGATTTACACCTAGTGCAAACTCGCCCATATATCGACTTCCGGCATCAAGATTGAGTAGTTTTTGGAACTTGTCATTATTGGCCATGGATGTACCTTTAACAATCTTTCCGTCTTTGAATTCTAAGCGAATGTTAGAGAAATATTCTCCTTCATAAACCGTATCGGTATTAAACTGAATAACGCCATTGATAGAAGTTTTAACCGGTGCCGTATAAACCTCACCATCAGGCAAATTCATCTCTCCGGCACAAGCAACCGCTTTCAGATTTTTGATAGAAAACTCAAGATGCGTGTCAGGGGCAATGATTTTCACCTTATCTGTTTTATCCATAAGTTTTTTCAACGGTAGCATGGCTTTGGCCATTTTATCATAGTCAACCAAACAAGCCTTAAAATAAAAGTCTTCAAAAGCCTCTGTTGACATCCGAGAAAGAGCCGACATCGTGTTGTTGGGATAACGCATCACCACCCAGCGCGTTTTAGGAATCCGCACCTCAAAATGCACCGGCGTATAAAACTCATGCTGATAAAGCTCCATTTGTTTTTCTGAGACATCCGAGAGCAAAAACATATCATCATAGCCGCGAATACCGACATAAGCATCGCATTGTTTCATAATTTCGGCGTGCATCTGACCAAAAGCGTGAAGTTGGTCTTTTGAGGCTTTGTCGATAAAACTTTTGATAAAAGCATTGTCGTTAAAATACCAAAAAGGCACGCCGCCGGCTTTGGTCACTTGTTTAATCACTTCATTAAACAGTGTTTTGACCGATTCGCTGAAACCTTCAATAAATACTTTTTCCCCTTTTTTAACCTTGATAGATTTTTTCACAATCTGCTCGGCCATTTGGGTTAATCTGTCATCAATTTTCATTTTTCCTCACCGTATTGTTAATCACATATTCAATCATTTCATCTTCGCTTGAGGGGTTTGGGAGGATCACATCACCCCAAACATTTTCACCGATAATCCCCACTCGAGGTTTTGGGTCTTTGCAAATAGCCCAAAACTTAAATAAGGCAATCAAGATAAAGGCCGCATTTTTCTGTGTGGCGCAAAAATATTGCGGCGTTTTGCTTTCCAGCCACTGCAGCACAATTTGCTTCTTGAGATAGTCTTCCTGCACCTTGAGCCCGAGATAGCCCAAACGTTTGATATCGGCATAAGCTTCTTTTTCATCCATCCGCATCAAATCGCGCATATAACGAAGTGCGTTGGTCAAAGCCGCAATGGGTTTATAATCATTTGATGTTTGCAAAAAATTATCACAAACAAAAACAACCGTTTCCAAAGTGGTTTGTTCCTCATAAGCCGCAACCGAGAAAGCCAGGGCCAAAAGATTAAGTTTGCTTTTGTCTGGTAGATTGAATTTAAGCACCCTTTCAGATGAAAAATCGGCAATATATTTTTTTGCCAAAGCAAGGCAGGATTTCCAATCAGAAACGTGTGTTACGTCAACATCAATCAACGGGCAAGATTGCCCCAAAAACGCAGCCACATTTTTTTCATCAAAACCAATCTCAAGCAAAATTTTTCTCCTTTAGATGATATATAAAACACAATTGATGAAAAAAAAGTGTATAAAACAAGAAAAAATATTAGACAAAAAAGCAAAATTATAGTATTTTGAATACATAAAATAATAAGTGCGGAGAAAAAATGGCGAAAAAGGAAAAACCGCAAGGATTAAATATCAGCATTGGCAAAGAGTTAGCATACATGATTGTTTTGCCAAAAGCTTTGGACGCTCTCTCGCAAAAAAAACGCCGCCATAATAGAAACCAAGAAAGAACAAACACCAGCACCACATATGAAAATTTGCTCTGCCTCAAGAACTCTCTTGATATCTTATTCATTCAGACCAACAAAAAAAATACCGAAGAATATAAATTACAGCTTTATAAAAAAATATTAACGGAAAAGCTTATTTTGAACATTGCCGCCGGCAAAAATTCTGAAATAAAACAAAACATTGCTCAGATTATGAAAGATGAAGGCTTAAATTTTGTAGAGCGAGAAGAAAGCCTCATCTCCCCGGAACAAAAATTTTTGATTAAAACCGAGTTCCACGGCATGTCGCACTATCCGTCAAAAGAAATGCTCTCTCCATATTTCAGAGCACATATTGAACAAGACAAGGCAAAAACCGAAGAAAAAGAATATATCGGTGAACAATATAATGTTGATATGATTCCTTCTTGGAAATATTTCAGACAATTTTCCTCTTTCAAAAAACGTGCCGGCTATTTTGCTCAAGCTATGGCCGAAGCAAAAATTCCACCGTCAGACATTGGTCAGCTCAATGCTTATGATCTAATTGCTCTTCTCAAAGGCTATAATCAAAGACATGACATTCCAAGCTTTGAAACGGCAAAATCAAAGTTCATTAAATTTTTTATCGGGCATCATGAAAAAGAATTCAGAAGCTATATGTTTGAAAACGAGCAAACCATTCGTCAAGCCTTGCACAATAAAGGCATAAGTTTGGATGACAAAAAAAATCCGCGCGCATATAAAGAATGGGTAGAAAAAAACATTTTGCAAATGAAGACCAAAGGCTCGGTTCCACCCTTGTTCAACATACATCATAAAAACCCGGTCAAAGACAGCAAAACCGAAGAAAATTTGAGCACGGCCAACAATCCGAACAACCTTTGCTTAATTTTGGAAGCTCCATATCACAACATGCTGCATCTGTTTGATACCAATGTTTTAGGCAAAACCATTTTCAACCGCAAGGTCAAAAGAGTTTTGCTGCCCCAAGGCATGATATTCTTTGGCGGGTTTGATAAAAAATTCCAAATATACCACCAACAAGAAGCAGAATATGCCAAAATATTAACCGTTTTAATAAATGGCAAACAAAATAAAAAATGAAAGAACTGATAGAAATATTGCAAAATCTGCCTCTGACACTGACGGCCAAGCCGGCAACGGCAGAACAAATCATCCGCACGCAACAAGATTTGAAAATCAACAAAATGGCGGCCATCCCGCAAGATTTTGCAGAACTGATGCACCATATCAACACAATGGAATATGACGGCAGCTTTTTATTTGGCATTAATCCCAATTCATACTATCTGGATATTTTTGCCGAAAATGCTAATTTGGACTTGCCAAACAAAGAAAACTTGCTCATTTTGGGCTATGATGAATTTGAATATATGGCCTATAATCAGAAAAATAAATGTTATCAAACAATTGACAAAGACAGTATGGAAGTGCTAGAAAGTTTTCCGAGTTTAATCAAAGCAATAAAATATTTATTTAAGATTGAAGATGACGAACAATATTTTTGAATATAGCAAAGAAAACATCCAAAAAGCAGCCGAAACCATCAAAAACGGCGGCTTGGTTGCTTTTCCAACCGATACGGTTTATGGTTTGGGAGCCGATGTATATAATACAAAAGCCGTTGCCAACATTTTTGCCGTCAAGCAACGCCCGACTTTTGATCCATTGATTTCGCATATTGCCGATATAGATTTTTTGCCCGAATATGCTGAGACCGATAGCCGCGTGATGGATTTGGCGCGCCATTTTTGGCCCGGACCTCTGACTTTTGTTTTAAAGAGAAAAGACAAAAATCATGCGCTTGATTTGGTTTGCTCCGGCCTGCCAAATATTGCGGTCAGAATGCCTAATCACCCGATTGCTCTGGAGCTGATACGTTTGTCCGGCACCCCAATTGCCGCCCCTTCCGCCAACAAATTTAAGAGCATTTCGCCCACCACGGCATATCACGTTTACAACAGCCTGGGCGATAAGGTGGATATGATTTTGGATGGCGGTCGTTGCAAGGTTGGCGTGGAAACCACGATTATTGATTTGACCACCAAAGACATTGTCATGCTCAGAGCCGGCGGCATGAGCAAAGAAGAGTTGGAAGAATATACGGGAGAAAAGATTCTCATCTCGCACGGAGACCCCAACAAACCCAGCGCCCCCGGACAGTTGCTCAAGCACTATGCCCCCGGAAAAACCTTGCGCATTAACGTCGCCGAGCCGCAAGCCGATGAATTTTACATTGGTTTTGGCAATACGCCGCAAGCACACCTCAATTTGAGTCCCAAAGGCGATTTAAGAGAGGCCGCAGCCAATCTGTTTGCCTATCTGCGCTTTGCCGATGCTCAGCCCAATTTCAAAGGCATTGCCATGGCGCCCATTCCCGAAAATGACTTGGGCTTGGCCATTAATGATCGGATTAAGAGGGCTTCTTACAAAGAATAAAAAAAGAGGGAAAATTCCCTCTTTTTTTATAATGTTTTCAAAATAAAATCGGGAATAATCTGCACCTCGCCGCAATATTGCCCAATTGATGCAAAGCCCTCAATTTCCATATTTTCTTTGGCAATGCCGGTCATCGTAAGCGCAGTTTTAATGCCATAACTTTTACCGCCCAAAATATCTGTCTCCAAAGTGTCTCCCACCATAATAATGCGATTATCCGGGGTGTCGATATGTTGCAAGGCAAAATCAAAAATAAGAGGATACGGCTTGCCGAAATATTCCACCTCACCCCCCAAATCTTCATAAAAACGCGCCACCAAACCTTGGCGCACCACAGCTTCTTCATATTGGTTTTCATGCGCCCGCAAATCCGGGTTGGCACAAATGAGCGGCAGCCCGAGTTTATAAATTTTGCGTAGTTCTGCTTCAAAAGGCTGCAGATTTAAAAAATCTTTCCAAATACCGTTTTCAAAAATTTGCGGCACACCGATATAAACAAAATCAGCTTCCTCAGGGGTTTGCACTTCCGTGTAAGGACAATCTGTAAACAAAGCTTTATTGGCACGACCGAATTGATAAAATTTGAGTTTGCGTGTATCGGAAGAAAAAGTATCATAAGCCAAATCTCCAGAGGTGACAATTTCATCATAATGCACACCTTTGACAAAGCCACGTTTGGCTTGACTTTCTTCGGCATGAGCCTGAAGCTCGGTTCCGTTTGAGAGCAAAATCACTTTTTTCTTGGCTTGGCGCAACTCAATCATATGTTCTTTTGCACCTTCAATCGGAGCTTTGCCGTTCCAGGTTACGCCATAAATATCAAGCACAAAAACATCAAATTTATCTTTTAAACTCAAAATATTATCTAGCATTTTTTCAATTTCCTGTTTAAGATACGCCTTACCGAAGAGATAAGGAAAGGTTGATTGAATATGGATGATTATAGCCAAGATTATTTATTAGACAAGAGGGTTAAAATTTTTCAACCGCGGAACGGTTACCGTGCTTCGACCGATGCGGTGATTTTATCATCCATGGTCGGCAAAATCAAAAAAGGTGAAAGTATCTTAGACGTTGGCTCCGGCACCGGCGCCATTTCTTTGTGTTTGGCTTCGCGTTTTGCTGAAAAGCAGCCGCAAATCACCGGTCTGGAGTTGCAGCCGGAATTGGCCGAACTTTCCAATTTGAGCGCCAAAGCCAACAATTTTGATAGTTTTTTGAAGTATATAAACTGCGATATTAAGAACAAACCGCAAGAAATTAAGAATTGCAGTTTTGAGCATGTCATCACCAACCCACCCTATTCGGAAAGCGATATGCCCTCACCTAACCAGAGCAAAGCTCTGGCCCATAATCACGCTAATTTTTCTCTCAAGGGGTGGATTGAATTTTGCATCAAGATGACTGCGCCGCTCGGCCATTTTTATATGATTAACCGGGCAGAAGCTTTGGATGAAATTTTATCCGTCATTCACGGCAAACTCGGTCATATAGAGGTGATTCCGCTGTTTTCAAAGGCCGGCCAAAAGGCCAAGAGGGTAGTCATTCGCGCGCAAAAAGACAACCACACGCCCACCCAAATCCATGCCGGATTGATTATTCATGAAGCAAACGGTGAATACGGACCCGCCGCACATAAAATCTTGCGTTTGGGCCAAAGTTATGATGAGCTTTAGGCTTTGCGATAACGCACGGCGGTGCGAATGGCATCAATAGCCGTTTCAATGAGCTTATTGGCTGTTTTGGCATTATTGGGGAAAATACTGTAACCAAAGCAGGTTGAAACATTATAATCCATATAGTTACCGACAATCGGCTCATCAAAAATGGCTTTGATTTTTTCAATTTCCACTTCCAAATCGTGTTCATTGTTAAAATCATTAATCAAAAGCCAAAACGGATATTTGAGGCCGCGTGCCACGGTATAGCTTTTTTTCAAACGGAAAACGAGTTTAGAAGCCAGTTTTTTCAAGACAAAATCAAGCATATTGGCTTCTTTGAGCTCTTCAATATTATCAATATTCACGCCCAAAACGGCCATCATATTTTTGCGTTGGCGCATATCTTTATATTTTTCATTATTCACGGCAATTTGCACACGATCTTCAAACAAATAAAAGTTAGGCAAGCCGGTCACGGTATCATAAAGTCCGGCACCCGGATTATATTTAACTTTGCGGTCACCGACAAGAGCAAAGGTAAAATGCTCGCCATCATCAATATACAAAGCCTGGAGATTGATTTTATAGATGCGTTCTTTGAAGGTTTTCAAACGCGTTTGAATGATTTTGTCATTGGTGAGCATGGCGCCGATATTTTGTGCGAGCATTTCCCAATCTTGTTTATCCACAAAATTCCAAAAGCTTTGATTGATGATATCTCTTTCATCCTGAATTTCCAAAATGGCCATGGCCGTATTGTTGAGATAGACGACCATATCATCGCGAATAATAATGAAAGGTCTGTCGGAAAGTTCAAAAATTTTCACAACGGCATCGGCCAGGGATAAAGAAAAAGCGCCCCATTCAGCTTTGAGTTGGGCACTTTTTGAAGAATTTTGAGCAGAAAAATCGGCAACGGGAGGAAGTTTTGCAGCCACGGGAGTCTGCACCAAAGGCACATCATTGCCGGGAGTTTCCAGCTTATCCAGATTAACTTCATCGCCGGCAGCTTGAGAAACAATTTTCACACCGGAATTTGCAGCATTTTGCGTATCCGGCTCTTCCAAAAAGGCCAAATTATCAGCCCCGAAATTAACTTTATTAAAATTTACCATCACGAAACCATAAAAAGAATGAATTTTTAAGAATATAATACATAAAAAAAAACAATTCTCAATTTATTTGTTCTTTATTAACAAATATGTATTAAAATAACTTCAAAAATAAGATAAGTGTGAGAATTTAAATATGGAAGAAAACACAGATAATCCAAGCAAAATTGAGGAAACGCCGATAGCCAACGAATCCGTTCCGGCCGAACCGACAAAAAAGAAAGTTTTGCTTAAAGAGCGTTATGAAATTGATTTTAACGCCCCCTTGGAATGGTTAAACAACAACGGCGGCACGGCTTTTCGTGTGTCAGACCGGATAGATTCCAGAAGAGAGCTGTTTGCTCTTGTCTGCGGGTCAGAAACCTGCCCGCGCAGCTCATTTTTACCATATTTAAAATCCATAGACCACCCCAACATCTTAAAATTGGTAGAATACGGCATAATATTTGCCCCCACGGAAAAAAGAAACACCGTGGTTTTAATATATGTCATTCCGCAAGGCGGCAGAGTGCTTGACCATTTGGAAGAAGCCGGATACAAAACAAACCCGCAAAAGTTAAAACAAGTCATCTTGAGCTTGATTTCAGCTTCGGAAGTCTTAAAAGGTTATGGCATAACGCACCGCGCCATCAGACCGGAAAATTTATATTTCAAATCAAAAGACTATAATGAAATTATGCTGGGAGATTGCTTGGCTGCTTTTCCCGGATATTATCAACCCGCTGCTTATGAAACAATAGAAAGCCTGATGGCTATGACATCCGGCAGAGGAAACGGCAGCGAAAAAAATGATATTTATGCCATTGCCGCCTCATGTATACGCTTGCTCTCAAACAAAGAGCCGATGGCAGGGTTAAGCACGGCAGAAATAATTCGCATTAAGCTGAAAAAAGGTTCTTATAATGCCCTAACGGCAGATGAAAAAATATCAACCGGGCTGGTCAACTTGTTAAAAGGTATGCTGGCAGACACGCCGAGCCTGCGTTGGTCATTTATCCAGACCTACAATTTCATTGAAGGAAAATCGCCCTATCTGCAAAACACAAGTTTGGTTGAGCGCCCTAAACGTGCCTTGGTTATCAATAATGAAAAATGCTACACCTCAAAAGAGGTGGCCTATAACCTATACCTCAACCCCAATGATGCCTGGGAGCTGATAAAGTCTGGAAAACTGCTTGAATGGGTCAAAAACGGTCTGGAAAACGAAGATATATATAACCAACTGGACAAGATCATCACCCAAATATCCGAAGGCGACAATCGAGACATAACCATTGCACAAATCGGTATCATATTAGATCCTTTGGCACCGATTCACATTCGCGATATTTCCGTATTTCCGGACGGTGCACCCAAGGCCATTTTCTATTGTCTGAAAAACAATATCAATATCAATAATTTTTATGATTTGTTCAACTCAGACTTAATCCGTTCCTGGTATATCAAACAAGAAGATATCCGTTCACCGAGCAATTTATCGGAACAGAAAATAAACATCAACCGCAAAGATATTGGCTATGGCATCGACCGTATCATATATGACTTTGATGAAGATTTGCCTTGTCTGAGCCCCTTGGTTGGCGATGAATATGTCAACAATGCCACCCGAGTTTTAAAAGCCTTGGATAATAACTATGCCAATATCAAGGGAGATGTAAAACCCTATGATAAGAACCTGGTAGCCTTTTTAAGAAGCAAGCTCGGCAAAAAAATTGACGGTATTATATTGGACCTAAACTCCAACAAAGAAAGCCTTCAAATATCGGCCATTATCAGATTATATGCCGACATGCAAAAGAAATACGGCCCGGCTCAACTGGCCAACTTGGGTCAATGGCTGGCCAGCATAAGCAAGCCCGTGATTGAAAGTTATCATAACCTAAAAATTCAAAAGAAAATTGAAAAAGACTTGGTCAAAGTTTCCAAAAGCGGAAAAATCATAGAGATTTATCAAGCCCTTGAAGATGAAGAAACCAAGAAAGAAGATCTGGAGCTCTATCAAAAGGTCAAGAAAGAGATCATCGCCTTGATTAATGAAAAGAACAAGATTCTGACTCAAAGCAACAAGATGATTGAAGAAGCGCAAGAAAATGCTTTAAAGTTCACCGGCATTTTAGCCGTCATGACCATGATTGTTTCATTTACCTATAACCTCATACAGTGGATATCGCAATGAAAAAGCCCATCAAGAAAAAAAGTGCAAATTTTTCAAAGTCCTTTAAGTCATTATCCTTGGCCAGAAAGGTTTTGCTTTTTGTGTTCATAGCCATTGTGGCATCGTCATTTTTGCCGGCCATCATCGTTCTTTTGATTGGTCTGTTACCAACATTGACGGTCATGTTTGTCAGCCCGAAAGATTCGGCAAAGCTCATCATCATCGGCTGTTTCAACGTTGCCGGTTTGTTTATTTATCTGGTAAATGTTTTAAACAAAATGACCTTTGATGAAAACATTTTCCTATTCGGAGATGTGCTCAATATGCTGATTATGTTGGGCTCGGCAGCTTTAGGTTTTGTCTTATATTATGAAATGCCAAATCTTTTTGCCTTCATCACCAAAATCAGTTCACAAAAACGCCTGATATATATAGATAAGCAATTGAAAAAAATTTCTGAAGATTGGGGTGAAGAAATCATTGACCAACAAATCAACGGCATATCAAAATAGACAACAATCAACCTTGATGTTCTGCCACAAATTTTTGCATTTTTTTGATAGAGTTAAGCTCAATTTGGCGCACTCTTTCTTTAGAAATATGATACATGGAGCTCAAAGCTTCAAGCGTAACGGGCCGAGTTTCGAGACGGCGTTTGAATAAAATATCTTTTTCCCTCGGGTTAAGACAAACGAGAGAGGCTGCAAAAATCTTTCTGCGTTTGATAAAAGATTCAGTCTGCGCAAAAATCTCTTCCTGGTTAGGTTTTGTATCAGAAATAAAGTCCATCCACTCATGCTGATGCGTATCATCGGCATTCATCGGTTCATTCAGTGAGCCGTCATGAGAGCGCATTCTTTCATTCATATCAATAACATCTTTTCTGGAAACCTCCAAATGAGAAGCAATATCATTGATAATATCATCAGACATTTGGTTGTCATGAATGAGGTTTAGTTTATCTTTGACTTTTTTAAGATTAAAGAAAAGCTTTTTCTGTGCCGAAGTTGTTCCGATTTTAACCAAAGACCAAGAGCTGAGAATATATTTTTGCACGGCGGCTTTAATCCACCACATGGCATAAGTTGAAAACCTGTTTCCTTTATCGGGCTCAAATTTATCCAAAGCCTGCAAAAGGCCGATATTTCCTTCAGCAATCATCTCTGCCAGAGGCAAACCATATCCTTTATATCTGGCCACGATTTTAACCACCAAGCGCAGATGGGAAGTCAAGAGTTTGTAGGAGAGAGCCGGATTTTTAGTTTTTTTATAAGCACAAGCGAGTTGATATTCTTCTTCCGAAGACAAAATCGGAAATTTTTTAATTTTTTGCAAATATCTGACCAAATTAATTTCCGGGGAGAAATCAAAACCATCAACTTTCAATCTATCATTAATAATCATGGCAACTCCTTTTTGCGGCATGTTTACAATGACAAGACTACACCTTAAGTTGTATTTTTATGAATATATATATTTTATATATCAGGTAACTAAAAATTAGATAGGTCAAATATGTTTGAGGACATTAAGCAAAGCTAAAAAGTCTTCAGGGAAAGGAGAAGCAAAATGCATCAATTGCCCGGTTCTGGGATGAACAAACCCGAGTGTTGCCGCATGTAAGGCCTGTCTTGGAAAAGAGTTGATAAATTTTTTATCTTCTTCGGAAATAGCTTTAATCAGTGTTTTTTTAGCTTTTTCATAGACCTGGTCCCCAATCAGATTGCAGCCAATTGAAGCCATATGCACTCTGATTTGGTGGGTTCGGCCCGTTTCCAAATTGCATTGCACCAAAGAGGCAATATTTTTAAAAACTTCTTTGGTTTGATAGTGTGTCACGGCGTGTTTTCCGGCAGAAGCCACAACCGCCATTTTTTTTCTGTCAAACGAGCTTCTGGCAATATTTTTATCAATGGTTCCGTTCAAAGGATTAGGCACGCCGTAAACAAGAGCAAAATAAGTCCTTTCAATGGAATGATCAAAAAACTGTGCGCTCAAAGATTGGTGTGCCGCATCATTTTTGGCCACCACCAACAATCCGCTGGTGAAGCGATCAATACGATGCACAATTCCCGGGCGTTTAACGCCGCCTACCCCGGACAAGCTGTTGCCGCAATGATAAAGAAGAGCATTGACCAAAGTTCCGTTTGGAGCCCCCGGAGCCGGATGCACGGTCATACCGGCCGGTTTGTCAACCACAATAACATCTTCATCTTCATACACCACGTTAAGGGGAATATTTTCAGGCTGAGGCTCAGCATCGGCCGGCGGCGGAAGATAGAGCTGATAAGAGTCATTTTCACGCACTTTGAAAGAGACATCGGGGATAATATCATCATCGCAAGAAACATTGCCGTTCTTAATCAGTTTTTGGAGCTGCGAACGAGACAATTCGGGGAAACAAGTTGTTAAGAACTTATCAATTCTAAGCCCTTTAAAATCTTTATTAACAATTTGTGTTGTATAAATATTATCAGTAAGCATATTTTTATTTATAAAAGTTTCACACAATAACAAAATACATAAAATTTAAGTTTTTGCAACAAGATAACGCAAGGAAAAAAATATGGATAAATTAAAACTTGTTAAAACAATTGTTTTTGTCCTAACTTTTTTATTGATATTCAGCACATTGCTTTTTCTCGGAACGCTGCTGAAAAAAACGCACAATACGGAAAAAATGCCGGAAAAAGAAATCTCGTTACGCCTGCCTGAAGGGAGCTATATCAAAGATTTTAAGGCCGACAACAACCGATTATACATATTGAGCATTGGGGGCGGTGTTTCAGACCGCATCATCATCTTCAACACCGAAAGCCTGCAGCGTGAAGCAACTCTTAAAGCAAATTAAAGGGAACAAATCATGAGTAACGAATTAGAAGAATTAGATAAAAAAATTGATGAGCTGTTAAAAAACGCAGATATAGAAACTGTGCAACCAAAGGCTTCAAACGGCAAAGATACAACTGATGAAGCCACATCTTCTTCCGACAACGATGACGATGAAGAATTTGAAAAATTGCTGCAGGAATTTATTTCTTCTGAAATCACCCCGGATGATACCTCCACCATGATCAACGATTATAAAGATTCCGTTGTCAAACAGGAACAAAACGGAACTCCGTCAAAACTGGCAGAAGAAGAAAAAAACCTTTTTGATGCATATTCAAACTTTATCAAAAGCGCCGAACAAATTGCCAAAAAGAACAAAATAAACTTACCAAAATTCAGAATCAAAGAAGAATTACTATTACCGCGTTACAAACCTTATTTGAACCAAGATTTTGCCTATGACACACTTCGTTGTTGGGACATTTTAATCAAGGCTTATCCGAGCAGAGTTCAAAATATCAACCCCGGAGCCAGTGACGAAGACCTGCTAAATTATGCAGAAAAAGTCACGGATGAAGATTTGCAAATGTTTATCATTTCATATGTAGAAACGTTGATAGAGCTTGAAGGCTGTGAAATTGCCTATGAAAAAAGGCGTCTTAAAGCCAAAAGAAAAAAGATAGAAAAAGAAATTGTTGAAGAGCATCAACGCCGCGTAGAAAAAATGAAAAAATATATTAACGCCATTGAGGATAAAGAATTTCCCGTCAATGCCGAACGTTTGGTCAACAACTACTTCAAAAATGCCGCCCGCGATGCCGACGGTGCCTATAAAGTTTTGACCAACAACCCGGCCACATTTTCCCCGATAGAGGTAAGCAAGATTAAAGACCGCTTTTTTGGCCTGATAAAAGCCAAGCCCGAAGACGGAATCAGAGTGAACAAAGAACTGGGAAATTTTCTCAAAAATTTAAAGGCTTAGTTTTAGAGAAAAATATAGACAAAACGCAAAAACAATGCTAAAATTAGAACAAAAAAGATAACTATTGGGGAAAAAAAGATGTCGGGAAAAGAAGATATCAAAAATGCAGTCCAAACGTTTGTTGAACAAAGACGCAATCTGGCCAACACGGCAAATTCTTATGCGCAACAAAAACCGGAAGAAAAAGAAACATTTTTGAAAAACATTTCACAAGAAAACATTCAAGCCCAGCTTGACGGTTTTTTTGTAGATTTGAACATGGGACGATACAATATCTCAGATTTCTCCAAGATTGAAGAGTTTTGCGGAGCATATGACTCCATGTTTGCCAATGATGCAATCAGAAAACAAATAGCAAACTTGAAAGAGCAAATGCGTGATAAGCGTTTGGTCATGAGCAAAGAAATTGAGCTCAAAGCCACTCCCGAATTAAAAAGCGGCCTGCGCCAGCCGGAAAAGGTTAATGATATAGTTATCAGTTTTGATCATCAAAAAGCAAAAGGAAAGAACAATCTTTCCGGCAAAACATTCACCTATTTAGACGGCAACGGCGATGCCGTGAGCATGGTTGAGTTTGATGAAAACGAAAGCGGGTATATCCGCCAGTTGGATGAAAACGGAAACGAAGTGCAATATGTTTTAACGCGCGATAATAAATTATACCGAATGCAAGACAACAAGCCGCAAGAGCTTGAGCTAAAAGCCAGCGCCTTATCGGATCAAGCCAAGAGAGCCATAAACAACATATATTCTTCACGTCTTTTGTGGGAAAAATTTGCCAATGGCCAAGTAGATCATCTGATTCAAAAAGAAAGCAAAATAAAAACGCTTAAAATTAACGAAAAAGCAAACACCAAGGTCAATGAAGGACAAAAGACCACAACCGTCAATGAAGGAGAAAAAGAAGGCCCGCAAACCACAAAAGTAGATGAAGGAAAATCAACGCCGGAGAAAACCAGTGACTTCAAAGCAGGCACTGACAACAAGCACGCTCCCGGTCATAATGACTTCAAATGGCAAGAAATGGATATTATTGATGCCATGTTCAAAGAATGGTTTTTGGCAGCAGCCAATGCCGCCACCAACTGGGTTTTGGATCAAACGGAATATTTATTAACCGGCATCATCAATGAAATAAGAAGCAGCTACAATGACAGCAAGGCAGAGACTGCAAAGAAACAAAACGATCCTGATGAAACGCACAAATTTGCCGATTCGCTGCAAAAGACATCAAACAAGAAAATGCAAGCTTATACCGATGCTTGCAACAATAAACAAATTATCAAAGACATAAAAGAAGGCAAGCTTGGCAATGTGATAGCAGAAAACCCGCTGTTGAGAGATTTTGCCGAACTTTCCGGCGTAAACATCGGGCAGCTTTTAAGTGTCGGCGATCCGAAAAAAACCGTGCCCCTGCTCACAAACTTGGCCATGACTTATATGAAAACCATAGATGATTATACCAGAGCCAGCTTGTTGGATGATAAACTACACGATAAAGATGCGCATAAAGACAAAGATGTAAATGCTTTGTATGAAGAAAGAAGCCAACGAGCCAACAAAATCATAAAAAAGAAATTATACAAGGAAGCTCAAAAAGACCCGCAAGCATCTCAGAAATTTGACTTTTTCAAAACCACAATGACACAAATATCAAAAGATATGGAAAAAGCCATAAAATTTGGCAAAAAAGAGCTAACTGACGATCGCTATGACGAAAAAGGCGTAAGAACCAAAAACAATATGATATTAATTTCCTATAATGGGTTGCTGGAGGAAGAAGAGCCAACACCGCTAAGAGAAGAAGCGGTTCAATGGCAGCAAGTTGATCGCACACATAAAATTGCACTGGATGGTTTAGATGCAGACCAACAAGGACTTTTGATAATGGCAGATCAAGCAAGAAACAAAAGAAATGAAATCCGAAGCTACTTAACTCAAGAAAAAGCTCCCGAGCAAAAAGGTTCGCCCGACATTAAAATTCCTTTTGCCAGAGGACGAGAATAGGCCATGCTGAAAAAAATTTTAAAGTTGATTAAGTTTCTGATTGTTGGAATTATATGGACAATAGTTTTTTTCAAGCTGGTAAACTTTATTCTTGATTATTTTTGGAATTTCAATTTATTATCGGCACAGAGTTGGCAATTAATAAATTCATATTGGGAAGCCGGCGGCGTTATTCGCACCTGGCAAGATTATCTCCTGCTGTTCATTTTTGTTTTATACATTCCGCTATGGCTCTGGGGCTGGAAAAAATGCTACCATATAGACTATATTCAGCTGTTGTTGGAACCTTTTGCACTATACAATAAAAAAACTTTGGAAAATTATGAAAAAGACATATCCAAATTAAAAATAAAGAACATGGGCACAAAATTGATGAAAGCCGAAGAAGAGCTTGAAATGAAAAGCAAACCGAAAGAACCCATTAGAACCGATGAAGAAGTGAATAAAATAAGACAAGCAGTTGCAGAAAAAATAAATTCCGTTCATTATAAAGAATAAGAAAAAAGAATCCACAGCAAGACATAAGGAAAAGACCTGGAGCATAAAGTTTGAAACCGTTATTGATATTGATAAGAATAATCTGCGTTGGTATCTTCTGGAGCATATTTTTTCTGGAAGGTATACGCGTTATCATGCTCAAGAACTGGCGGTTTGACATTTTGCG
Source organism: uncultured Alphaproteobacteria bacterium (assembly GCA_944392225.1). Lineage (GTDB taxonomy): Bacteria > Pseudomonadota > Alphaproteobacteria > RF32 > CAG-239 > CAJLXD01. The sequence continues at coordinate 34,858 of CALXWB010000001.1, read as the reverse complement.
CAAAGATCATTGGGAATATGCGTGGGATTTATGGTTATCCGGCTGGGTGATAGCCGATGCCAAAGAATGGGCCTTTGTTTTAATCATTTTAACATTTATTCCGCTTTGGTTAACGGGCTGGGCTGCCTTAAGCGTAATCAACTGGGAAAAACTTTTGCGCTCAATAATTGCACTTCCCGTCAACTTGTTGAAAAAAATCTTTTTCCAACAAGTCAAAGTAATAGCCAGCACCACCGGGATAAAGAAGATAAAAAAGAAAAAATCATACAAAGAAATCAGGCCCAAAAGTGTTCGCATGCCGATGGATGAAAAAATTTATGAAACGGCATCAACAACCAACAACACCCCTATTCCAACAATTGCCGCTCCAATAGCTCAGTCAGCAAATGTGTTGCCGGCATCAAACAACCAACCTGCTCCGGCAAATTCTCAAACAACAGACAACGGCACGTTCAGCCATTCTTTGTTCAATTTTGACGATGATGATGATTTTGAGTTTGACTTTGATGCCTTTGATGATGATGCAAAAGCCAAGCCGGAATCCGATGAAGGAAGTAACAAATCAGCAGTAAACGGCAAGCCTGCGCCGACGGAAAGAGATAGAGATAGAGATAGGAACAAGAATAAAAACAAGAAGTCAAACGGAACGCCTGTTTCCAGCCAAAACAACAATAGGGGCAACAAGCAACAAAGAAATTCTGCTTCCGGCACACAAGGGTCAGGGAACTCCGTTCTGGATGTAATCAAGCAAAAAGGTTATGAAGTTTTAACGGGATTAACCATCAAAAACACCTTAATAGATTTTATCGGCATAGCCGCCAACCAAATTTGTATTTGTATGATAGATAAAGAACCGGGAGATTGGCTGGCAGATGAAGAGCGGTTCAACGATGAAGAACCCTTGTGGTTTTCAGAAAGTTCACACCGCATATCGCCGGTCAGAAAAGCCGATTTGGCACGCCAATATTTGGTAGAAAAACTAGAAGAAGCCGATTTTCATTTTGAGGTCAAGGCATATGTGATTGAACAAATCGGCAACATCATCAATGCAGAGGATATGTTTGATATTTGGGATGAAATAGGGGTTAATGTCTGCCGCATAGACAGAGGCACGCCAAAAGAGATTAAACCTTTTGTCAAAGCTCTTGATGAAACAATTGAAAATATTGACAAAGACAAATTAGAAAAAATAAAGAAACTGATACGAAACATAGCATAGAAAATTTTTTTGAGGGAAAAACATGGCCGTAGAAAAAAAAGGTGAAGAATGGGAAGAATATAACAGCGCTGTAAAATGGATGTCCATTACGGTTTTAACAGCCTTAGGTGTGACCATAGCATTAGCCATCATATCAATGCCGTTGGGATATCTGATTGGCAGTGGTATCTCAAAACAATCCATCAGCGATGTGGGTCGTTTTTTAAGCATGATATTTAACAACCCGGACTATCTTTTTTCACGTTATGGCAGTTGGATGAGCCAAATATATCACTATAACGGTGCATTTTCTTTTGGCTTGTGGTTGCCGATTCTGCCATTTATTAGTTTTCCGCTGATTTTGGCAGTTGGAATAATCACCAATCCATATCGTTTTCAGTCCAACATTCATGGTTCGGCAAGGTTAGCCGAAATGAGAGATATCAAAAAGATGGGCTTGTTAAACGGTTTTTGTCAAGTGGTTGGAAAATACAAAGGCCACCTTTTGAAACTAAATGAAACCTTGTCAACATTGTGTTGTGCCCCTCCGGGAACAGGTAAAACCGTTGGTGTGGTGATGCCCACGATTTTTTACTCCAACGGCATGAGCATTGTGGTCAACGACCCCAAGCCGGAATTGTGTTTTTCGACGACCGGGGCCAGAGCTAAGGTTGGCCCGGTATTTGTCATCAACTGGGGTGCAGAAGACAACCCGGCAGAGGGTATTTATTATCCGAGCTGGAATCCGCTTTCTCCGTCAGCCATTCCTGCTCCCGGCCCGGCGCGAGACATGTATATTGACTCCATGTGCAATGTTTTGGTGGAAGACCCCAAAGGCGGCGCAGACCCGCACTGGTCCAAAACAGGTCGTGCGGCCTTGACCGGATTTTTGCATTTTATTGCCTTTAAGTGTGAAAAAGCACGTGCCAACGACTATTTCATCGGACGCATCTATGAAGGAAAGTTGGATGAAGAAGACAAAAAGGTTCTGGAAGGCTATTATTTGGAAATGAATGACCCGATGGCGAGCCGTGCCGTGGCCAACTTGAGAAACAACAATCTGACCATAGACAACTATCTGCCCATCGGCACCTGGAATCTGTTGCCCGAACGTTGGGTTGGCCGAGAAGCGTGCATTGCCATGATTTTGGAATGGATTACGGAAGCACAAATCAAACAATCGCAAGACATCAAGCGCCGCTTGGAAGAAGGAGACCAAATGGCTGCCATGGCTGATCCGATGAGAGATTTGTTGGAAGAAGCCATTGTGGAAGCCAGAAAATTTGGCTATTCGCAACGTTGTGTGGTTGAGTTGAGCCAATTAAGCTCCATGCCGGATAAAGAAAGAGGTTCAGTTTTGTCAACGGCATTCAGCGGTATTGGCATTTTCAAAAACGCCGCCGTTGTGGCCAGAACAAGTTTCAGTGATATCAACTTCAAAGACCTGCGCGGTATGAAAGACCCGATAACCGGGCAATGGAAACCAATTTCGGTTTATCTGTCGGTAAACCAGGTTGATGCCAAAGCTTTGAGCGTGATTTCAGGAACATTTATTGACTTAATGTCCAACTATCTGATTGCAAATCCGCCAAACTTTGTCAACAAGAGTGACGGTAAGATGGGACCTTTTCCAACCTTGTTTGTGCTCGACGAGTTTCCGACCATGCCGAAGTTAAGCGCCATCATTGAAGGCCCGGCAGTCGGACGTGGTCAAAAAGTTTCATACCTGCTCATCGGACAAGATTTAGGACAAATTTCAGGTAAATATGGTAAAGACGATCTTGAAACCGTTATTTCAACCACAGCCTGCAAAGTTATTTTGTCACAAAACAACGAGGTAACGGCCCAGCGTTTTTCCAAGATGATTGGTAATAAGACCGTGCAAACAACCTCATTTTCCAAAACGGAAAATACTTTTGGTATGGCAAAGGGACAAAACCCGTTCTCCAAAAATGTGAGTTACCAATTACAAGGTGTGCCGGTTATCAGCACGACACAATTGTTGAGCTTGCCGACATCAAAGCAAGTGGTGCTGATGCAAAGTTATATTGACCGTCCGATTATGGCCGATGCGCCGCGTTGGTTCTGGGACAAACAGATGACGGCCATGGCAAAACTACCGCCCTCACCCAACGTGCCGGATTGGATTGTGGCGCAGCGAGAAGATATTAACGACAATATGCTGGCCAAACTGGGTATTGATGTGGATGAGGATAACGACAATTCGGGAGGAGAAGAATTTTCTGAAGAAGAATTAGAGCGTTAAGCCCGAACAGGAAAAGTATTAATTTAACAAAAAAGCTTTGTTTTGAAAAAAAAGACGAAGCTTTTTTTTTGTTGCTACAGCGCGTTAGTGTTTGATAAAACACTTACAAGTCAGAGGAGGAAAGAAAATTCTCCAGCGGAGAATTTTCTGACGACAGGCGCAGATTTGTTAGCTTTGAAGCAAGTGATAACGCCGCTGACAAAGCGTTACAAATCAAGTGACCGCAGCGCAGTTAGTGTTTGATAAAACACTTACAAGTCAGACGAACCTCGGTTCGAGCCTCATTATGGATAGGCACAAAAAAAGCACCTTATTACAGGTGCTTAAACATGAAATCTGGAGCGAACGATGAGGCTGGAGGAAAGAAAATTCTCCAGCGGAGAATTTTCTGACGACAGGCGCAGATTTGTTAGCTTTGAAGCAAGTGATAACGCCGCTGACAAAGCGTTACAAATCAAGTGACCGCAGCGCGTTAGTGTTTTATAAAACACTTACAAGTCAGACGAACCTCGGTTCGAGCCTCATTATGGATAGATACAAAAAAAGCACCTTATTACAGGTGCTTAAATATGAAATCTGGGGCGAACGATGAGGCTCGAACTCACGACAACCGGTACCACAAACCGGGGCTCTACCAACTGAGCTACGTTCGCCATGTATCACGAGCTAGATTTTTACAAACAAACCGCAATAAAGTCAAGCAAAAAAAATGAAAGAATATTTTTTTATAACGGTTAATTTTAACAATTTATTTTCTTTTTTCTCCTAAGATAGCTGCAAATAACGTAATAAATAAGGATTAATAAGGTTTTAGATAAAATGAATTATAAGCCGATGTCTTTTTTTGGCACGATGATTTGTGCTTTGACGATTGTTTTGAGTTCTGCAGAAAGAGCACAAGCCTCTGTTTCATCGATTATGATTGATGCGCAAAGCGGAGAAGTTTTATCATCAAACAACGCAGATGAGCTAAGATATCCGGCATCTTTAACCAAATTAATGACCTTATACATCACATTTGATGCTCTTGACAAAGGGATTATCAAATGGGATGACAAGCTTCCCGTATCCAGAACGGCAGCCAATCGCTCGCCGTCAAAAATCGGGGTTCGAGCCGGAGAAAAAATAAAGGTTGGCGATGCCGTTATGGCTTTGATTGTCAAATCGGCCAACGATTGTGCCACGGTTTTGGCAGAAGGTTTGGGCTATTCCGAACCCGAATTTGCCAAGACGATGACCAGAGTCGCCCATGAGCTGGGCATGAAAAATACCACTTTTTATAATGCTTCGGGTTTGCCCAACAAAAGACAAAAAACCACGGCAAGAGACATGGCCTTGTTAGGTGCGGCCTTATATCACCATTTTCCGCAATATTATAAGCTTTTCTCCACCAAAAAATTCACCTATAAAGGCCGAACGATTTATACGCACAATCACCTTTTGAAAACCTTTGAAGGTGCAGATGGCATGAAAACAGGTTTTACCAACGCAGCCGGATACAACATTGTTACCTCAGCCGAGCGCGATGGTCATCGCGTGATTGCCGTCACCATGGGCCACAGAATGCTCAAACAAAGAGACAAAACCGTTGCCTCAATGATGGAGAAAGGCTTACAAAAGCTGGCTTTGAATGCCACTCAAAATACTGAGACCATGGTTGCAAACAATGAAACAGATTCTAAAGCCGCTTTAGCAGAGCAAGTTGCCGACAACAGCCTTACGGCAGAAAGAAGCAGCGTGCAAACCCAGTGGGGCATTCAGATTGGAGCCTTTTCGAACTATGCCAAGGCCAGAAACTATGCTCTGGACATCAAAGAAAAAGTTATTCACCAGGCAAAAGACAAAAACATAGATATTGAACCTTATCAAACAGGCTCAGCCGTAGTCTACCGCTCAAAAATCATCGGGTTTGAAAAAGCCGAAGCAAAAAAAGTATGTGACCGCTTGAAAAAATCACAAAAGTCATGCATAGTGGTTACAGTTGAAAAAGATGAATACACACTGGCAAACAAAATCTGATGAGCGAAAATATATCTGAAAAAAAAGCCCATGTCATTGTTTTGAGCAATGAAAAAGGCGGAACGGGAAAATCCACCATCTCCATGCATTTGGCAATTAGATTAATGCAGGAAGGTTTCAGCGTAGCCACGTTTGACTTAGATGGCAGACAAGGAAGTTTATCTAAATATATAGAAAACCGCAAAAAATTTTGCACGCAGCAAAATTTGCATTTGCCGATTCCCGATCATACGCGAGTCTATCTGGAAGAAAACCCATATTTGATAACGCAAGCCAGAGAAAATCTTTCCAGCCAAATTTTGCAAAAGAAAAATAATTATGATGCCATCATCATAGACACGCCCGGCACCAAGAACTATCTTTTTGAAGAAAGCCACAAATATGCCGACACGGTTATCACCCCGATATCAGACAGTTTGATAGACTTAAACGTCATTGCCGATATTGATTATCAAACCGGCCGAGTTTTAAAGCCGGGTCCCTATTCCAACTTTATCTGGGATATAAAAAAATATTTAGCCACCCAAAACAAACCTTATTTGAACTGGATTGTTTGCGGCAACAAATTATCCAATTATAAATCCAAAAACAAAACGGCCATTTTTTCACATCTGGAAAGATTGTCAAAATTATATGGTTTTCGCCTGTTTCCGGGGCTAAAAGACCGCGTTATATATAAAGAGCTTTTCTTGGAAGGTTTAACTGTTTTAGACCTGAACAATGATCGTTTGAAATGCAAGATGACGGTTTCACACATTGCCGCCAAAAGAGAAATCACGGCGTTAGCCGAGTTCATCTCTCCCGAATAAAATAAGACTTGGTAATAAACTGCAATGAACACTTGTGTTTAGAAGGCAAAGTGATATCTTATTTTTTATAAAATACCAATTTGGGAGAATATTATGATTAAAACAATCAAAACCACACCCTATGATGACCAAAAAATGGGCACCGGCGGTCTGCGCAAAAAGACCAAGGTGATGATGCAAGAAAACTACTTTGAAAACTTCATTCAAAGCATTTTCAACACGATTGGCGATTTAAGCGGCAAAGTTTTTGTTGTTGGCGGCGACGGCCGTTATTATAATGACAAAGCCATACAACAATTCATCAAAATGGCTGCGGCCAACAATGTTGCAAAATTGATAATCGGCCAAAACGGCTTGCTTTCAACCCCGGCCTCTTCAAACATTTTGTTAAAAAACAAAACCGACGGCGGCTTTGTTTTTTCTGCCTCACATAATCCGGGCGGTTTGAATGGAGATTTCGGCATTAAATATGCCAACGAAACCGGCGGCCAAATTCCAACTTCCATCAGTGATAAAATCTATGAAAATTCAAAGAAAATCAGCGAATATAAAATTTATGATGCGCCGGATATAGATTTATCCAAGCTTGGCAAGAGCAAACTCGGCAATATGGAGATTGAGGTCATAGATTCGGTCAAAGATTATGTTGAGATGATGGAAAATATCTTTGATTTTGAAGCCTTGAAGAAATTGTTCCGCAACGGTTTCACCATGAAATTTGATGCTTTCAATGCCGTGACCGGGCCCTATGCCATCAAAATTTTTGAAGAGATATTGGGGGCAAAAAAAGGCAGTGTTATCAACAGCAATCCTTTGCCGGATTTTGGCGGCAAGCATCCCGATCCCAATATGACCTATGCTACCGAGCTCTTGGCAATTATGAACTCGGATTCGGCACCTGATTTTGGCGCAGCCAATGACGGTGACGGTGACCGAAACATGATTTTAGGGAAAAAGTTTTTTGTTTCACCGAGCGATTCTTTGGCCATTTTAACAGACTATTATCAGCTGATTCCGGCCTATAAAAACGGCATTTACGGCGTGGCAAAATCTTGTCCGACATCAACCGCCGTCAGCCGTGTGGCCAAAGCACACAACCTCCCCTATTATGAAGTGCCGACCGGGTGGAAATATTTTGTCAACTTGATGGATTCCAAACGCATCACCTTGTGCGGAGAAGAAAGCTTTGGCACCGGCTCCAGCCATATCAGAGAAAAAGACGGCATCTGGGCTGTTTTGTTCTGGCTGAGCATTATTGCCAAAACCGGCATGAGTGTGGAACAAATCACCCGCGATCACTGGAAAAAATATGGCCGCAGCTATTATCTGCGTTTTGACTTTGAAGGTTTGGACACCAAAGTTGCCGACAAACTGATGGCAGATTTGGAAGAAAAACTTTCCTCTTTGAACGGCAAAACTTTTGGCTCATATCAAGTAGACAAAGCCTACCCGTTCATATATAACGACCCGGTAGACAAGAGCTCCACCAAAAACGGCTTGATTGTTGACTTTATCGGCGGTTCAAGAATTGTATATCGTTTATCGGGCACCGGCAGCAGCGGCGCCACCTTGCGCGTTTATCTTGAAAACTATGATAAAGAAAAGATTGATAACAATCCGCGCCAGATGCTTGAAACCCTGTTATCCGTTGCCATGGAGATTGCCGAAATCACATCACGCACGGGAAAGAAAGAGGCTGACGTTGTTACTTAGAAACCTGTTTTTGAGCACCCTGATATTAGGATTATTTTTCTGCACGGATTGCCGCGCCGGAGTAGAAGGTTTTACCTCTGCCAACCCTTACACGCAAGCTGAGTTAGATGCGCAAAAGAGCGGCTTTCCGCGCAAAATATTAAATTATCGTGATGCCATGCGGCAAAATGTCATCATGCTCAATCGCTACGCCAAAAGCAAAAATCCAAACTTCATCACCTTGGTGCATGAAGGAGAAGATTTGCTCACCGATAGCTTGTGGGAATATCATCTGGAAGATTATAACAATTCCAGAGCTTTTGGTTATAAGGCAGAAAATGACACGCTTTTGAACACGGAAGAAGAAACAAGAAAGAAAAAGCTCAACAATTTGAGCAAAGAATATAATCAAAATATAGATGCTTTGGTTTTAAACAACCTATTCTGCCAATATCACGGAAAAGTTTCTGCCGGAAAAATTCCGCTGATTTCCATTGACCAATGCTCGGCTCAAGATTTGGATTCGGCCATTGAAGAGAGTGTCAGACAACGCAGTTTGACCTATATTTTCAGCAATCCGCAATATGCTTTCAAAGATGCCAAAAATCAGCTTTTGATAAATGAAAATGCCAAAAACATAGAAAATTTGTCTGAAGCCAAAAACATTTTGTTTTTGCTGGACAGTAGCAAATATAAAGACAAAGAAGCCTACCTGTCAGATATCAGAAATTCCAACTTTGACATTGTGGTCATTTCTCCGTTTTTTCAAGGCAAACCTTTGGAAAAAGAAGATATAAATGATTTGAAATACAAAAAAAACGGCGCCTTGAGAAAAGTAGTTGCTGCCTTCAACATTTCGGAGGCAGATCCAAACAAATATTATTGGCAGCCGGAATGGAAAATCGGCTCGCCTGCATGGTTAAAGCGCCCCTCTTTTGTCGATAAAGAAGGTGTTATTGTTGAATATTGGTCAGAAGAGTGGCAAAACATAATTTCCAAATATTTCAAAGGAATTATGGCATTAGATTTTGACGGTGTTTTTTTAACCGGGCTGAACAACCATAAATATTTTGAAGACTTAACACCGCTGGAATAAGGAAACAAAGATGAATGAGATTGAGGTATTAGACATATCAAGAGAGGCTGTTTTCACATTACTGAAAGTGGTTTCTCCGGTTTTATTGGTTGCCTTGTTTATCGGTCTGATTATCGGTATTTTCCAAGCCTTGACCCAAATTCAGGAAATGACCTTGGCCTTTGTGCCAAAAATCATTTGTGTTTTTGGCACCATCATCATTCTTTTTCCGTTCATGCTCAATCAAATGAAAATATTAACCGATGGCTTGTTTGACAAAATAGCGAACGGCGGCTGAAGATGACCGAACTTTTGAGTTTTGAACTTTATAAGTTTTTATTGATTTTTTTAAGGCTCGGCAGTGCCATCATGGTCATGCCGGGCTTTAGAGCAAGTTATGTCAATTCGCAATTAAGACTGAGCATTGCTCTGGCACTTACGGTTATTCTCATGCCCTATTTGAACGACAAGCTGCCGGCCATTCCGCAAAATTTTGCCTCTGTCTTCAGCATGATGAGTCTGGAGATAACTTATGGCATTTTCATCGGAATATTCATGCAGTTTTTAATTTTTGCCGTTAACCTGGCCGGCAACCTGGCCGGACAAGCCATTGGTTTTTCCAACGCGCAAATGTTTGATCCGGCTTTTCAGCAACAATCCATCATCATTGATACATTTTTGATGATTGTGGCCCTAACCGTCATATTTGTCACCGATTTACATCATTTAATGATAAGTGGGGTCATAGAAAGTTATGAGCTGTTTCCGGTCGGGAGCCGTCTGCCGGTAGAAGATTTGGCGCAGAGCTTGTCACAAACGCTCAATCAAAGCTTTATCATCGGTTTCAAGCTGGGTTCACCTTTTGTGGCTTTCACCATTGTTTTTTATGTCGGCATGGGCTTATTATCGCGCCTCATGCCGCAATTAAACATCTTTTTTCTGTCCATGCCTTTGCAAATATATTTAGGTGTTGGCTTAATGTTCATGGTTTTACCCGTCATCATAATATGGTTTTGCCAATATTATGAAGAAGCATTGCAAATGTTTCTGAGTTAGGAGGAAGAAAATGGTTGCCCCTGAAGATGATGACGAAGCCTCGAAAACCGAAGAACCTTCGGAACGAAAGATAGAAAAAGCCAAAGAAGAAGGCGATACGGCCATCTCGCAAGATGCGAAAAGCTTTATCATGTTTTTAGCCATGTTGGCCGTGGTGTGGATGGTTATTCCCCTGATGTTTCGGTGGTTTTACGGTTATAGCATTAAGTTTATAGAAATGCCGGAAAATATCCCGATGGATGCGGCACATCTGCAAAGAGTGTTTATCAGCGCCGCTGTTGCCTTGCTCAAAATTTTGAGCATTCCGTTTGTTATATTCATTGTTTTCGGGGTAGCGGCCAGCATCTCGCAAACCGGCTTTATTTATGCCCCGAAAAAACTCGCGCCCAATTGGAACAAACTCAATATTTTTGCCGCCCTGCCTAATTTTATCAATATGAGAAAAGTGGTAGAAAGCTTGAAAGGTATTTTGAAAATTTGCATCATAGCCTATGTCGGGCTCATTGTCATCAAGCCTTATTTAGATGATGTCAATCTGCTGCCGACCATGGCGCCGATAAGCATTTTATCTTTCATTCACAAGATTGTGGTTTTGCTGATATTCACAGTTGTGATAGCTATTTTTGTATTAGCAGTTGCAGATTATCTTTACCAAAGATATAGTCATTTAAAGAAATTGCGCATGACCAAGCAAGAGCTGAAAGATGAATATAAAGAGGTTGAAGGCGATCCGTTGGTCAAATCGCGCATTAGGCAGGTTCGTATGGAGCGTGCAAAGCACCGCATGATGGAAAATGTTCCAAGAGCAGATGTTGTTGTGGTCAACCCGACGCACTATGCCGTTGCCATGGAATATAAGATGGAAGAGATGGACGCCCCGGTGGTTGTTGCCAAAGGTGTAGACTTTTTGGCCTTGCGCATCAGAGAGATTGCGGAAGAGCACGAAATTCCGATTGTGGAAAATCCGCCTTTGGCCAGAGCCTTGTTTGCCAGTGTTGAGGTAGACCAGCAAATTCCGCCGGAACATTTTAAAGCAGTCGCAGAGGTAATTGGATATGTTATGCAACTCAAAAACCAACAATAGACCGGACAAACGCTTAAAAAAGCTCTTAGTCGGACTATCATATGCTCTTGTCATTTTGAGCATGAGTCTGATATCCATGTTTGTATATCCGCAATATTTCATGCTTTGGGTTCTGGGCACATTGTTTTTCATAATTCTATGCTTGATATTAACCATAAAAACCCTGAACGCCGCCGAACAAGCCATGAGTTATGGTGGTTTTGCCAATGAAATCATAAAAGATGACTTCAAATTAAAGCGCATCGAAAATTCTGCAGGCCAAGCCGTCATTGAAAACACCCCGTCGAAAGAGTTTTTTCAAAGCATTCCCGTTTTGAGTTTTTTGGAACATTATCTGACAGATGAAATAAATAATAAGAGCGCTTTCCAGCGCATAAAAAACGCCTGCAATAACCTTAACGCTGAAACGGCAGAAATTTCTCTTTCTTTTCAGGAAGAAGACGAGCATATTTTCAACAATGAAGAATGGTTTTTGGTTTCCGTCAAGCCGATTTATTTGAAAAAGACCGATATTTTCAACGGCCCGTTTTCCATCAAAGCCATCAAAAAAAATGCCTATTTATATTGGAGCATTGAGAACATAACCGCCAAAAAGAACATTGAATCTGTTCTGCAAAATGAAAGCCAAGCCCTGCATGATGTGATTGATTATCTGCCGATTGGCTTATATGTTTGCAACAATGAAAATAAGATTGAATATGTAAACCACGCCCTGGCCAAATTTTTAGGCAAAAACCGCGAAGAACTGATTGGTAAAGAGCTCAATGAGTTTATTCCCAAACATTCTGAAATTCCGACAAGTTTGAGCCAATGGCACGGCACGGTATATTTCAACACGCCCAAGGATACCACCTCTGAGACCTTATTATTCCAAGAAAAATACAAAAACATCAAAGGCAGCAAGACCCGAGGCGTTGTCATAACCGATATTCCCGGAGATGCCGAAACCAAAGAAAAACTGAGCCAAGCCTTAGATAAAATCAGCTGGCTGTTTGACTATGCCCCGGTTGGCATCAGTTTCATCAACAAAGAAGGCCTGTTGCAAAACTTCAATGATGAAGCCAAAGACTTTTTTGATGATCAGCACAAAAAAGAAGAGCTTGTCGGCACCAGCATTTTTTCTTTTATAAAACCCGAAGACAACATTCATCTGAAAAATGAAATCTCAGATATTTTTGAGCATCATAAAAACAACACCAAGCTGGATGTTCACTTAAACACAAACAAAGAAGAAAAAATTGCCCATTTATATCTTTCTCCGATGAAAAAACAATATTCTGACAACGTCAACAACATAGACGGCGTGGTTATTTACATGACAGATGCCACCAAGCAAAAGAACCTGGAAGTTCAGTTTGCCCAAGCACAAAAGATGCAAGCTGTCGGTCAGTTAGCAGGTGGTGTGGCCCATGACTTTAACAACTTGCTTACGGCCATGATTGGTTTTTGCGACTTATTGTTACAGCGCCACGGTGTTGGTGACCCCTCTTTTGCCGATTTAATTCAAATCAAACAAAACGCCAACCGTGCGGCAGGTTTGGTCAGACAATTGCTGGCCTTTTCCAGAAAGCAACCCCTAAAACCAAAATTAATAGATGTTACAGAAAACTTTATCGAGCTCAACCAAATGCTCAAACGCATTTTGGGCGAGCAGATTGTCTTAAAATTCCACCACGGCACGGATTTAGGCTACATCAGGGTAGACCCGGTTCAGTTTTCACAGGTAATTATCAACCTTGCGGTCAATGCCAAAGACGCCATGAAAGGCAACGGCACCTTATCCATTTCCACCTATATAGATGTATTGACCGAGCCATACCAGTTTGGTTCAGACGTGGTTCAACCCGGAGAATTTGTAGTTATAGATGTCAAGGATACGGGTTGCGGTATTCCCAAAGAGAATTTGACACGCATTTTTGAGCCGTTTTTCTCCACCAAGGAGAATGTTGTCGGCTCCGGCACGGGTTTGGGTCTGGCCATGGTTTACGGTATTGTTCAACAAACCAAAGGCTTTATCAAAGTAGAAAGTGAAGTTGGTGTCGGCACCACTTTCTCAATTTATCTGCCGCGTTTTGAAAGTGATATTGAAGAAAATGAAAATGCACAAGTAGCGCAAGAAGTGGTAAAGAGCAAAGACGGCACCCCGATTTTAACCGTTCAGGAAAAAATCGCCGCCCCGGTGTCCATTAATGAAAAAATGATATTCGGCTTAAACTTATCATCAGCCATTGACCGCAAAGAAGCTGCCAACAAAGACGCCGCGGAAACACACATTTTGTTTGTTGAAGATGAAGATTCGGTCAGGACCTTTGCCGTCCGCGCCTTAAAGAAAAAAGGCTATGATGTTGTGGGCTGCAACTCGGCCGAAAATGCTCTGGAACAATTGGAAGAAAACAGCAACTTTGATCTATTGATAACCGATATGGTTATGCCCGGCAAGACAGGTGCCGAACTGGCCGCCATTGTTAAAGAGAAGATTCCCAATATTAAGGTCATTTTGGCCTCAGGCTATTCGGAAGAAATTGCCAAACGCGAACTTTCGGAAAGTGAGAATTTTGAGTTTATGTCCAAGCCTTTCAGCTTGGGAGACTTGACGGCAAAAGTTTTTGATGTATTAAATAAATAAGATAAATCATAAAAAAAACAAAGTGCACAAAATATGTCAGAAACGCAACAACTCGCATTCACATTGCCGCATCGTCCGGCGCTTGATAAGGAAGATTTTCTCATTTCTCCCTGCAATGAAGAAGCAGTCAAAGCCATTGATCTTTGGCCGAGATGGGACTTTTTTGCCCTCTGCATTTATGGTCCTGAAGGTTGCGGCAAAACGCACTTGGCCAATGTTTTTTCCAACCGCGTCAGCTTGTTGACCAACTACCCTTACAAGCTGCCGAAAATTCAAGCCAAAAACTTAAAATTGGAAGACGTGCACGAGCTTTTTAAACAAAACCCTTGTCTGATTGTGGAAGATTTGAGCACCGACATCAATCAGGAAGCCATGTTTCATTTATATAATTTATACCGCAACGAGGGCGGCAATATATTATTTACCTCTCACGAGGCACCGGCAAGGCTTCATTTCACACTCAAAGACTTGCAGTCCAGATTAAACATTGTGCCCTCCATTGAGATAAAAGCCCCGGATGATAATTTGCTCTCCGGCTTGCTGATCAAGCTATTTATGGACAGACAAATCAATGTTTCGCCCGAAATCATCTCGTTTATTTTGAACAATATGCAACGCTCTTTTTCTTATGCCAGAAAGATTGTGGAAGAAACAGATATGCTTTCCCTGCGCTTAAAACGCGCTGTTTCGATTCCCTTGATAAAAGAAGCAATGAAAAATTTGGCAGACGATTCGCAAGGCGAGTTGTTTTAAGGATAAAAGAAGAGCCCCTGAAAAGGGGCTCTGTCAAAATTAAAGTTCAATAAAGATTTTATCTCCGTCAATTGTAGCCGTTCCGCCAATGGGGAATGTGGTGAGCGGCGTGGTGTGTCCAAAGTCCACATTGGCAATAATAGGCAGGTGTTTGAGCTCGGGTTTATTCAAAATAAACTCAAGTTTTTCTCTGCTGACTTCGGAAGCTTTTTGAAAACGACCGACCACGATTCCGGCAACGTTTTTAAAGTCGTCTTGATACATCAGAGCTTGCAGGTGGCGGTCAAAAGCACCGGCATCTCCGGCCGAGGTGAAACAATCTTCAATAAAGAGGATGGTATCTTTTTCAAATTTCGGACGGAAAGATGTGCCCAAAAGCAAATCAAACGTGCCGATATTACCGCCGATAATCGTGCCTCTGGCTTGACCGGGATTGATAACCCACCAGCCTTCGTTTTTGATGAAATGACGGTCGTTTTGGTCGATAAACCACGGATCATCGCTCCATTCTTTAGAGGGCAAGAGCTCGCCTTTCTGCGCCCCCATCAACATATTTTGCAGGTTTTCAAGTGTATATTCACTCCCCTTGATACAGCCGATAGAGCTGTAATGCGGCCCGTGAAAAGTAATCATGCCGGTTTTGGCATAAATGGCATTGAGCAAAGCCGTAATATCGGAAAAGCCGCAAAAAATTTTCGGATTATTTTTAATCACGTCATAGTCCAAATAAGGCAAAATCTGGTTTGAGTTTGCTCCGCCGATGATGGTGAAAATGGCTTTCACGTTTTTGTCTTTAAAGGCTTCCATCATGTCGAAAACACGATGTTCAACGCTGGAAGAACCCATCAAATCCATCTCTTCCGAGGCCATATATTTACCGAAAGTCACTTTCAGGCCCATATCGGCAAAGCGCTTGGCGGCACATTCGCGGCTGTCTTGACCGATGATTTTGAAACTTCTGGCCGGCGCCACAATGCGCACTTCATCGCCTTTTTGTAATTTGGCAGGAACAATTTTTTTCATTTTTTTCTCCTTATAAAATCACGTTTGTAAAGACTATAAAACAAAATCATAAAAAAGATAATAAAAAATGCTTGCAATTTTAAAATTAGCTTTTAACATAAGAACAAATATAGAACATTTGAAAGGATAAAAGCAATGAGTTTTGGTTCTCCCGCCAGCGATTATGTGCAAAACAACTTGGATTTGAATCAGTTTTTGGTTCCGCACAAAGCCTCGACATATTTTTTGAAAGTCAGTGGCGATGCCATGAAAAATGCCGGCATTATTGATGGCGATTTTTTGGTGGTAGACCGAGCAAGAGAAATCAGCCACAACCAAATCATCGTCGTGGAAGAAAACGGCGAATTGGTGGTGAGAAGATTCAAGCAACAAAACGACCAAATCTGCTTGATGCCGGAAAATGAAAAATATGCTCCCCATTTTCTCAAGAGCAGTGAAGAACTCGTCATCTGGGGATGTGTTTCCGCCGTTTTCAGAAAACTTTAAGCCATGTTTGCCCTCATTGATTGTGACAATTTTTTTGTTTCCTGCGAGCGCATTTTTCAGCCCAACTTGAAAAATCGCCCGGTGGTGGTCTTGTCCAACAATGACGGCTGCGTCGTGGCGCGTTCTTACGAGGCCAAGGCTTTGGGGATTCCCATGGCCTGCCCCTTTTTCAAGATTGAAAAAATGTTTCGCGCAGCCGGCGGCATTGCCCTGTCTTCAAACTATGAACTCTATGCCGATATCTCGCAACGCATTATGAGCCTGATTCGAGAAGAGTTTCAAAATCTGGAGATTTATTCCATCGATGAAGCCTTTGTAAAGTTGCCCGAAAATAATAATTATGAGCAATTGTCCATCAAGTTCAGAGAAAAAATCTTAAAGCAAATCGGCGTTTCCGTTTCCATCGGCATCGCCAAAAGCAAAACCTTGTGCAAACTGGCCGGAGAATATGCCAAAACCAGAGATAAAGTTTTTTATCTGCAAAATGAGAAAGATATTTCCGATTTGCTGCAAAAAACAGAAGTGGAAAATATCTGGGGCGTTGGGAGGCATATTGCGCAAAGACTTCGCTTTATGGGCATTTTCACCGGAGAAGAATTGCGCCTTGCTCCCAAAGATTTGATTCGCAAAACCTTTGGGATTAATGTTGAAAAAACCGTAATGGAATTAAACGGTTTTCCCTGTTTGGAAATGGAAAACACACCGCAACAAAAGAGCATCATTTCTTCTCGCAGTTTTGAAAAAGAAATCACCGATTTTAATGCCTTGGAGCAAATCATTTCCGAGTTTGTCGATAGTGCTTGCTTGCGCTTGAGAAAACAAAAATCTTTAGCCGGCGGCATCATTACTTATATCAGCTCCAATCGTTTCAATCCGCAAGCCAAACAATATCAAAATTCGGTACTGGTCAGCTTGCCCTTCCCCAGCAACAACACCGCCAAGTTTTTACAAGCCATGAAAGAAGGGTTGAAACAAATTTTTCTAGAAGGCATTGCTTATAAACGTGCCGGCGTTACTTTGACCGACATCAAAGGAGAAAACGAGCCGCAAACCGACTTTTTTGCGCCCGTGCAAGAAAATGAAAAAGAAAAGAAGCTGATGAAAGCTTTTGATGATATCAACGCCAAGCTCGGCAAAAAAAGCATCTATTTCGGCATCCAGAAAAACGGCGTGCAACATTATATCAAACGCGAGTTCAAATCGCGCAACTTCACCACCTCTTGGGACGATTTGGCCATTGTGAAATAGAAAATATCAAGCGTTGAAATTCAAACCCCAATCTTTATATCGCTCAGGGTCATCAATCCAATTTTCACGCACTTTAACAAACAAGAACAAATGCACACGCTCTTCCAGCAGTTCTTCAATTTCTTTGCGTGCCGATTGGCCGATTTTTTTAATCATCGCGCCGCCTTTACCAAGCACGATAACTTTTTGTGAATCTCTTTCCACATAGATGGTGATTTCCGCCCGCACCGAACCGTCGTCACGCCGCTCCCACAATTCCGGCTCCACCGTCAAAGCATAAGGCAACTCGTGACGCAGATATAGAAACAATTTTTCACGCACAATCTCGGCCGACAAAAGTTTCAACGGCATATCGGAGATTTGGTCCTCGTCATAATACCACGGACTTTCGGGCAGATTATCTGCCAAATATTTATAAAAATCGTCAATTTGTTCGCCGGTCAAAGCCGAAACCATAAACGTTTCGCTAAAATTTCCAGCCGCATTAAGCTCGGCCGACAAAGCAAGCAATTTTTCTTTTTGGATAAGGTCAATTTTATTGATGAGTAGAACGGCTTTGATTTTGTTTTTGTTGAGCTTGCTGATAATGGCTCTTGTTTCATCATCAAAACCGCGTTTGGCATCCACCACCAAAACCACGATATCGGCATCGCCCACCCCGCTCCAAGAAGAAGCAACCATGGCTCTGTCCAAGCGTCTTTTCGGCTTAAAAATTCCGGGCGTATCAATAAAGATGATTTGCGTATTTTGATAAATTCCGATTCCCTTAACCTGCGTGCGTGTGGTTTGCACCTTGGGCGAAACAATCGAGACTTTTGAGCCGACAAAATTGTTGGTCACGGTCGACTTTCCGGCATTCGGAGCACCGATTAAAGCCACAAATCCGCATCTTTTAGGCAAGTTTTCAAAATTTTCTTCGCTCATACTTTTTCCAATTTTTTCAGCATTTTGGAAGCCGCTTCTTGTTCAGCCAATTTTTTATTTTTGCCACTTCCGACTTCCGGCGCCAAACCTTTCAAGCTGACGGAAATATGGAACATCGGCTCGTGCTCGCTTCCCTCGCGGCTTTCCAGCTGATAAACCGGCGCGCCGTATCCTTTGGCATGAGCCACTTCTTGCAACAAGGTTTTGGCATCTTTGGGCGGAGCCACGTTTTTATCAATCAGCTCTTTCCAGTGCTCTTGCACAAACTCAATGGCTTTGTCGCAATCGGCATCTTCATAAATTGAGCCGATAACGGCCTCACACACATCGCAGAGCACATTTTCATTGTCTCTGATTTCTTCATTAGCCACAATCATAAATTTATCGAGCTGCAAACGCTGAGCAATCATGGCCACGGTTTCTTTGCAAACCAGAGCAGTGTGTCTTTGCGAAAGACTACCCTCGGGCTCGTGCGGAAAAATTTTGTAGAGCAAAGCCGCAATGGTAAGTCCTAACACGCGGTCACCCAAAAACTCCAATCGCTCATAATTTTTATCCACGTCAGAAGAAACGCTGCTATGCGTCAGAGCCTGTTTTAAGAGTTGCTTATTTTTATAAGAATAGCCCAAAATTTTTTCTAAAGCATCGGTCATTTCAGGCTCCTTTAATCAATGGAATCAAACAATCTTTCCCAACGGATTTTCTTGGGCCAGGTCCAAGGCAAATACCAAGCTCCTTCGTCATTATAAGAAAAGAAGAGGAAGCGCGCCTTACCGACCAAGTTTTCTTCCGGCACAAAACCGACGCTGATTCGGCTGTCATCGGAGCGATCGCGATTGTCGCCCATCATAAAATAGTTTCCTTTGGGAATGGTAATTTCCGGCATATCATCAGCCGGTTCAAAATCTGAAATTTCAAGAATTTTGTGTTTTTTACCCTCAGGCAAAGTTTCAATATACTGGTTAAACCTTTCGGCATTACCCTGATGATCGCGCAAAACAAAATCATCAATTTTTTCGCGTTCAAGCATTTTTCCGTTGATATAAACACGTCCGTTTTCAAGTTTTATCTTGTCTCCGGGCAAACCGATGATTCGTTTGATAAAATCGGTGCGATTATCTTGCGGAAATTTAAAGACCACCACGTCACCGCGTTGCGGTTCATCTTTCCAAATACGTCCGTCAAACAACGGCAAGCTGAACGGGAAAGAGTGTTTGGAATAGCCGTAAGTATATTTAGAGACAAACAAATAGTCTCCGACATAAAGTGTCGGATACATAGAGCCGGATGGGATTCTGAATGGTTCAAACAAAAAAGTTCGAATAACAATTGCAATCAGAATAGCCAAAATAACGGTTTTAACGGTGTCAAACAGACCTTCATCTTTTTCCATAGCAACCTCAAAACAAAAAAAGCCACGATTTCAAGTCCCAACACCTCTTTAGAAATTAGTTTCTCAAGCAAAAATAATTTCTAACGAGGCATTGCTTTTACATACTATACATAAATTTTTAGATAGCAATACATATTTTTCCAATTTAACAAAACTTTAGATTATTTTGTTAAGATCAGTTTGCCGATAAGATTGCCAAACGGAATTAAGCCCAAGCTGCCGCGGCTGTCTTCGGATTGATCACGATTATCGCCGACAAAATAATAATAATCTTCAGGCACGGTAATTTCTTCAACATTATCCAAAAACGCTTCATCGGAAAGTTCAATAATCTTATGTTTTTTATTCTCAGGCAGCTCTTCCTCATACATTTTATATATCCAAGAGCGCCCCTTATAATCGGTATATTGATAAGTGCCCACATATGTCCGCGGAACCGTTTTGCCGTTAAGAATCAGGCGACCGTTTTTGAAGGCTATTTTATCTCCCGGAATACCGATAATACGTTTAACAAAGGGCCATTTGGCTCTGGGATAAGTAGATTTGAAAACAACGATATCGCCTCTTTGCGGATAAGCGGCAAAAATCCTTTTTCCTTCGGGAATAGGCACGCTAAACGGAAAAGAATAGCGAGAATAGCCGTAATTATATTTGGTCACAAAATCAAACTCGCCGGATTGCATGGTCGGCAGCATGGAAACAGAAAAAATTTTAAATTTTTCAAATATAAATAAACGGCAAAAGAGCGAAAGAACCACCCCGACAATAATAACTCTTGCCAGATGAAATTTTTTGTTCTTCTTCAACTTTTTTGCCTTATTTAGATTTTTTCCAAAACCACAAAAGCCTGTGCCCAAGGATAATCATCGCTCATGGAAACGTGCAAATTGATATTTCCGCCTTCGCACAAATTTTGAGCATGTCTCATGGCTCCGCCGCTCAAGCGCAAAGTCGGTTTGCCGGAAGGCAAGTGCCTAATCTCAATATTTTTCCAGAACACGCCTTCTCTAAAGCCTGTTCCAAGAGCCTTAGAGCAAGCTTCTTTAGCGGCAAAACGCTTGGTCACCATGCAGGCAAATTCGCGTTTGGAAACATTTTTTCTTTTATCCATTTCTGCCATTTCGGCTTTGGTAAAAATCTTGTTCATAAAGTGGGGACCATATTTTGCCAATGTATTTTCAATACGAGAAATACTGGCCAAATCACTTCCTGTTCCGACGATCATCATTTTCCTCACAAAATTTATTGATTAGCTCTGGCCACATAAGATACGACCTTAGAAGATTTAAGAGCCGTAATAATATCGGTCAAATGTTTTAAATCTTTAACTTCCACATCAACAAGCAGCTCGAAGTAACTGATTGTTCGATTGGTAATGTTCAAATTGGAGATATTGCCGTTATAGCGGGCCACCAAATTGGAAAACTCTGCCAAAGAACCGGGTTCATTGGTCAGCATAACCTTCAAGCGGCCGGTATAAACACCTTCTTGTGTGGCATCATCACCCCAAGAAATATCGAGCCAGCGTTCCGGCTCATCGGCATATTTTTCCAGCTGTTTACAATCAATCGTGTGCACGGCCACGCCTTTACCCGTGGTGACAATACCCACAATTCTGTCTCCGGGAAGCGGGTGGCAACAACCTGAAAAATGCACGGCCATACCGGGGATAAGGCCGTTGATTTTCATATCATTTTTCTTTTGCTTGCGCAAACTTTTCTTAAACACGGGTTTAAGAGAATTAACCACCTTTTCAAGTTTAGATTGTTTATAAGCCGGATAAACGGCGCGCAAGACATCCCAACCGCTGACCAAGCCTTCACCGACTTTGGCATAAATATCATCAATGGAAGTTGCTTCAAAATTGGGGAACACATTAACCAATGCTTTTTCGGAAAACTCCAACCCCTCACCTTTGAACATACGTTCCAGAGTTTGCTGCCCCATGGCAATAAATTGTTCGCGTTTATGCGTGCGCACATACCGTCTGATGGCGGCTTTGGCTTTTCCCGTCACCACAAAGCGCTCCCACTCGGTTGACGGATGCTGTGCTTTGGAAGTTAAAATTTCAACTTGGTCACCATTTTGCAAAATTGTTCTAAGCGGCCTGATTTCACCATTAATTTTTGCACCCACACAGGTATCACCGACGGAAGAGTGCACGGCATAAGCAAAATCCACAGGTGTAGAATTAATCGGCAAACCGATTAAATCACCTTTGGGCGTAAAACAAAAGACCTGGTCGTTATACATTTCGAGCTTGGTATTTTCCAAAAACTCCTCAGGATTGGAAGCCTGTTCCAAAATTTCCAATAGTTCTCTGATCCATTTAAAGTTTTTGCCGACCACGCGTTCGCCTTGTTTATAAGCCCAGTGTGCGGCCACGCCTTTTTCGGCCACTTCATGCATTTCATAAGTGCGGATCTGAATTTCGATGCGTGTATTTTCCGGCCCGATAACCCCGGTGTGAATAGATTTATAACCATTGGGTTTTGGTGTTGAGATATAATCTTTAAATCGGCGCGGCACCATATGATATTTGCTGTGTACCACACCCAAAGCCTGATAGCATGTTGCCACATCATCCACGCAAATTCTAAAAGCCATAATATCGCAAAGTTGCTCAAAGGAAGCATTTTTTTGCTGCATTTTGCGCCAAATGGAATAAGGCGTTTTTTCTCTGCCGGTAATGGTGGCCTTAATGCCGTTTTCCTCCATATCTTTTTGCAATTGGGCAATAATTTTCGGCACCAGGTTATTTCCCTGCTCGCGCAAAAAGTTCAAACGCGCAACAATGGAGTCATGAGCTTCTTTGTGTAGCTCGGCAAAAGCAATTTCCTCTAATTCGCTTTTAACCTCTTGCATACCGATACGCTCTGCCAGAGGGGCATAAATATCCAGAGTTTCTTTGGCAATGCGTGCTCTTTTTTCCGGCGCACAAAAATGCAACGTGCGCATATTGTGCAATCTATCAGCCAGTTTGATGAGCAAAACGCGAATATCTTCAGACATGGCCAAGAGGAGTTTTCTAAAATTTTCAGCTTGTTTTTTGTCGGCAGATTTTTGTTCAATCATGGCAAGTTTTGTCACGCCGTCAACAATCTGAGCCACCTGCTCGCCAAACAAATTTTTAATTTCTTCCACGGTGGTATCCGTATCTTCCACCGTATCATGCAACAATCCGGCAATAATTGAGGCGCAATCGAGCTTAAACTTGGTCAAAATACCGGCCACTTCCACCGGGTGAGAATAATACGGGTCGCCTGAAGCACGCAGCTGTGCGCCATGTTTTTTCATGGCAAAGACATAAGCCCTGTTCAACGCATCTTCATCTGCATCAGGGTCATAAGATTTCACCAAATCCACCAACTCATACTGTCTTAACATAGCACCTCAGCCCACTCAAAAAAAACACCAATTAAAAAAATATTACAAAAAATATTAAAATACTACAACAGAAAAAAAATAAAATTTTATTAAAAAACCCAAGGCCGAGACACAAAAAAAGGAGCTCAAAGCTCCTTTTTTTTTCAAATTACGAAAGATTATTCTTCATCATAGTCATCGGAGTCGCCGCCAAAATCGGCACCATCGCCGTATCCGGGCTCATCATCCAAGTCCAAATCATCGGTATCCGTAGCCTCGACCTCGGCATCAAGGTCGATATCATCATCTTCACCGTGAACCTGCATATTTTCATTAACATCGGAATCCAAGAGCAAGCCGGAGAACTGGTCGTCCAAATCGGACAATTCTTTTTCGGCAGCCATAATTTCCATCTCTTCTTCTTCGGGCTCTTCCACTTCCACATATTTTTGCAAGCCCATAACCAAAGATTTTTGCAATTCTTCAATACTAACGGTTCCTTCAGCAATTTCACGCAAAGCCACAACCGTATTTTTGTCATTATCTCTGGCAACGGTAATCGGGGCGCCGGAGGCAATATCTTTTGCTCTTTGAGCCGCCACCATCAGCAACTCATAACGATTCGGAACTTTATCAATACAATCTTCAACAGTAACGCGAGCCATAGTTTTATACCTTAAAAAAACTGAGTTAAACAAAATTAATCATACTTATACATATTATGAAATTGAAATGCAATAAATTTTTGAAAAAAAATGTTTTTTATTTTTTTATATATTTGTATTTTCATCATTTTTTCAATAATGAAGAGCAATCGGACTCGAAACGAGCATATCATTCATTTTTTTAAATTTTTCGCGCAGCAAACTGCGATTCTTTTTAACCTCCAACACATCGCTTAAAGGAGCTTTATACATTTCCAAAATTCCCTGAATGGTAGAGAGCTGAAAATTTTGATGAAACGGGCTATATGCCCTAATTTCCGGCATATAAACGCCGCTCATATAAGCTTTGAGGCTGGACAAAACGTTGCGATTGATATTGCCCACTCGATAAGCCTTAATGGTTTTGTCGCAAGTATAAGCCCAGGTATCAAGATCAAAACCATATTTGCCGACAATTTCTCTAAACTGATTTTCTTTGTTTTTACCCAAAATTTTTATCTTTTGCACCAATCTTTGACACGGATTAACCTGATCTTTGATTTGGTTGTTATTGGCAATACCTTCACCGTTTTCGGTTTCATACATATCCAAAAACACACCGGCATTAAACGTATCCAAAACATTATTATCTTTTTGCCCGAAAGCCTGCACATCGTCCAAACTCTGGGCAAAAGCTTTTACATCGGCCGAGGTCAGAAGGCTGGTTTTGGTAGGGTGAAGTGTTCTGAAATCGCTTCGGCTGACTTTTTTAGGTTCGTCTTTGCTTTGAAAAAACTGTTCCGGCGGCACCAATTTTCTGATTTTTTGATAAAATTCCTTATCATAAGCAACTTTGGGATAAGTTTTATAAGTATAAAATTTTTCTCGTTGCGGATTATTATCGGGCCAAGCTTCCGGCATCAAAATAAAATAAAGCGACGGAGAAAGAAATTCCAAGTCTGGAACATCAGCCAATTGTGGGGCAATTCGTTGAGGAAATTTGTTTTTTGTTTCTTTAATGCCCGGCATATTCAAAATTTTCTCCGGCATTCCGGGAATGGTGTGCATATAAGGCCCGATATAAGGATAAATTTCTTTAGGCACGGCATTAAGCATTTCGAGGAGCATTTTTTCCTGCGCGGATGAAATTCTTTTTTCACGGTTGCCGGTTGCCGTGATTCTGATTTTGAAAATCTCGTCAAAGATCTCACTGATATTCCACGAATAGTCATATTTATAATCATAAAAATCTTTAAGATTGGCATATTTTTGTGTCAGCTGTTCCATTGTGGGCAAAGGCTTGTCCAAGTCAATTTCAAAATATTTGGCATAATCTTGCGGCAAAAGAGCTTTGACCGCAGACAAGTCAAATAAGAAAAAAAACAAAAAAAGCAGCAACAACTTTTTCATGATTATCGACTTATCCTAACGCTGAAATCCAAACTTTTTTCGCTATTTTCCGGCAAAGTAAATGTCCAAGAAAGCATGGAAGAGTTTTCTTTTTGGCTTTGCATATTTTCATCCAGCATATCCCAATTGCCATATATATTTTGTTTATAGACAACTTTTTTATCTTTGTCGGCAACATTGCTGAACTTAATTTTTATTGCATATTCCGACACGTCTTTGGAAATTTGTTTCACATTAACAATTTTTCCTTTTGCATAAACATCAAAAGCTTTTCCCAAAGTCATATCCAAATCTTCGCCGATGGCTTTTGGCAAAATCCGGCTTTCACCGATAAACAAGGTTCCGTTTTGCGGCATATTTTCATAAAAGCGCACGGTTCCTTCGGGCAAAGCTTGTCCCAAATTGGAAGCCTTATCATTTTTGATTTTATAAACCATATTCGGATTTTGTTTTTTAAACGCTCCGTTTTTGGTTCCGCTGCTCAAATAAAGCGGAGAAGAAAAAACATATTCTTTTTCAAACTTAACATTATCAAATTCCATCAGCCGCACTTGTTTGGCTTGCTTGTTTTTGAGCGTGATTTTATTTGGCAAAACATAAACATGATAATCGGCCACATTTTCCGGCACGGCGGCAAAGCTTGGAGCCGCGGCAACGGCATCCATCGGCGCGCTTTCCGCTTTCACGGCACGGTTAAGCATCAAAGGCCGAGCCACGCCATAATCTTGTGAAACAAAATTCACATTGCCGGAAACCAAGCTGATTTTTGCATCATCAAAATCAGCGCCGGTATCATTTTTAAGATAAGCCCAGGTTTTGAGGTTCAATCTATCCTCGGCAACAACCTCTGCCGCATAATCGGCGCGCCAAGAAATCCCCGTTGTCAAATATGTCAAGGTCAAAGGCCGCGCAGCGGCAACGGAAGAGGAAACCTTGGCCTGCAGGGTGGGCTTTGTTTGCAAATTTTGTGGCAGATTTTCAAAAACCACACGTCCGGGAAAAGAAGTTTCAATACCATAATCAAACTTCAAAATCGGAGCCCCGTAATTGGCATTAAGCAAAACGGCTTTATCAAAAACAAGTTTTCCCGTTTCCGGGCTTTGCCAAAGTGTTTTCACCTCTTTGCCGACAAATGCGTCCATAATATTGTTGGCATTTAAGATATTATAGTCATAACTTTGTTCCGTAACATCAATATTTTCTCCGCTCAAAAGAGCTGTTTCCGGCTTTAAGAGAGCCGAAACGCCATCAAAAGAAACTTCGTTTTCACCTTTTTTTAAGGCAACGGCGCGCGTATCATGAACCAACCCGATGTTAGAATAAATATTAAGAGAAAGATCGGGCAAAGAATCTTTTTCGGCAGCCAGGCACAAAGAAAAGTCTGCCATGGTTAACACGTTCAAAAAAGCAAATAAAAACACGTTTTTTTTCATTTATCGGCAACTCCTTAAGAAATATACGAGCCATTATAAATAAAAAAAAACAAAAAAGAAGTGATAATTTATGATTATTACTAGACTCGCAAAAAATATTGCAATATAAATATATGTAAAAAAATGGGTTTAACAAGAAAGGAGCAACGATATGGCCTGGACAGATGAAATGGTTGAAGATTTGAGAAAAATGTGGAAAGAAGGCCTGACAACCGGAGAAATCGGCAAACGTTTGGGCGTTTCCAAAAACTCAATTGTCGGCAAGGTTCACCGTTTGGGCTTGTCGGGACGTCCTTCCCCCATCAAGAAAAAAGAAACAACAACGGAAACTGCGGCAGAAACGGGAAAAGCCCCCAAAAAGAGCAAAGAAACCACCGCCCCTGTTGATAAAAAAGAAAATAAAACGGAAAATAAAAAAGAGAAAAAAGAAACCGCTCCGACACATGTCAAAGAAGAAACCCCGCTTGCTCCCGCCAAAGATCCTTTGTGGGAAGAAAAGAAAAGACCGCAAGACGGCAAGGTATCTTTGACCGACCTGGATAATCACACTTGTCGTTGGCCGATAGGCGACCCGAAAGATGAAAACTTTCACTTCTGCGGCAAAAAAGTCCGCATCGGACAAACCTATTGCGATGAACACGCCGCCATTGCTTATGTAAAAGTATCAAAAAAATAATTATAATTATTCATTATAGGAAAAACAAATTATGTCATTGGGAACCATATTTTCTTTTATCGCCGCAGCTATAATTGTTCTGGGCTCAATTTTCACTGCAACCGATGCCCCCGGCGCTTTTGTTGATATTCCGAGTATCATTATCGTGGTTGGTGGCACTTTCGTTGCCTTGTTCATTTCATATGAGACCAAAACGGCAATAAACGCCTTGCGCCTTATGGGAACCACCTTTATGAAACACCCCGATTCGGATGTCTCCTTAAAAGATGAAATCGGCCGCATTGTGCGTTGGGCATATATTGTTCAAAAAAACGGCTTGCAAGGTTTGGAAAATGAAATCACCGATGAATTGAGACAAAAAGACGCCTTCATTGCCTATGGCACGGATTTGGTTGTCACCGGCTATACCGGGCAAGAAATCAACCAAATTTTGAACCAAATGCTTGAATCGGAAATCGAGCGCAACAAGATTCCGCTTGATGCCTTGAAGAAGATGGGCGGAGATGCACCGGCTTTTGGTATGCTCGGCACCCTCATCGGCTTGATTATCATGCTTGGCAAAATGGGTGGAGATCCGGCCGCCATCGGACCGAGTATGGCTGTTGCTTTGGTGACCACATTTTATGGTATTATTCTGGCGCGTTTGATTTTCATTCCGCTTTCCACCAAAATTGCCGCCAGATATGATGTCAGCTTGTTCAAAAACACCATGATCAAAGAAGGCTTGGTTTTGCTTGCTGAAAGAAAAAGCCCGCGTTACATTCAAGATAAGATCAACTCCTTTGTTGATGTCAAAGACCAGTTCTTGATTGACCGCGACATGAACACAGCAAAAACCACGGAAAACTAAGGATTTTTTCATGAAAAGAAAACCTGATGAACCCATTGATGAAAGCTGGATGAACACCTATGGCGACATGGTGACCTTGTTGCTGTGTTTCTTTGTCATGATGGCCACTGTTTCCAAGCCTGATTTAGCTTTGTTTGAACAAATCCAAGCCAGCATGAACGATGCTCTTGGAGATAAAAAGAACGAACGCCCGTTACAATTGATGAAAGCAGATCTGGAAGATGACATCAAATCCACCGACATCAGCGATAAACTCTCTTTGGGCAGCGATTCGCAAGGTTTGGTTTTGGAGATGGACGGAGATACATTTTTCAACCAAGGCTCAACAGAGCTCAGCCCCACAGC
The DNA here is from genome assembly GCA_944392225.1 of uncultured Alphaproteobacteria bacterium. GTDB lineage: Bacteria > Pseudomonadota > Alphaproteobacteria > RF32 > CAG-239 > CAJLXD01. The sequence goes on along the minus strand of CALXWB010000001.1, from coordinate 6,482 downwards.
CATTGCTTTTTTGAAGAGAGTTGCCGCAACGCTTCTTTCCGAACGCTACAAAAACTTCAAATACAGTGTTGAAGGCCACACCAGTGATGAAGCTTTTTCCAGCCCGCAATTTCCTTCAAACTGGGAACTATCGGCAGCTCGTGCCGCAACCGTGGTGCGTTTTTTGGAAAGCCGAGGCATTCCCAGAGTTCGGATGCAAGCCGTTGGTTTATATGACGTTGCGCCCAAATATCCAAACCTGGATCCCTATGGCGAACCCATTCCCAATAACCGCCGCCGCAACCGCCGCGTGGTTATCCATATAGAACCTTCGTTCCAATAACAAAAAAAGCCGTATCATTCGATACGGCTTTTTTCTCTCTCAATGGCTTTCCAGGTTTCTTTTCTTATTTTCCACCGATGCGTAGAAACATAAAGGAAAGCATAAAGAAATTGCCAAACGCTCCGCCAACATTTCATATTAATTTTGAGCGGATACTTCTTGGCCAGAATGGCGGAAAGCAATTGAATTTCCATTGGTACTTCGAAATCCAGAGGTTTCTGAAGTTTTCCCGAATATCGCTCAATTCGGTCATAAATTGAAGCCACTTCGGAAAAAAATAACACGCCACCGCAGATACCTTTGCAGTTATAAACCTGCATCTGCTCTTCCATTGATTGTTCCGGCACATAGTAATAGGTCGAATCAATCATTTTTTGGAGCTTTGCGGTATTGACTTGATTCTGATATTGATGATCTAAAAATTCAAACGTTTGCTTAACCCGTAATGACAAACGCTGGGTCAAACAAAAAATTGTTTTTATATCAGGCATAGGCTCACGGAGATAATATATTTCCAAACAGTTCAAGCCTGTGTTTGTTCCTTTATCCAACACGAAAGTGCGGTTGGGATGCACCCCCAAATCGACACAAACTTGTTGAAGCTTTCGCCCCTCGCTTTCTCCCTTTTTATTCACAAATTTTGAAAGCGGACCAACACCACCCACACATATCACATGAGGATAGAAACCGTGCACCTTACGAATTTTATGGTACAACCGTGCCGCATAAAAAGCCGAGGTAATATCATCATCAATACACACCAAATAGTGAGCTTTGACTACCTTTTCTCCGATAAAGCAATTTGTCTTAACACTCAGCTGAGATAAAATTTTCTCAGCATATTTTTTAGGATCCATAATATATATAATTTAATTGTTTTCTAAAAAACTTATACACTTTTTAGACAAAAAATCAACATAAAAAAACGACCTTTCGTATGAAAAGTCGTTTCAAAATCTTAAGTTTTAAAATGAACTTAGCCGAGTAAGTGCCCGCCGATAGATAAATCTCTGCCCAGCATATCCATAAAATGAATATTGATAAAACCTTCATCGGCATCAAGCTCTTGTGCCAAAAAAGCGGTAAGTTTTTGTGCCAGCGCAGCTTTATCGGCAAAGCCGATGGATTTCATCTCCACCAAAGCACTTTTAACATCTTTGTCGCCGCCAAACATCATCTGAGGTTGGCAATCCAAAGTCACAATCACATAAGAAATCGGCTTATGCAATTCAGTCGCCACAAATTCGGAAGCATTGAGCAAAAACTCTTTTGCGTTTTTTACCGCACAATTGGTATGAACCGTCAAAAAAGGCATATTTTTTCTCCTAAAAAAAAGAATAAGGCTTCCAAACACACAATAGTCAGGAAGCCTTATTTATCAAAAAGCACTAGGCGTCATCATCATCAGATTCAACCTCTGGTTCGCTGACGACATTGTCTTCTTCCGTGTCGGCAACGCTTTCGCCCAAGATTTCGCTTCCGGTTTCTTCCTCAAGTTCTTCCTCATCTTCGGCATCGGCATCAAGCCAAGTGACGGAAACAACCTTTTCATTTTCGGCTGTTCTGAAGAGAATAACACCTTGAGTCTTACGTCCGGCAATACGGATATCGGAAACCGGCATACGAATGAGTTTACCGCCGTCGGTCACCATCATAATCTGGTTGTCATCTTCAATCGGGAATGAGCTGACAATTTCTTTGTTGCGGGCAGACATTTCCATATTGGCAATACCCTGGCCGCCTCTGCCTGTCACACGATATTCATAAGAAGACGTGCGTTTGCCATATCCTGTTGAAGTAACGGAAAGAATAAACTGCTCATTAGCCTTCATCTTATAATATTTGTCTTCCGGCAAAATGCGCAAATCAATTCCCGTATCGGCAAGAGCAATTTCATCTTCGCTGACGTTTCTTTCTGCCATCAAGCGTTTCACAACTGAACGAACACGAGCATATTCATCACGCTCTTCGGTGGTGGCTTCACTGTGGTTCAAGATAGACATGGAAATAACTTCATCGCCATCGGCTAGTTTGATACCGCGGACACCCGTTGAGTTACGACCGACGAAAACACGAACTTCAGTAACCGGGAAGCGGATGCATTTACCGCTGCGTGCGGCAAGCATAACATCATTATCTTCATTACAGATACGAACATTGATAAGTTTGTCACCTTCATCAAGTTTCATTGCAATCTTACCGTTTGATTGAACATTGACAAAGTCCATCAACGAGTTACGACGCACATTACCTTGCGATGTGGCAAACATAATAGACATATTCTCGCATTCTGCCTCATTCTCCGGCAACTTCATGATTGTGGTGATGGTTTCACCGGCGTCGAGCGGCAAGAGGTTGATAAAAGGTTTGCCCTTAGAGGTCGGAGAACCCAAAGGTAGTTTATACACCTTCATCTTATAGACCAAACCTTTGGAAGAGAAGAAGAGCACCGGCGTGTGGGTAGAGGCCACAAACAGACGAGAAACAAAATCTTCTTCTTTGGTAGCCATGCCGGATTTTCCTTTACCGCCGCGTTTTTGTGCTTTATAGGCATTAAGCGGAACGCGTTTGATATAGCCGGCATCGGTAACGGTCACCACCATTTCTTCACGTTGAATAAGAGATTCGATATCGGTATCATATTCAATATCTTCAATCTTGGAGCGACGCGGTGTGGCATATTCATCTTTAATGGCCACAAATTCGTCACGCATAATGCCGTAAAGTTTCTCGCGTGAGGCCAAAATAGAAAGATATTCTTTAATATCTTCCCCAATTCCTGTGAGTTCTTCATGGATTTTATCTCTTTCCAAGCCGGTCAAGCGTTGCAATTTCAAATCGAGAATAGCTTTGGCTTGAGCCTCAGAAAGGCGATATGTGCCGTTTTCAACTTTTCTATCCGGCTCATCAATCAGTTTGACCAAAGGCTCAACATCTCCGGCCGGCCAAGCTTTGGCAAGCAAAGCATCTTTGGCTTCTTGCGGGTTGGAAGATGTGCGGATAAGGTCAATCACGGGGTCAATATTTTCCACGGCGATGGCCAAACCAACCAAAACGTGCGCTCTGTCGCGTGCTTTGTTGAGTAAGAAAATGGTGCGGCGGCGAATAACCTCTTCGCGGAAAGAAACAAAGGCCGAGATAATGTCTTTGAGGTTCATCATCATCGGACGACCGCCGTTAATAGCGAGCATATTCATACCAAAGCTGGTTTGCAATTGGGTGAATTTGTAAAGTTGGTTCAAAACCACATCGGCTTGGAAATCTTTTTTGATTTCAATCACCACGCGCACGCCTTGGCGGTCAGATTCATCACGGATATCGGAGATACCGTCAATTTTCTTTTCTTTAACGAGCTCGGCAATTTTGGTCACGAGCATTGATTTGTTAACTTGATACGGCACTTCATGCACAATGATGGCTTCTTTATCTTTTCTGAGCTCTTCGATGGTGCATTTAGCGCGCATAACAACGGAACCGCGGCCGGTCAAATAAGCCGACTTGGCACCGCTGTAGCCCAAAATCAAACCACCGGTCGGAAAGTCCGGCCCCGGCACGATGCGGATGAGATCATCAATAGAAATTTGCGGGTCATCAATATAAGCGCAACAAGCATCCAACACCTCACCCAAATTATGCGGCGGAATATTGGTAGCCATACCGACGGCAATACCGTTAGCACCGTTGACAAGCAAGTTTGGATAAGCGGCCGGGAGCACGGTTGGCTCTTGCAAACTTTCATCATAGTTCGGCATAAAGTCAACGGTATCTTTTTCAATATCGTCAATAAGGGCATGAGCCACCTTGGCCAAACGAGCCTCGGTATAACGCATGGCAGCGGCACTGTCACCGTCCATAGAACCGAAGTTACCTTGACCGTCAATCAAAGGAACACGCATGGAGAAAGGCTGCGCCATTCTGACCATAGCCTCATAAACCGAGCTATCGCCGTGCGGGTGATATTTACCTAAAACATCACCGACGATACGGGCAGATTTACGAAATGGCTTGTTATAATCATAGCCGTTTTCATAAGCAGAATAAATAATACGACGGTGCACCGGCTTCAAACCGTCGCGCACATCAGGCAAGGCACGGGAAACAATAACGCTCATGGCATAATCAAGATAAGAGCGTCTCATTTCATCACAAATGCCGATGGGGGAAATATCCTGACCGCTGTTTGGATTAACCGGCTCGGCAACCGTGTCTAAATTTTCATTATCTTCACTCACTTTTTTATCCTTTTTTTAATTACAAACTGCCCAAAATATAGCAAAAATATCTTCACCTCTCCAGCAAATATTGGAACTTACGCACATAAAAAAGCATAAATTGCGCTCCACGGGCAAAAAAACGGCCTTAATTTTGATTTATATTAAAATTTGGATTTTAAAAGTTAACGCAAAAACGCTGTAAAAAGAAAAAATAAGCCTTAAAAAAGATATAGCCATAGGAACAAAAATATGCTATATTACGGCAAATGAAATGATTTATATGGATATTTATGATGATTGATAAGCAACACCTCATTGATGAAGCCATTCACAAAATTGTGGAAAGAGCCAGCAATTGCCAAATTCAATCAGATGTTCCTCTTGACGAAGAACAATTGGAATTGTTGCATCAATTGAATGTTTTTTGCGTGCAACAAGTGCTGGAAGATATAGAGGTCAAAAAAGACCCGCGTAAAATTGGTTATATGTCCAACCAAGAACTAAAGCTTGCGCTGGTTGCCTTATGTTTAAGCCGTTCTTTGATGAACCCACGTGCCCCCAAAAACTATAATAAAGAATATTTTGAAGAAAATATCACCATTGAAACCTTGGCCGGCAACATCAAAGCCATCTCATTTAAAAACATCTCCGAAAAAGAGGTAGACAAAGCCTTGAACGTTGAGCTTGCTTGCGATTGGATGATTTATCGGGACTGCAACGGCAAAGGCATTCGCGCGCTGATGGATGCCAAAACCTTTCATCAAGATATGGCAGATTATCAAAAGGGTGGCTCTCCTGTTTATGAGTTTGCCCGCTTTGAAAGGAAACTCTATGAACACAAACAAGGCAAAGAACTAGCCAGCAAAGAGAGCGCACAAGAAGCTTTTCGCAACAGCATTGTCCAGCAAGCAGCTGCCGAAATTGCCCGACAACAAATTGCTTTGGGACAAAACCCCATGGAGCTGGTTAATCTGCTTTTTGCGCCGCAAGATTTTAATTATGCCATCCAGAAAATGATTGACAAACCGATATCCACACCTCTGATAGAAGATAAGAAACAAGAAAAAAAGAAAATAAAATCCTTGCCTCCAAATAAAAAATATAATAAAAAATAGGTCAATGACCTATAATTTATGCAATTATGAAAAAATTAAATTTATCTGATCCGAGCTCTCGGATAGTTGTGTGCACATCTTTGCCACAAGGCACTGATTTTCCAAACAGTGATTATCTATGCATAGGTAAACGTTATCACCTTTGCAAGTTAGAAAAAATTTCTGATCACGTTAGTGTGTATTTGGAAGAATTTCCTGAGAAAATTTTCAATACCGAACATTTCTCCGAAATTTTTTCCGCGCCGGAAGAGATTCAGGCAATAACCAACATGAACGAACGTAAACCGGAGCTTTTAGCCCTGACCCAAAACACCTTTTTCAAACTGGTGTTAGCTGATGAAACGGAAGTTTTTCCTGAATGGGATATCATTCAAAAGCTTAAACCCAATGAATATTATACAATTGGTCGAAGTCAAGATTGTTCTCTGCCCATAAAAGAGACATACATCTCAAGACTTCATTGTTACATATACAAAAATAAGAACAATCAATATGCCGTAGTTGATTGCTCAACTTATGGCACTTACTTATTATTGTAAAAAAAAGCCTCGTAAAAAACGAGGCTTTTTTTGTTTTTCCAACCGCTTAAAACGGAATATCATCATCCAAGTCGGCAGCAGGCGCTGCAGGTGTAGAATCCCAACCGGAAGAAGAGCCGGAGAAGACATCGTTGCCGCCGGCCGGAGCACCGTCACCGCGACCGTCAAGGAGCACCAAATTGCCGGAATAGTTTTGCAAAACAATCTCGGTTGTATAGCGTTCTTGTCCGTTGTTGTCTTCCCATTTGCGAGTTTGGAGCTGACCTTCCAAATAAACCTTGGAGCCTTTGCG